>CALVYL010000068.1 GCA_944372215.1 uncultured Bacilli bacterium | reverse complement strand
TTAATTGTCAACATGCCTACTTATGAAGTTTTTACTTCCCCTGATTATCGTTATACAAATGGTATAGTTTATGCATCTAAACCCCTTATGTATGGCGGAGCTTTAATTGATAAATTTTGGTTAAAATTTAAAGATGGTAAAGTTGTTGATTATGATGCTTATGTTGGTAACGAAGTATTAAAAGGAATTATTGAAAGTGATGCTTATTCTTGTTTTTTAGGGGAATGTGCTTTGGTATCTAAAAATTCGGGAGTTGCTAAAACTAACTTTGTTTTTGGAGAAACTTGTCTTGATGAAAATGCTTCTTGCCATATCGCTTTAGGAGATGCTTTTCCGGAATGTATCGAAGGTGGTTTTGAAGAAACTCGTGAAAGTTTGCGAACTAAAGGCTTAAATCATTCTACTAATCATGTTGATTTTATGATTGGCACCAGTGATTTAAATATTACAGCAATGACTAAAAATGGGGAAAAATTAATATTTAAAGATGGAGATTTCAATATCTAAACTCCATCTTTTATTATATTAAAATTTATGATACACTTATGTTAGTGATATTTATGAAAAAAATACTTAACTTAGATACTTTTAGATTTATAGTTTGTTTTTTAATTGTAGCTATTCATGTCTATCCATTTGTAACTATTAATAGTGAATTTGATTATTATTTTACTCATGTTTTTTGCCGTATTGGGGTTCCTTTATTTTTAATGATTACCGGATATTTTATTTTACCAAAAGACATTGATACTCTAAAAAAATATACTATTAAAATAATAAAAATTTATTTACTATGTATGCTAATTTATTTGCCTATTAATATCTATGCTCAGCAATTACAATCTTGGAATTTCTTAGATTTAATTAGAAATATCTTTTTAAATGGTACTTTTTATCATCTTTGGTACTTTCCGGCCTTAATACTGGGTTTATGGCTAACATATTTTTTAATTAAATATTTAAATAAAAAATTAGTTTTGATAATAGTTGTTATTTTATATATAATTGGCTTATTTGGAGATAGTTACTATGGTACTTTAGTATGTATTCCCAGCATTTTAAAATTTTATAATATTATATTTCAAGTATTTGATTATACTCGTAATGGCTTATTTTACGTACCAATATTTTTAATGCTTGGGTATAGCTTTAAAGATAAAGAAAAAACTAATAATAAATTATTAATTGTAGGATTAATTATTAGTTTCATATTTATGTTTTTAGAAAGTTATTTTTTAAGATTATATGATTTACAAAGACATGATAGTATGTATTTGTTTTTAGTTCCTGTTATGTATTATCTATTTTCTTTAATTATTTATAACACTAATGGTTCTAATAAAAAATTGCGTAGTTTAGCAACCATTATTTATATAATTCATCCTTTAGTAATTATTGGTATTCGCTTTATCGGAGGAATACTTAATATTGAGGATATTATAGTTTATAATAATTTAATTCATTATATTTTAGTTTGTTTAATATCTTTATTATGTTCTTATATATTTATAAAAATATTGGAGTTTATTAAAAGTAAAAAATCAAGTTAAATAATTTAGAATTACTCGGTATTTAGCAACAAGCGTTTCCAAACTAAACGCGGCATTAGCACTAGAAGGACTAGGTAAATAAATAATTGGAATATTTGTTTTAAAATTTTTAACTAAAGTATCATAACTTTTTTTGCCGGTGCAAAATATCGCTTTGATATGAACATGTTTTAAAATCATGTCTATATCATTTAATTGGTAGTTTTTTATAGATGCATCACTTGATGCATCTATTTCACAAAATGCAAATACATCCCATAAAGCTATGTGATTATCTAGTAAAAACTTTTTCTTCTCCTCAATTGTATTTAAACTAACATTAAATAACTTTTCTAAAATACCCCAAAACCTATTAGTTTTATGAGCATAATAAAAACCAATTTCTCTTGACTTAACACTAGGCATACTACCAAGGATTAACACTTTAGAATACTCATCGTATATTGGAGAAAGTTCATGAAATACTTGCATTTTATCACCAGTTATAATATAACAAATTTTGGGAAAATTGTATAGTAAGAGTGAAAGAAAATTGAAATAGCTAGATAAAACAAGTAAATACTTGAAAAACTAATATAAAATAGTTAATAAAAATAAACTCTTTTTTATTTAAATTTTTTAAAAAATATGCTATTATATTAATAGTATAAGGTGGTGTTCAAATGAAAAAAACAATATGGTTACTTATAGGTCTTTTAATAGTGGCTCTAACTATAGACTTTTTATTGTTTATTCGTTTTAAAAAATTTGATGTTACTATTGAAAATGATATTCAAATAAGTTTGAATGCTAAAAGATGTAATTTTGATTATATTAAAACATATCGAAATGGGGAAATTATAACTGAAAAAAGTTTAATTGATACATCAACTATAGGGGTAAAAACAGTTAGTGTTACTTTTGAAGATTATTTTGGAGAAGAATTAACCTTTAATTACGATGTTTTGGTGGTTGAATAACATATATTTTAATATGAAAAAATTTAATAAAGAAATAATTAATGGTGTAACTTTTATTGATGGTTATT
>CALVYL010000067.1 GCA_944372215.1 uncultured Bacilli bacterium | reverse complement strand
ATGTTTAAGATATCAAAATTAGATTTACTAAATCAAAATGATACAATATATTTATTAAAAGACCAAGTATTAGTAACTAAAAGATAAAAATATGGCTAGGCACCATATTTTTTTTGTGGTAAAATTATAGTATAAGGAAAAGGGTGCGATAGTATGATTTTTAAAAAACCATATGGATTTTTAATTAGACACTTTAAATTGATTCATATTATTTTAACGTTACTTACAATCTATATCGCTATAAGAAGTGGCACAGTCTTATCTTTTTTTCGTGATTATGTCAGTAATGGTTATCGGGTAACCGTTTATGAATCCATCGCTCCAGATACTGTTAGACCTTTATTATTTGTGGTTATAATATTAGTTATTACTACTTTAATTACTATGTTTATCCTATTAAAAAATAAAAATAAACCTAATAAATTTTATCTATTTGCAGTATTATACTATATTATATTATTAGTTGGTTTAATTTTAGCTTATATTTTAATTAATGGACTAAATGAAGCATTATGGGAAACGGCATCAGCTAGATCATTTCGCGATATCGCTCAAATATTCTATTATCCGCAATTTATCTTTATAATCATATTAGCTATAAGAGCACTAGGCTTTAATGTTAAACAATTTGACTTTCAAAAAGATATGATTGAAATAACTGATGAAGATAGTGCAGAGGTTGAATTAAATATTAATTTTCAAACTTATAAAGCTAAAAGAACATTGCATAGAATAATTAGAGAATTATATTATTATTTTTTAGAAAATAAATTTATCCTATTTATCATCGGGGGAATCCTTATTGCTGTTTTAATATTTACAATTGTTAATAAATATGAAAAAGTTAGTTATACCTATAATGAAAATAATCAATTTACTTATAATGGCTTTACTATTAATATTGAAAACAGTATATTAACAGATATCGATATGGCAGGTAATAGTATATATGATAATTATAATTATTTAGTTATTAAATTCAGTATTACTAACAATACTCATGATAGAAAAAAATTAGATTATACAAGTCTTAAATTATATATTGGTAATAATTATGTTACCCCAACATTAGATATCGGCAAATACTTTGTTGATTATGGTTATCCTTATATGAATTATGAAATTGATCCTGGATCAACTCGGACATTTATTATGCCATATTTATTAAATACTGATCAAATTAGGAACAACTATGACATAATTATTTATAATGGTCAAGCCGTAAAAAGCGATAAATCAAGGACTATCACTGTTAAGTTAAATCCTACCCAGTTGATGGGAGTTGATATTGTCCGCAATGCTGGGTTAAACGAAAATGTATCTTTTTCTAGTACTATGCTTGGTAATACCTCATTAAATATTACAAATGTTGATTTTACCAACAGATACGAATATCAATATGAACAATGTTATAATGAAACTTGTAATACTTATAATGGTTTAGTTTTAGTTCAAAGTACATCATCAGTTCAAGAAACATTAATGTTATTAGATTATGAATTTATCTTAGATAATACTACTGAATCTTATAAAAACATTCAAAATATTAAAACGTTCATGAATACTTTTGCAACTCTCGAATATACCGTGGGTAGTAGAACATATAAATCAACAATAAGTGATGTTACTCCTAATGTTTTAAATGAAAATCGTTTGGTATTGCAAATACCTGCCGCGGCCAGTACAGCTGATAGTTTAAATTTATTAATAACTATTCGTAATCGTTGTTATGTAATAAAATTAATATAAAAAAACTAATAGAAATTTATAAATATTCTTTTAAATCTTCTATTAGTTTTTCTTGACTTTCGACAAAATCTTCAATAATATCATGAACATCTTTAGCTAAATTTTTATTGTTCAATATTTTTCTTCCTTCAATAATTCCCATATTAGATCCTTGCACTAGTATTTCGGCAATTTTTGAATTACTATGATCATTAATGGTTTTCATATTAATACCATACCAGGTCATAGCTTTAGTCATTGTGTTAGTTTCATGAGGTTCAGCTTCATCATTATACTTAGGATAAATATCAGCAACTTTTTGTTTTATATTATCATATAAATCATATTGACGTTCTAATAATTCTCTTAATGTATTATCTTCAACTTTGTCTATGATGTATTTAATAGCATCACACCCCATTGATGCTCCCTTATTAATTTCATCTAAGGCATTAATATTTTCTATTTTAATCATCTCCTGTTTCTAATATGGTTATATTTCAAGTAATTATGTAATAAATAATTGCCAAATTAATATTTGCTTAAATCTTTGTTGATTAAGTAGAGAGAAATATAAAAGGTACTTCCATTTGTAATTTACATTTTTTTGGTAATTCCGCATAGAATATAGTAATTGACAAAGATGTATATTTATTGTAAAATTATATTACATGAACACGGGTCTATAGCCAAGTGGTAAGGCACGGGATTGCAAATCCCTGATCGTTGGTTCAAATCCGACTAGGCCCTCCAAGAAATATTTGCTAACTAGAAATAGTTAGTTTTTCTTTTTTTAAAATTATTCTGGTAATAATTGTCTCTTTCTTTACATATATTTTTACAAGAATTGTTGCTTTTTACCCTATATTTGGTTATAATCTCATCTTTGACACTTTTTTTGAGGAAAAAGCTCCCAATCCCTTTATTTATAGGGGTTTGAGAGCTTTTAAATTT
>CALVYL010000066.1 GCA_944372215.1 uncultured Bacilli bacterium | reverse complement strand
TAATTCATGCCCTAGAAAATTTAAAATCAGTATTAGACTTATTTTTAGTAAAAACTCCTAAAAATGTGGATATTGATTCCTTAAAAAAAGAACTATTAAAAGTTAAAAATGTTAGTGATATTCATCATATTCATATTTGGAGTATGGATGGGGTTAATAACTACGCTACAATTCATGCTGTAATTAATACTAAAGACTTTGAAAAAGTTAAAAAAGAGTTAAAAAAAGAATTAGAAGAACATGGCATAGTTCATAGTACTATTGAAATAGAATCTAAAGACTCAAAATGTGATGAATTAGATTGTGAAATAAAAAATATTAAAAGTACTACACATCATCACCATTAAAAAAACTCCCGTAGGAGTTTTTTTATATGCACTATTCAAGAACACCAATATTTACAACTATTGTATCAGCCCAATTTTTAAATATTGAATCATATTTTTCACTATCTTCTGCAAAACAGAAAAAGCTTATTAAATAAAATTCGTCATCGCCTTTAAGTAACGCACTCATATAATGATAATCTGTGTCATCTACTGTTGAATCATAATAAAAATAAATGTAATCATCGGCATTATTTAATTCATATTCAGTATCATTACTAGCCATTACTGCAGCCGCATAATCTTCTAAAGTAGATTCACTATTTAATCCTATTACTTCTAAATCAGTAAATGTTTCTTCTGCTATAGTGATTCCAGCTTCATCGTTTTCTAAATAAGCCAAAAAACCAGTCATATCTTGCTTTGTAAAAGAACTAGGTAAAGTAATAGTTAAATCATCAATAGTATATTCTTTATCAGATTCACAGCCAGTTAGTAAAAACAAACTAGTTACAATTAATAATGATGCAATAACCTTTTTCAAAATTTAGTCTCCTTTCTAATTTAATTATACACAATAACTCTTAAAAAGTCTATCAATATGTGATTTAAATGTAAGTTATGCAGATGTTACTTAACATCAAGAAGATAAAATTTCTTCTTTTTTCTTGACTTAAAGTTAGCTTTAAATGGTATGATAAATGTATAAGGAGGATTATGAAAAAATTAGTTATTTATTTTTCGAGAACTGGAGAAAATTATATGAGTGCTGGTATTAGAGAAATACCAAAAGGTAATACAGAAATTGTTGCAGAAAAAATTGCAGAGATTACTGGAGCAGATTTATTTAAAGTAGAGACAATTAAAGAATATCCAAATGATTATTATGAATGTTGTGATGTTGCAAAAGAAGAAAAAAATACTAATGCTCGTCCAAAGTTAAAAAGATATTTAGATGATATTTCATTATATGATACTATTTATATAGGTTATCCAATATGGTGGGGAACTTATCCAATGGCAATTGCGAGCTTAATTGAAAGATTAGATTTTAGTGGTAAAACTATAAAACCATTTGCAACTCATGAAGGATCTGGTCTTGCTAATTCTGTTAATGATTTAATCAAGGCTTGCCCTAATGCTAATGTAGAAAACGGTATTGCTATTCGTGGTAGTGATGCGAGTATTGCTCAAGATAAATTAGCTAGTTGGGTATGAAATAAAATGTATTTTAGAAAATAAAGTAAGGTGGGAAAAATGAAGATAGTTATATATTTTACTTATACGGGACATACCAAAATTATTGCTGAAAAGAAAAAGAAAAACTTGGTTGTGATATATTAAAGTTAGAACCAGTAATTCCATATTCTAATGATTAATAAAGTTGTAGATGATGAACAAAATAGCGGGTCTAGTAATATTTTGCCAGAGATAAAAGATGTTGATATTGATTTATCAAAATATGATGAAATTATTATTGGAACACCAGTGTGGTGGTATAGACCAGCTCCAGTAGTTAGAGCATTTTAAAAAAAATATGATTTATCTGGCAAGAAAGTCATTCCTTTTGCTACTAATGCTGGTTGGTTAGGTAAAGGTTTAAGTGAAATAAAAACGTTTTGCCCAAACAGTGAAGTTGTAGATGAAATGAATATTGTCTTTAGTACTAATTATGAAGAAAATAAATTAGTAACTAATGAGTATGATATTGATTCATGGATAAATAAGTTATAAAATAAATATATAAAGGATGGAAAATTCATGAAAAAAGTAGATTTAGGTGTTAAACCATATTTATTTCCTATGCCAATGCTTATGATAGCTACCTATAATGAAGATGATACAGTAGATGTTATGGCAATGGCTTGGGGAGGTATAAGTGATAATGATAAAGTTGCCTTAAATTTATCAGAAAACCACAAAACTTGTAAAAATTTAAAAGAAAGGATGGCTTTTACCATAAGTGTTGCAGATGTTCCACACTTAAAAGAATCAGATTTATTTGGTACTGCAAGTGGTAATACTATGAAAGATAAATTTGAAAGAACTGGTATGCATGCAACCAAAAGTGCAAAAGTTGATGCTCCAGTAATTGATGAATATCCTATTACTTTAGAATGCATAGTTGATAGAATTGATACAGAAGATGGTGAATTTAGAGTTGTTGGTAAAATTATGGGAGTACTTGCAAATGAAGATGTATTAGATGAATCAGGCAAAGTAGATCCAAGTAGATTAAATGCCTTTGTATTTGATCAATTTCAAAATGGTTATTATAAAATTGGTGAAAAAGTTGGTACTGCTTGGAATAGTGGTATGGAATATATGAAGAAAGGCGAATAAAAATGAACGAAGAATATAAAAAACACGGTGGAGTTTTTGGTGTTGGTGAACCCAATACAGCTTTTGCTCAATATTTTATAGGTAATTCTTATTTAAATCCTTTAACAAAACCTGGTGAAAGTAATGTTTCTTTAGCTAATGTTACTTTTGAGCCAGGATGTCGTAATAATTGGCATAAGCATTTATCTAAATCCGGTGGAGGGCAAATTCTTATTTGTGTTGATGGAGAAGGTTGGTATCAAGAATGGGGTAAAGATGCTCAAAAATTAAAACATGGAGATGTTGTTGTAATACCAGCAAATGTAAAACATTGGCATGGAGCTAAGAAAGACTCTTGGTTTAGCCATATTTCTATTGAAGTACCTGGAGAAAATACTTCTAATGAATGGTTAGAAGAAGTGAGTGATGAAGAATATAATAAGTTAAAGTGGCTGATAAAATGTATGGAGCTATAATTGGTGATTTAGCAGGAAGCATTTATGAATATTCTCAACTAAAAAAAGTAACAC
>CALVYL010000065.1 GCA_944372215.1 uncultured Bacilli bacterium | reverse complement strand
TCCCCACGACCAGTGCCAAGTTCTAAGTATATTGGATTATGATTTTGAAATAAATCATGCCATTTATTTTTATAATTTTCGGGATTTTTTATTAAATATTTACTACTATTTATTTTTTCCTCAGCATTTTTAATTTTATTATATTCCATAAAGATCACCTGAAAATATTTTAACATAATAACTACCAAATAACAATTATTTGTGATAAAATGTTTTTAGGTGATTAACTATGTTTGTTGATGAATTAGATATTAAATTAATTGCAGGTTCTGGTGGAGATGGTTGTACATCTTTTAGAAGAGAAAAATATGTCCCTATGGGAGGACCTGATGGTGGTAATGGGGGAAGAGGAGCTAATATTATTTTTAAAGTTGATAAAAACTTAAAAACTTTAATTGATTTAAGTTATAAAAAAATAATTAAAGCTGATAAAGGAGAAAATGGTAAAGGCTCTAATAAATATGGTAAGAATGCTGAAGATGTAATTATAAAAGTACCAGCAGGAACGACTATAACTTATAAAGAAACTAATGAATTAATCGCTGATTTAACGAGCGATGAAGAAGAAGTAATTGTTGCTCATGGTGGTAGAGGAGGCCGAGGAAATAAAGCTTTTGCAACTCATGATAATCCTGCTCCAAAATTTAGTGAAAAAGGTGAGCCTGGCGAAGAATTAATAGTCCATTTAGAACTAAAAGTTTTAGCAGATGTAGGTTTAGTTGGTCTTCCTAGTGTTGGTAAAAGTACTATTCTATCCCTTATTTCTGCAGCAAAACCTAAAATTGCCGCTTATCACTTTACAACACTATCGCCAAATTTAGGTGTAGTAAAACTAAAAAATGGTGATTCTTTTGTTATTGCAGACCTTCCTGGTTTAATTGAAGGAGCAAGCACTGGAGTTGGTTTAGGTCATGAATTTCTTCGTCATGCTATGCGCACTAAAATACTTGCTCATGTAATTGATATGGGTGCAAGTGAAGGAAGAGATCCAATTGAAGATTACAAAGTAATTAGAAAGGAAATTGAAGAATATAATGGTTCTTTAAAGAAAAAACAAGAAATAGTTATTGCTAATAAAATGGATTTAGATAGTGCTCAAGATAATTTAGAAAAATTTAAAAAAGCATATCCTAATTTAGAAGTAATTGAAATAAGTTGTATGAATAATACTGGTATAGATAATTTAATAAATATATTAAATGAAAAACTAAAAGAAATTCCTGAAGTAAAATTATATAATGAAGCTGATTATAAATTATATAAATTTGTTGATAAAACTCCATATACTATAACTCGTGATGGTAACATTTGGATAGTTAAGGGTAAAGAAATTGAAACTTTACTTAAAATGACTAGATTTGAAGAAGATGAAGGAGCTTTAAGGTTTGCACGCAAATTTAAAGGCATGGGTATTGAAGATGAATTAGAGCGTATGGGAGCAAAACCAGGAGATGAAGTGCAAATTCTTGATTATATGTTTACATTTAAAGATGATAATTCACAAAACTAATTGAAAAAATATAGATTTAATGATATTATTTTATTATAGGTGAGAATGATATGAATAAGAATACTAAAATAATACTTTTAAGTATAATATCTGTTTTAATTATAATAACTATAGTTTTAGGTATAACATATTCATTTATGAGGCCCATAAATGAAACAAGTTCAATTACTAGTGTAAATTTAGAAAGTTGTGCTAATATAACTTTAACAGATACTGGAGAATCTATTAATTTAAGTAATAGTTATCCAATGACTAAAAATAGAGCATTTGAAACTACACCATATACATTTAGTGTATCATCATCATGTACTGATGGAAGTGGTTTTAATCTATATTTAGCAACACTTAATACAAATACTCTATCAGATAGTAGTATTCATTATATAATAACAGAACATGGAAATAAAAATGTAATAACAGAAGGAATACTTAGTGAAGCAACAAATGGAGTAAGTGATTTTCAAGACTATGAATTGGATGAATTAAACAATGGAATAAATGGAACATATGGAAGTATTTATAGATTACATAGTAGTGGAATAAATTATAATACAGAAGTAACATATGATTTATATTTATATATAGATGAATCAGTAACAAATGAAACAATGGGCCAAACTTTTAGTGCAGGTTTAGCGGTAAAAGCATCAGATTATGACTTTGCAACAGTTGATGAAGTAACTGTAACTGATGCAACAAATGATTCAATAACAGTAAGTGTAAATGCGAATGGTGGAACAAATAATATTCAAAACTATTATTATTCAATAAATAATGGAAATTATACAAGTAGTAGTTCAAATACATATACATTTAGTGGTTTAAGTGCGGGAACAAATTATAGTATAAGAGTATATGTAAAAGATACCAATGGAGTAGATTCAAATGTATATACAATAAATGCCGAAACAGAAAATGGAATACTGCTTGCAGATTACATAAAAGGATTATATACTTCTCAAGGAGCAAATGGATTGTATTATCATACATCAAGTTTAGCTAATAGTGCAGGAGATAATTCATACAGATATGCTGGGTCTAATCCAAATAACTATGTATGCTTTGGTTCAGATGCAGCAACATGTCCAAGTGATAATTTATATAGGATCATAGGAGTATTTGGTTCGGAAGTAAAATTAATAAAGAGCACAAGTTATGGAAAGTATGCATGGGATAGTGGAAATAGTAATATCTGGAATTCATCAACCAAACCAGAATCAACCAAACCAGATATAAGAACAACATTAAATAGTACATTTTTGGGAACAATAAGTAGTACATGGCAAAACAAAATAGCAACGCACGCATACAAAGTAGGAGGAATGTCTTATAGTAGAACAAATACAGCAAAACAATATTACAATACAGAAGTAGGAAGTAGCTCAAGTAGTACAACAGACAGTATGAAGATAGGATTAATGTATGTAAGTGATTATGGATTTGCAGCAAGCCCAGATTATTGGACAACAGAGTTGTATAATTACGAACCGTCAAAAAGTAGCAATTGGATGAATATTAATATTAACGAATGGACTATCTCCCGCGGATCCGACTCTACGGATAACGCTTTCCGTGTGGGTTCTGCAGGGTTTGTCAGTGGCAACAACGATGTGTCTAACTATTCGTACGGCGTGCGGCCAGTCTTTTATCTGACATCTTCCACAACCTATGTATCGGGCAGCGGAAGTTCCGCTGATCCGATTCGAGTGAGTTGAGGCTAGGACATTGCTCGTCTAGGGCCCTTGCGGTCCAGGCGAGCGGGGCACTTTTTTTGGCTAGAGGGAAGAAAAATAGAATAGTGAAGAACTTTTGCTAGAACAACGTCTGAA
>CALVYL010000064.1 GCA_944372215.1 uncultured Bacilli bacterium | reverse complement strand
ATACCAATATTAATAAATTGTTGGAAGAAAAAAATACTAATAAAACTAATTAAAACTAGTTTTATTTTTTTATTTTTTATAGTTGTATATTTATTCAATAAAAATATATCGATGAGAAAGTAACATAAAATAATTGTGATTCCAGAGATTATGCCAAAATTACTAATATTAAAAGCAAATATAAAATCAGTTGGAGCCTCGGGTATATATAAACTTACTTTATTTAAACCACTGCCAAAAATGGAAGCTGAACCCATAGCAATAATGGCGTTTTCTAATTGATAACTAGATTCCGTACTAAAAGTAATAAGCCTCTCAACTCTATAAAAGAAACTAGTGCCAATTAAATTTATGAGTAAATCTT
Source organism: uncultured Bacilli bacterium (assembly GCA_944372215.1). GTDB lineage: Bacteria > Bacillota_I > Bacilli_A > RF39 > UBA660 > Onthocola_B. Next base: position 3,004 of record CALVYL010000064.1, on the reverse strand, counting down.
GGTTATAAATATAAAGCAATATAAAAGTTCCTAATAAAAGAATAATAATTATTCCTAAAATTATAAACCAATATTTTTTAACACCAGCTACAATTAATATAGTTAAGGCAATTAAAAAATAAAAGATAATAGCACCAGTATCTGGTTCTAAAAATACGAGTATGGAAGGAATTAAAGTAATAACTATAACTTTTAATATTAATTTAAAATCTGGTTTATTAGTAGATGCAATATTACTTAAATACAAGGCAAGTGTTAGTTTAGTTAGTTCACTAGGCTGAAAAGAAAATATTTTAAAATCAAACCAAGCAGTAGAACCATTAATGTTTTTACCAAAAAATAATACTAAAATAAGTAATAGAATCGAAATATAATAATAATATTTAGAATATTTTAAAATAGTATTAATATTTATTTTACTTATTATAATAACTAGAATAATACCTATACTAAAAAATATTATTTGTTTAATTAAATTATGTTCATATAAAATACTTATTGCCTTTGCATTTTGCATATTAAGTAAACTAATAAGCATTATTATAAATAAAGGTATAATTAATGTATATTTACTATTAATAATTTTATTCATGTTATTATTATGTGTTTTTTTTCTAAATTTATCATAAAATATAGTGAGGTGAGGCTGTGGAAAAACCTAGAGTATTTGCTAATCCTATCAATAAAAAACTTGATAACAATGAAGATTTATTTCGAAGTAGTAAGAGTGTAGTAAGAAATAATCCCAAAGATATTAACAAAAAAATTAATGAAATATTTGCATCAAGTAATCATGTTTATAAAAGTAGGGTAAAAGTAACTTTAAAAGATAAGACACTAGAAACAGATTTAATAGGTAAAACTAATTTAAATCTCTTAACATTAGATGGTGGACTTATTAGAATAACTGATATATTAGATATTGAAAAGTTATAAAAAAAGTATATCTAAAGAATTTCTTCGATATACTTTTTTAATTGTTTAGCATTTTTGCCAAATATTATTTTTAATTGATTATCAATTTCTACTATACCTTTAGCCCCAAGTTTTTGAATACCTTCTTTGTTAGCTTTCGATACATCTTTAAGTATTACTTTAAATCTGGACATATTACATTCAGCATTAACAATATTATCTTTACCACCAAGATAGGTTATTAATTTGTTAGCTTCAATATTAAAGTTTTTTTTGGATAACTTAACTATTACTAAAGATATAATAATAAGTACTATGGCAATAGTACCATACTCTATAAATGTTTGCATAGCTTCACCTCTTTAATTATACTACAAATTTATAAATTTTAATAGTCTTAATTATTAGCTTGATTAACCTCCATTATAACTGGGAGAATTATTGGTTTTCTTCCAGTTAAATTATTAATAAATGGTAGTAATTCTAAAATAATTTGATTTTTTAAATCTGTATAAGTATAAGGTCCTTTAGCTAGAAAATTATTAACAACCTCAGCAATTTTCTTTTCTATTTTGTTCATTAATTCTTGATTTTCATTAACTAATACAAAGCCTCTCGCTGTTACATTTGGTTTAAGTAATAACTTACGAGTTAAGGTATTTATATTTAGTATTGTAATAAGGATACCATCCCCGCTCATTAGTTTACGGTCCTTTATAACTACACTACCAATATCTCCAACACGGGAACCATCAACATAAACATCTCCTGCTTGGACAGTACCATTTTTCTTAACAGTACCATTAAGTAGTTCTAAAACATCACCATTAGAACAGATAAAGGTATTTTCGGGTAATACACCACAATCTATACCAATTTCCGCATGTCTTTTAAGCATCCGGTATTCCCCATGCATAGGCATAAAGTATTTAGGTTTTATAATTCTAAGCATCCATTTTAATTCTTCTTCTTTAGCATGACCTGATGTATGAACATCACTAAATTCAGAATTAGTAAATACTTTAACACCTTTTAAATATAACTTGTTGATAATTTTATTAATACTTTCGGCATTTCCGGGGATAGGGTTAGATGAAAATATTACGAGGTCATCCCCAAGCAATGAAATTTGTTTATGTTGGCCATTAGCAATTCTGGATAGGGCTGCAAGAGGTTCACCTTGGGAACCAGTACATAAAATACATATTTCATTACGTTTTAAGCTTTTAGAATCACTCGCTTCAATAAATAAACTTTTATCATTGATTAGACCATTATTTAGAGCGAGTTCAATAGAGTTTTCCATACTACGACCAAAAACAATAATCTTACGGTTATACTTTTTACATGTTTCAACAATATGTTTGATTCTATATATATTTGAAGCAAATGTGGCAATTATAACTCGTCCATGATGTCTACCTATCATATCATTTAATGTACTATCAACAGCACTTTCACTTTTAGAGTATCCACTTGATAATGCGTTAGTTGAATCACTTAAAAGAAGAGTAATACCACTCGCTCCCGCTCTAGCCATCTTATGAATATCAGCCATTGGTCCAACGGGAGTTAAATCAAATTTAAAGTCGCCAGTTTCAAATATTGTTCCATTCGGTGTCTTAATCAAAAAGGCATAAGAATCGGGAATAGAGTGGGTAGTATTAACAAAAGTTATATCAAAATACTTTGTTTTAACCTCTAACTCTGGTGTAATTATTTCATAATTTTCATATTTAATATTCTTTTCTACCAATTTTTTTTCAATTAAATCCTTGGCAATCTTTGGTGTATAAATCTTGGGTATATTAATTGCTTGTAGTAAAAAAGGTATTCCGCCGATATGATCTTCATGACCATGAGTTATAAATAATCCTTTAATTTTACTAGCATTTTTCTTTAAATATGATACATCTTGAATAACATAATCAACACCTAGTAAGCTATCCTCCGGAAACATAACTCCGGCATCGATTACTAAAATCTCGCTATCATGTTCAATTAAATACATATTTTTTCCAACTTCACCTAAACCACCAAGAGCAATTACTCTAGTGGGTATATTACTTTTATTTTCCATTAAAAAAAT
>CALVYL010000063.1 GCA_944372215.1 uncultured Bacilli bacterium | reverse complement strand
TAAGCAAATTTTTTTCAATAATTTTTTATTAACACTCTTTTTTTGGCTAAGATATGCCAAAAAATAGACGCAAAAAATAATGTAAAGTTTACGTGTCTTTACATTATTTTACTTACCGTTTTAACAAATTTTTCTAAAATTTCCAAAGAAATTTAGAACATAGTTTAATACATTTGTCAAGAAAAAGTTTTTAAAATAATTAATGTCTTTCCATCCGATATCTTACTTTAGGATCTAAATATTTTTTTCTAAGTCTAATTTCATCAGGAGTTATTTCTATATATTCATCATCTTCAATAAATTCTAAAGCTTCCTCCAAAGTAAATTTTTTAGCTTTATTTAAAACAATAGCTTCATCAGCATGTGCACTACGAGTATTAGTTAACTCTTTATTTTTACAAGGATTGACATTTAAATCTCCTTCTTTATTACAAATACCAATAATCATACCTATATATACTGGAGTAGCTGGATCAACAATCATCGTACCTCTACTACTTAAATTAAATAGTGAATAACCAAAAGTTGTTCCATTTTCCATGGAAACTAAAACACCATTTTTTCTTCCTTGGATATGTCCCGCATAGGGGCCATAAGAATCAAATGAACGCACCATTATACCTTCGCCTTTAGTTTCCGTAATAAAAGATCCCCGATAGCCAATTAAACCTCGTGTTGGCACCAAATACTCTAGGTGAGTATAACCAACATCGCCAGGAGACATACTTAAAATTGTTCCTTTTCTTTCATTTAAGGCATTAATTACCATACCTGAATATTCATCAGGAACATTAATAATTACTTTTTCGTATGGTTCTAGCTTTTGACCATTTTCTTCTTTAAATATTACTTGTGGTTTAGAAACTGATAACTCATAGCCTTCTCTACGCATATTTTCAAGCAAAATAGATAAATGCAATTCACCACGACCACTAACCTTAAAGCCATCAGAATCTGGCAAAGTTTCAACCTTTAAACCAACATTAGTTTCCAGTTCCCGCATTAATCTATCATGTAAATGTCGATTCGTTAAATATTTACCACTTTGACCTGCAAATGGCGAATCATTTACTAAGAAATTCATTGATAAAGTTGGTTCATCAATAATTATTTTTGGTAATGGCTCGATATGCAACTTATCACATATAGTATCCCCGATTGATACATGAGCACATCCCGCAACAGTCACTATATCCCCAAAATATGCTGTAGGAACCTCTACTCTTTTTATTCCTTGATTTACAAAAAGTTTTGTTACTCTAAAAGATTCTGTAGTTCCATCATTTTTAGCAATAGCAACAGTTTCTCCAACGCTAATTTTACCCTTGTTAATTCTACCAATTCCCAATCTACCTATATAATCATCATAAGCTAGTTGACTTATTTGCATTTGTAATGGATCTTCAGCATTTCCTACAAATGGCTTAGTATTATTTATAATTGTTTCAAATAAAGGTGTCAAATCTTTTCCTTCGTCTCCCATATTATAAATAGCATATCCTTCTCTAGCACTACCATAAAGAATTGGAAAATCGAGTTGTTTATCAGTAGCTCCCAATTCCATAAACAAGTTAAATGTCATATCTACTACCTCAGTTGCTCTTTGATCCTTCTTATCTATTTTATTAATAAAAAGAATAGGATTCAAATTATTTTTTAAAGCAACACTCAAAACGAATCTTGTCTGAGGCATAGGTCCTTCAGCAGAATCAACAAGCAAAATAACTGTATCAACTGTTTTAATAATTCTTTCAATTTCACTGGAAAAATCAGCATGACCTGGCGTATCTACTATATTTATCTTATAATCTTTATATTTGACAGCACAGTTTTTAGCAGTGATAGTAATACCTCTTTCTTTTTCAAGATCTCCACTATCCATAACACAATCTACTAATTCTTCATTATCACGAAATACCCCACTTTGACGAAGCAAACCATCAACTAATGTTGATTTACCAGCATCAACATGGGCAACAACTGCAATATTTATTATTTTATCCATAAAAACTCACCCTTTTTTCGCACTAATAGATAATAATACAAAGTCTTTAAAATGTCAAGTAGCATGTGTTATTTTAAAAAAGTACTTTCTTATTATACAAAAAAATCAAGCTTTTACACTTGATTTAATAACCTTTCTTTTCATAATAATCATATAATGCTTTAAATCTATTAAAATGAATGATTTCTCTTTGTCTTAAAAAAAGTAATGGTTCAATAACTGCAGGATCTGTTGCTAAATCAATTAAATTTTCATAAGCGCTACGAGCTTTTTGTTCTGCGGCCATATCTTCCGATAAATCAGTAAGAGGATCAGCGGTTACAGCAAGAGACATAGCATCAAAAGGGATACCGTTAGCATTTTGTGGATATACTCCTTTATTGTGTTCAGTATAATATTGTTCTAAACCAGCAGCTTTAATTTCTTCAATAGTAGCATTTTTCATAAGTTGATAAACCATTGTTGCTACCATTTCCATATGCCCCATTTCCTCTGTTGCTATATCATTAAGTAATGCCCTACCCATTTCATCAGGCATTGTAAACTTTTGGGAAAAATACCGAAGAGTTGCTCCAAGTTCTCCAGCTGGTCCTCCGAATTGCGTAACTATTAATTTAGCCATCTTTAAATCTTTCTTTGTTATATTAACAGGATAAGCTAAATGTTTTACATACTTAAACATACTTTGTATCATCCTCTCTTTCCCAAGGCCATGGATTTTTAATCCATTCAAAATTTGAATTAGAATCACTATCTATTACCTCTAAAGCCCCATAATTTTTAACATATTCCATTTCTTTTTGACAAGAAATTTCTACTAACTTATTAAATTTTTCTAACATTTCTCTATCTCCAGGATTTAAATCTAAATATAAATTTAAATCATTGATAGCAAAAGATAGTTCCATTATTTCTAATAATAATTCTTCTTTTTTAGTTTTGGGTACTATTTTTTTATAAGTATAATTCTTATATGGTTTATATTCATCTTGAAACATATTACCACGTAAGAATCCTTCATTAACTGAAACTAAATTAGAATTATTATTAGTATTATTACTACTCATCATATTTGGATATAAATTATAAGCAATAAAGCCTAAATTATCATCAAATAACATTTTATTTTCCTCCCTACATTATAGTATGAATTCCTAATTCAGTGGTATGGGTAAATAACTATTTGAATGTATTGAATCCCGATTTCTAATGTATTTTATACTAATTTTCCAATATGGGCTGTTGCTAAAAAATATAAAAATTACATATTTAGTCCTTAATTCGACAAAATTTGCACATTTTATGTGTTAGAATATTTTTTTATCAAGGGAGATATATAATGAATTATTTAAAAAATATTGAAGAATTAATAATTGAAAATGAAGCTAATAAGAAAGTTAATGCTCTAAGAGATAACTCTAGTACACT
>CALVYL010000062.1 GCA_944372215.1 uncultured Bacilli bacterium | reverse complement strand
AAATCTTTTGATAAATTATTTAAGGGTAAAAAACATATTATCATGAAAACTGATAATGATAATTTATTTGCATACTCACTAGAATCATTTAAAGAATATGGTTATAAAATAAATAATATTAGTTATGACTTACATAGTGAGAGTATTGATAATGTTGAAACTGAATATGAAGAAAAATTTAGTAAAAATGGTATAAAAATCAAATATGTAGATGTTGAAAAAGATTGATATGTTCGGAAAATCGCCAAAAATGGCATAATTTATGTTCGGAAAATCGCCAAATGTAGTAAAAATTTATAAAAAAATAGCAAATAAATAATTGGTTTAATTGCTATTTTCTTTTTCTTCTGTATCTTCTTCCATATTATCTAAAGCATATTCAATACACTTAATTATCAATTTATTAGTAGATATATCATGTTTATATGCTATTTCTTCTAATCTATTTAATAGTTCTTCTTTAATTCTTAAAGTCCTAGTTACAGAATACTCTTTTTCATCATTATTTATTTTAAAAACATTCATAACACAGCCTCATTTCTATTAAATTATATCTAAAATATGTGTGACATATAAAGAACACAAATTTGTGGTACAAAAATGTGATTTGTTGTGATATAATGTAATCATAAGGTAAGGTGTGATAGATGAAAAAGAAAAAAACATTGTTGATAAGTGGTGGATTATTAACATTGATAATTATAATTAGTACTATTTTAATTGTTAATCAAAATGTTTCTCATAAAGAAATAGTAATGCAAAATGATAGCAAACACATTAATAATTCATTTTTAACATTAATGTTAGAGCAAAGTGATGGAACATATCAAGAATCAACAACTAATACATGGCCAAGTGGCAGCTATGCTTTTAATAGTGAACTAAGTAGATGTGAAAATGGTGGAGAACTAAGATGGGATAGAGAAAATGGCATAGTAGAATTATTGTCGAATAAATCAGATGCCTGTTATGTATACTTTGATTTATATAATGTAGTTACTATTACTAATGTACAAGCCACAAAAACAACAAATAGTGTAACACTAACAGTAACAGTAGATGCTGGAGAAAATCCAGTATCTACATATTACTTTAGTATGGATGGGGGTAATAGTTATCAAGAAAGCAGTACAAATACATATACATTTAGTAATCTTGATTATGGAACATCATATACTTTTCAAGTATATGCAGTAGATTCACAAGGTTATGAATCAAATGAAGAAGTAATAGAAGTAACAACAGATAATTATGTAAATCCAGTAATAAATAGTGTGACATCAACAAGTGTAAGTAATAATAGTATAACAGTAAGTGTAAGTGCAACTGCTGGAACAAATGCAATCCAAACATATTACTATTCAATAAATAATGGAAGTTATACAAGTAGTAGTTCCAATAGTTATACATTTAATGGATTAAGTGCAGGACAAAGTTATAGTATAAGAGTATATGTAAAAGATACAAATGGAATAGATTCAAATGTATATACAATAAATGCAGAAACAGATAATCAACCATTAACATTAGCTGAAGCATGTAGTAATGGAGATAATTTAGCTAACTGTATAACAAGTTTTTATAATGCTTCAGGTTCGGATATAACCAAAATATATTATCATAATAGTGATTTAGCAAATGGAGCTGGAGATAATAGTTATAGATATGCCGGAGCAAGTGATGAAGTAAATAACTATGTATGTTTTGGATCAACAGCAAGTACATGTCCAAGTAATAATTTATATCGAATAATAGGAGTATTTGGAAATCAAGTAAAATTAATCATGGCCGATTATCCAACAACAAGCCAAACAGGTACGGGAGGTGCATATTATAATACATATTCTGGAGCAGGAGAAGTTACAAGCAGTTATAAAGGAGATCAAAGCTTATCATCAGTAGGAGTATACTATTGGAACCTAAGTGGAACAAATACATGGAGTAGTAGTAGTTTAACAACAACTAATCTAAACTCAACATTTTTAAATAGTATAAGTTCAATATGGAGAAATAAAATAGTTGATGCAACATGGTATGTTAATGGATATAGTTCAAATGCTGTAACGCCAGCAACATGGCATAATGCGGAAAGTATAGGAACAACATGGATAGGGAAAATAGGTTTAATGTATGTAAGCGACTACGGATTTGCAGCTAGTCCAAGTGCTTGGCTAACCGTTATGTATCTTTATAATAGTGCATTAAATACTAATTGGTTATATATGGGATTACTAGAATGGACAGTTTCTCGCAGCACGAGAAGCAATGACATGGCATTCTTTGTAAACTCCAATGGCGTTATCGGCGGCTATGGCGTGTCCAATTCGTATACTGTGCTTGCTATCCGTCCTTGTTTCTACCTAAACTCCAATGTAACTTATGTCAGCGGATCCGGAACCCAATCTGACCCTATTCGGATAAATTAAACTTTGCTACTTTATTAGTAGCAATTTTTTTGGTATAATTATGTATATGAGGAAAGATAATAGATGAAAAAAATAGTTATAATTATTGTAATGTTATTAATACTTACAGGTTGTACTAATATAAATGATTTAAGTTATGAAGAGATAGCTCAGAATTTTGCTATAGAAAGTTCTAAAACTAATGAATTTAGAACTGGATATAATTATTATTTGCCTAGAGGAATGCAAGTTAGTGATAGTACGTTATTTAACGAGGTTATTGATGATGGTAGATATAATTATTATTTATATGTAGATGCTGTAAGTTATTTAAATAAAGTTGAATATGATTATCAAGAAAATAGTTCCAGTGAATATTCCGCCAACATTGTTAATGGTGACAAATTTGGGTATATTGAGGTAAATTTAAGAGAAAATAACAAATATTTAGTTGAAATTATGTATAATTATGCTAAAATAGAAGTGATAGTAGATAAAAATGATATTAAATTAAGTATGATATCTGCTATAAGCATTCTGCGAAGCATTGAGTATAATGATAATATAATTACTAATTTATTGGAAGATGATGTTTTGAATTTTGCAGAAGAAGAGATGGATATATTCAATACCAATGGGGAAGATGATGAGTCTGTATTAATTGATCCAGATGATTATAACCCTGTTGAAGAAACGGTACCAGATACGGATTATTTAAATTAGGAAGGTGAATAATAATGGGATTATTTAATAAAATTAAAGATATATTATTTGAAGACGAAGAAATAGAAGAAACAGAATCTATTAAAGTTAAAGAAGATAAAAAGGAACCAAAGGTTGAAAATAAGAAACCAATTGCTGAAAGAATTGAACCACAAAGAAAACCTGAGGTGCGACCAGAACCGGTTCGGGAAGAAAAAACAAGAGAACCAGTTTATGAACCTCCAAAAACAACTAGAGAAACTAGAGATTATGATAATTTAAGTGAAAGAGATTTATTTAAATCAGAAAATACCTTTCCTTTTCCAGACTTTGATGAAGAGGAGTTTTCTAGTACAATGAATCGTCAACAAAAAAGACCAACTACCAATGTATTAGAATATGAAAAGAAGAAAAAAGTTGAAAGAAAATATGATTATGGAAGATATGAAAGAACAGAAACTAAAGAGGTAGTTGAAAAGAAAAAATTTAGACCTTCACCTATTATTTCTCCTGTTTATGGTATATTAAATGAAGATTATAAAGTAGAAGATATTAAA
>CALVYL010000061.1 GCA_944372215.1 uncultured Bacilli bacterium | reverse complement strand
AAGACTCTTAAATTGTTCGACACGCATTGTTAAATTGTATTTTTCTCTTAAGGCAGCAATCTCCTTCATCATCGGTGATTTATGGTGTTTATCTAGGGCTTCTTCATTTTCCCAACAATCAATTAATAAAACCGTTTCTGGATCATTTTCTGGATAAAAATATTCATATTTTTTATTGTCTTCTTCATTTCTTATTTTATCAACTAAACCACTAGAAAGCATTTCTTTAGCAAATTCTTTAGCACTACCATTTTTTCCGGTATAATAAATATTTATTGTTAAACTCATAATTCATCGCTCCTTATTTATTTCCTTAATTATTTTATCTAAATCAGAAAAATCAATAAAACTTACTTTTTTATTATATGTTTCAATCATAGCTTTATCTTCTGGTGTTTGTTTATCTTTAGGTAAGTTTTTTACTTTATTATAGAGTAATTTCAACATTGTTTTATGAACAAAGTTTAATTTTTTATAGTCGATACCACCGCGGAGATGAAATATTTTAGCATTTTCAAAGATTTCCTTTTTTAGTTGATTTTTCATATTATTTCTAATGTTAAATTCATTGGTTTTATCACTTGGATCAGCGAGACCAACAGTTGCAATAATAATATTTTTCTCTTGGAAATTATTTAGTTTTTTTAGTGTTTTAGCCATTCCTAAAACACCACCGGCATATAAACCACCGAGGTAGATGATTGTATCATAATCATTTATGTCTTCGACATTTTCATAAGAAATAGCTTTGATATTGGTTTTATTTGCAAGTTCTTCAGCATATTCTTTTGTTGTTCCATAATGTGTTCCATAGATTATAATTTTATTCATAGTTCTTCCTATATTTTTTTAAATACTAATATTGCTTTAGCAGATCCTGTAATAGATACAGTAATTAATTTGAATCCCTCTTGCAACATTTCATTAGCTTTTTCTTCTATTTTTATAGCCATATCATCTGCTTTAGGGGAATATTCTATAACCACAGTTTTATACATTTTATATCTCCTTACTTTATAATTATTTATTTTTTTCATTTTTAGAAATATATATTATTAATAATATTATTCCTATTAAATTAATTCCTACACCCAAACCCAGTAGTAAACCTGAACTAAATTCACTAAATGGGGTAGTTTCATTACATCCGAAAAAAGTATATGCTAAATACAATATATTTCCTAATATAATCAAAAATATTCCAGTTTTTCCTTTATTCATAAATCCTCACTTTCAAATTGTTATTTATATAATCTAATAACTTGGTATTGATAATTATCAGCACTATCTACATATCCAACATCAATACCTTTACCATTATTAACTGTTTTGCCTTCATCAGCAGAATCTCTAGCTAATTCCATTAATTCATTTACTTCGCTATCAGTAATATCTGGATTGTTGGCTTGAATTAAATATTTCATATATTCATTAGTAGTAGATGCATATTTACTATCTTTTTCAACATATAAAACCATATAATCAACAATATCATTTTGTAAATTTCCTGTAAATTGGGTTGGATAAACAATTAAAAAAACACCCGTAATTAAACCATACCAATAAGAATTTTCATCAGTAGTCATATAATCATTTGATGCGGGATTAAGAGTGCTATTATCAACAACTTCAGTGTTAAACTTGGCAACTAATACATCAGCAGTTTCTTCTTCAACTGTCCCATAATCTTGAACTTGGTCTTGTGATTGGTCTTCTTTAGGTTCATCACTACCACAACCAGTTAAACCAAAAAGCATTCCTCCACAAAGTAAAATAGTTAATATTGTTTTTTTCATATAACCTCCGTTTCTACAAATTACTATTTGTTAAGATAATTATAACATGAAAAAAGCAACTACACTAGGTATATTGCTTCTATATTTATTATTCTATGATAAATTCGACACCAATATAAAAGTTATCAGATATCTCATCATCGATTACAAAATACGCATCTTTTATTAAACGATATTCTCCAGGTTCTAAAGCACCATAAAAATTCTCCCAATCAATTTTTAGTTCTGTACTCTCATTAGGATTAAGATGATAAAGTGGCATTATAAATGCTGCTTCATTTATTGTTCGTAATATATGCCATGAATCATCATCTTTTACTTCTAAATGATATGGTTCTCCATAACCTAAAGTTTGATTACTGTTGTTTTCTAATATAAATGTTGCTCCAGTGTTTGTTAATGTATTATCCTTTATAGTTATTGAAACATCATCATTTGTTATTTCAATGTCTGATGTTTTTCCAATTTTGCTACCACAACCAGTTAAAAATAATATTGTAATTCCACAAAGTAAAATAGTTAATATTGTTTTTTTCATAATCATTCCTCCTTTCTATAAATTACTATTTGTTAAGGTAATTATAACATGAAAAAAGCAACTATACTAGGTATATTGCTTTATGAATTGTAATTTATAATTATTATTCTGACGGACAATTATAATTTGTATTTTTAAATGTTGGAATTACTGTTATTACATCATCGTTAACACAATAATAAGTATCAATTAAAATACCTTTGTCTACATAACTATCACTATCATTAGCATCTTCAACTCTCCAACTTATTATTGGACTATTTTTAAATATTATTGCTTGAACAGTGTCTAATATTACAATTGATAAAATAGTAATAACTATTGTTAATAATACCATTATAAATTTATTCTTTTTTACCTTTTTTATTTCTTTGGCAGAATAATCAAGTGTATCAATCAAAATTTCTTCACTTTTTGAATTGATTTCTTCTTTAGCAAAACTCTCCCCATTTAATATTTCTGTAACTGAAACCCCTAAAATTTGACTTAATGGTTTTAGCAAAGACAAATCCATTAAACCTAAACCTCTTTCCCACTTGCTTACAGCATTTTTGGTTATCCCTAATTTTTCTGCTAACTGTTCTTGAGTTAATTTTTTTTGCTTTCTTAATTCAGCAATAAATTTTCCTATTTTTTCTTGATCCATTTTATCACCATCCAAGAACAATATATCAATTATTTATCTAATAATAAACATACTATTAGTTCACTTGCAAATTTTTATTTGTTAAGCTAATTATAACATAGAAGAAATAACTATTAAATGTTTTTGTAATTTGTGGTGATTGACCAAAGGTGTATTTGGTGTTATAATTTAGTTACTTAATGACCAAGTGTTATATAAGTCCTAGAGACGCAACTATTTATTAGTTGCGTTATCTGTTTTTATATAACTTGAAAATTTTTTGTACAAAAAAACTAGATATGAAATCTAGTAACTTTCTTTGGTAGCGACGAGTGGATTCGAACCACCGACCTGTCGGGTATGAACCGAATGCTCTAGCCAACTGAGCTACATCGCCATTGACAATAACTATATTATCATAAGTTGGCTAGAGAGTCAAGTGTTTTTCGCGTTTTTTGACTATGGAGGAACTGCAGTAAATGAAAATGTAAAAGTGTTGTTAATTGACATATATTGACAAAAAAATAATATAATATAGAAAAATGTTTTTTTTAGGAAAAAATCAGAAAAAAAGCAAAATTAGCAAAAAATATTTTCAAAAAAAACAAAAAAAAACATTGCATATTTTTATATCTTTGTTATAATGGATTTGAGGGTAGAGAAAATGAAAGAAAATAGTGTATTAGAAAATTTAGTTGTTGTCAAGCAT
>CALVYL010000060.1 GCA_944372215.1 uncultured Bacilli bacterium | reverse complement strand
TTGATTTATACTTTATGCAACTAGAAAACAATGGTCAAAATAAAGTATATAGCCCTCTATCAATTAAATATGCCTTAACTATGTTAAGTGAAGGAGCAAATGGTGCTACTAAAGAACAAATCGATAATATTATCGGAGAGTATACTGCTAAAAGCTATAATAATAGTGATAATATGTCATTTGCTAATGGGTTATTTATCAAAGATACTTATGAAAGCTCCATTAAAAGTTCTTATATAAATACTGTTGCCAGTAAATACAATGCTGATGTAATAATTGACTCATTTAGAAATGCCAATACATTAAATTCATGGGTAAGCGATAAAACATTTAATCTAATTACTAATATAACCGACGATATTTCTGATTTAGATTTTATATTAGTAAATGCCTTAGCTATTGATATGGAATGGGTTGAAAAAATCCAAAGTGAACATGACATTTATACAGTAAATTTCCCACATGAAAGAAATGAAGCTTACAGATATGAATATAGCTTTAGTGTGTATGGCTTAGATACAACTGATTATCATAGACTAGAATTTGAAGGTGTTGATTATGAAGCAAAATCCGCAGAAATTGGAGCAATTGCCAATAATTATGATATTATTAACATATTAGGTGAAGAAAATATTAGACAGACTGTAAGAGAAGCATTTGAACAATATAAATTAGAAAATCCTGGAGTTGTTTCCGATAATTACGGCCGAGAAATATCAGACTTTGATTCTTGGTTTGATACATATTATATTAAAGAACTAGGAAATAATTTTGGTCATGTTAGTTCTTCAACAGATTTTGAATTTTATGTTGATGATAATACTAAAATATTTGCTAAAGATTTAAAAGAATATGATGATACAACTTTGCAATATGTAGGAATTATGCCAACAAATACCAGTTTAGATAATTTCATTGAAAATATGGATGCTAATGATATTAATACATCAATTAATAATTTAAAACCTATGGAACTTGATAGTTTCAAAGAAGGATATGTTACAGAAATAACTGGTTATATTCCAATGTTTAAAATGGATTATGAACTTAATTTAATTAATGATTTAAAAGCATTAGGTATTACAAGCGTATTTGATGAATCAGCTGACTTATCTAATATTACAAATGACAATGCCTACATAACTGATGCAAAACATAGTGCTAATATTGAATTTTCTAATGATGGCATTAAAGCTGCAGCAGCTACAATGGTCGGTGGAGCTGGTAATGCAACAGATCCAAATTTTGATTACTTTTTTGAGCTTCCTATAGAAAAAATAGATTTAACATTTGATAAGCCATTCTTATTTCTAATTAGAGATAAAGATACTGGTGAAATTTGGTTTGCAGGATGCGTTTATGAACCAATTGATATGGAAGAATATGAAGAAGAATATAATGAATATTACGAACAATATTGGGCAGAACGCGGTTGGTAATAAAGATTGTACAATTTGTTACAATCTTTTTTTCTTTAATACTTCCAGACATAATTTTTTAATTAAAACTACTTGTATTTTTTATAAATTAGTATATAATATTAATTACAAACCACAAGTTATGTTTTAAAAAACTAATACAGCTTAGACTGGTTTAATTAGATTGTGACTTTGAGCACGGAGAGTAAATTCTCATTAACAAACTTTGTGGTTTTTTTTATGCTTTAGTTGTGTTAAACATTATGACTGATTGATATATTCAGCATAAGCAATATTTAAATCAATAGGCATTTGAACCGAAAAAATGGCATTAGACTTAATATAATTATCATTTATAATTATATTTGAATAAGATTCTGTTTTCATTTTATTTATAAAGAAGATAGTAAATAACATTTAATAGCTTTTCAAAATAATTGAGAAACTCTCAATTATTTTGGCATGCAATATTTTTAATTCGTCATTCGGCACAAACTTTTATTTGTATAGTTTTGTCTTATTTTAAAAAGTATAACTTTCCTAGTATATAAAGAAAAGTATGTTTACACATACTAATTTTCTAAATATTTAACAATGGCCAAAGCGGCATTTCTTCCAGCTCTGGCTGCAAAAGCAACAGTACTTTTGGTACCCGCAACATCTCCGCCAGAAAAAACTTGAGGATCTGATGTAGCCCCTAATTCATCTATTTTTATTTTGCTATTTTCTAATTCTAATCCTATGGATTTAACAATATTATCAGGATTAGCTCCAATAGCCATAACAACATAATCGCACGGTTTTTCATAATTAGAGCCTTCAATATTTTTAACACTTATATTATCATTAACTTGTTCTAACTCTGTTTTAATAAGTTCAACACTCTCTACACTTTTATCCCCCTTAATAGCTATAATATTAGTTTGAAATAAAAACTTAACCCCATCTTTTAAAGCACTATTTATTTCTTTTATTTCTGCTGGAGCATTTTCCTCTTTTTTGCGATATACTACATAAACATCTTTAGCTCCCATTCTTTTAATAGTTCTTGATATATCCATCGCCGAATTCCCACAGCCAGATACTAAAACTGTTTTATCTTTATAATCAGGATGTCCGCCATATTCCAATAGTTCATTAGCGCCATATACACCTTCCAAGTCTTCTCCAGGTATTTGCATTTTTTTAGAAACATTAGCACCAATTGCTAGAAAAATCGCATCATATCTTTCTTTTAAGTCATCTAAAGTAAAATCATTACCTAAACTTTTATTTAAATTTACTTTTATACCTAAATCAATTATTTGTTTAATATTGTTATGTAGTATTTCTCTATCCAAACGAAAATCAGGAATACCATGATAAAGTAGACCCCCAAGATAGTTGTGTTTTTCATAAATTGTCACATCATAACCGGCCTTTCTTAAAAAAGCGGCACAAGTAAGACCAGAAGGGCCTGAACCAATTATAGCAACTTTTTTATTTTTACTTATTTTTGGTAATTCTTGCCAATTATTCTTGATAGATAAATCTCCAACAAAAGCTTCAAGATCTCCAATGGCAACACTTTCGCTTTTAAATTTTCGAACGCATTTACCTTGGCATTGTCTTTCATGAGGGCAAATTCTTCCACAAATTGGAGCAAGTACTGTAGTATGAGATAATACCTCATAAGCTTCTTGATATTTTTCGCTTTTAATTAAATTAATAAATTCCGGAATATCATTATTTAAAGGACAACCAGTACTACAAGGTTTATTTACACAATTTAGGCAAAATTCGGCCTTTTTTATTATGTCATTATTCACTTTCTTAACTCCTAGTTCATTATATTTTTCTCTTAATTTATTCTTAACATTTATGTTAGCAAATATGTAATCAATTGAATTGATATTACATTTTATTAAATCATCAATCGTTAAATTAGTTTCATTTAATATTTTAGTATATTCTTTATTTATATCAATATTTGATACTGTGTCATTGTCGGTATTAATAGAAATATTTACTCCTAAATTATATAAATCTTCGATTGGATGATTATCTACTGCTTTTGTTTGATAATTACTAGTAACACATACCTCCAATAATATTTTATCATCAATTATTTTTTGTAGTATTTTCTCATCATCAATAGCTTTAATACCATGACCTATTCTTTTAGTTTCCGTACTTAATGCTGTAGTAATTGAATCACCACCGAGTGCTTCTCCAGCATGAATGGTATAAGGAATACCTAAACTGTGAGCATATTTAAATAAATCTACATAATCTTTGGTAGGATATAAGCTTTCCGCACCAGCAAGATCTATACCTACAATCCCTTTACCTAAATATTTTTTAGCAATATCTATTACTAAAGTATTATTTTCTACTAATTCTCCTCGCATTAAAGAGAGGATAATTCCACCAATAATACCTGTTTCATTCATCGCTTTATGCATACCATTTATAACAGAAATAACAACATCATCTAAATTTAAATAACCATTTATATGTTTCATCGGAGCCAGTCTAACCTCCGCATAGATAACATTTAATTTAGCAAGTTTTAAAAACAATGTATAGGTTGTTGTCTCTAACCTATTACAAGTTTGTAATAACTTACATGGTAAATCAAATTTAGTTAGATATTCATTTAAATCATGACAATTATCATCTACTTGTAATTCATTAATTATTTCACTTTTACTAAACTTAAGTCCATCTTCTTTAGCCCAATTATAGGCATCATTTAAATCTATCGAACCATCTAAATGTAAATGTAAGACTATTTTTGGAATATCTGCTACTTTCACACTATCACCCTAAATTTTAAAATATTC
>CALVYL010000059.1 GCA_944372215.1 uncultured Bacilli bacterium | reverse complement strand
ATTTGCCTCCATATAGGTGACATTCCCTTTAGAGCCACTAGATAAAACACAAATTCTCATTATAGCCCCGAATAAATTGTTGTTAAAGGATTTAATGATTGGGTGGTGCCTCCCGCAAAAGGTTCACCTAAATATAAACCTAAATGTAAGTGTACGCCAGTTGCAAAACCACTATCACCCATATAAGCAATTACATCGCCTTTTTCTACCGTTTGACCTTCCGTAACATTAAAATCTTGTAAATGCAAGTATGCGGAATAATAATTATTATCATGTTGAACTACAATATAGTTACCATTAGACCATTGATAACAACTACTACATGCTGGTGATACATTAACAACTACACCATCAGCAATAGCATATATTGGTGACCATCTACCTGTACCAGAAATATCGATTCCTTCATGTAAACGACCCCAACGCATACTATATGGACTGGTAACAACTGATGGTCGATTTGTTGGCCAACCCCATTCACCTGGGATATCTTCATAAGAACCACTTACACCCGAATAAGTTGGGCCAACTGTGGTAATTTCATCAACTACCGAACGAACAACCTCTGTACTAATGATATCAATTTCACTAGATTGTTCGCCATTTTTAACCTCATAGGTTTCATAGTTTAATGAAAGACCTGTTATACCCGCTTGAGTAACCTCTCTAAAGCCATATTCTTTAGTGGGATCTGGAACGGTTTGTTTAGAAAATGGTGTTATCGATTCTTCAATACGATCCACTTTATAAATAAAAGTTACAATTGGATCAAGTAAGGTTACATTTACTGCCTCACCAATACTTAACATGACATCTTCACTACGATAATCAGGATTAGCAATTAAAAATTCCTGCGGATTCAATTCAAATTCAGCACTAATACTTTCAATACTATCACCCGCTTGGACAACATAAGTATCCATTTCAGCATCAACCCCAAATAATAAATCTTGCGCTAAAATATCAGCATCAGTATAAATTTTATCATTAACACTAATATAAGCTTCTTTGATCATTATTTGTTCTTGAAAATACATGTTGGTAATTACTTGACCTATATCTGTTAATTCTTCTGTAGTGCCATTCATATAATCATTATAATCTTCTTCACTAACAAAAGCTAAAATATATTTCTTTATAGCTTCATTAAATACATCAACATCTAAAACATTTATTGCAAAATCTTCAGGAACCTCTTCTTCTTCATAATAATCTTCATCATTATATCTAATTGTTATTGTATAACCTTGAACAGTAAAATCATCTCTTTCTTCAATTAATTTATAAATATTTTCTGGTGAAGAGAAATCATTATCATAAGTTTTGGTTTCAACTATTTCAAAAACATTGGGAGGATAAACATAATCAACATTATATTCATTTTTTATTGCTTGTTGTTCTTCATTTATTAAATCATATAATGCATCTTCATCTTCAATCAAACCAATTACTTTACCATTCAAATATACTTGATATGCCGTATTGGCATACTCTAGTTCTACTTTGGTATATTCATTTACTATATATAAAATTATTATACTTATCGATAAAATTAAAGTTATAAGTATATCTTTAGTTTTCATTGTTCATCTCCATTTACTTTTAATACGCTTTTAAAACTTAGCATATTAAGTTCAAATAATAAATTGATAGTTCCAAGACCTCCTTTTCTATGTTTAGCAATTATCAATTCCGCTGGAACTATTTTATTATTAAAATCTTTAGCCTTTTCATAGTAATCTTTTCTATTAATAAATAGTACCATATCGGCATCTTGTTCAAGAGAACCAGATTCTCTTAAATCCGATAGCATAGGTTGATTACTTTCTCTTTTTTCAGCACTACGCGAAAGTTGAGCAAGAGCAATAACGGGTACATCAAGTTCTAATGCCATTGTTTTTAAAGCCCGCGAAATTTCAGATACCTCAACTTGTCTTGATTCAACTCTTCTATTACCACTGTTAATGAGTTGTAGATAATCGATTACTACTAGTCCTAAACCAGTCTCACTATTAGCTAGTCTCCGACATTTTGCCCGAATATCTTGGGCCGTAACTGAAACATTATCTTCAATATATATATTGGTTTCGGATAATTGGGATAATGCTTCATTATATCTTTGCCAATCCTTCTCCAACATGTTGCCGGTTTGTAATTTATAAGAATCTATTTGGCCAACTGAGGAAATCATTCTATTTACTAGCATTTCGGCTGACATTTCCAAGTTAAATATTGCTACAGCCTTTTTAGTCCTTGATGCCGCAAAAGTAGCCATATTTAGGGCAAGGGCAGTTTTACCCATACCAGGACGAGCGGCAAGAATAATCATTTCCCCACCATGTAACCCAGTAGTAATTTTATCAAAATCTGGAAAGCCTGTTTCTAATCCTGTAATTGTTCTTTTATTTTTAGCTAGTTCTTCTAATTTTGCTTGAGCATTTCTTAAAACCTCTTGAATTGGCATAAATGATCCTGCAGATCTAGCTCTAACGACATTTAATATATTTTTTTCGGCAGTATCAAGAAGGGTCGTAATATTTTCATCTTCATATGTAGTATTAATAATTTCTGTTGCTGTTTCAATTAAATTTCTTCTAATCGCATAATCTTTAATAATTTTAATATAAAAATCTAAATTAGCAGTTGTTACAACTGAATCAATTACATCCGTTAAATAATCAAGACCAACTGTATTAAGTTTTTTATCTTTATCAAGTTCATCTTTGATAGTTGTAATATCTATTGGAGTTTTACTATCATGAAGGTTTTTAATAGCATTAAAAATAATTCTGTTTCTTTCATCAAAAAACATATCAGCAGTTACTTCTTCAACAATCTTATTAACATCTTGTGCGTTTAAAAAAGCAACACCTAATACACTCATTTCCGCTTCGAGATTTTGAGGCATCTTTCTTGCCATATTTCCTCCTTATTTTACTAAATTAATTTTTATATTAAATTTAACTTTCTTATGTAATTCTATTTCTACATTAGTAATTCCTAAAGTAGAAATACTTCCATTTATTTTAATACATTTTTTATCTATGTTATATCCCATTTCCTTTAATCTATCACTAATTTGTTTACTAGAAACAGTCCCAAATACTTTATCTTGGGCCCCAGTTTTAACTTTAAATTCAAGTATTTTATCATTTAATTTATTTTTTATTTCATTATAGTTTTCAACTAACTTTTCTTCATTTTTTACTCTTACATCTATTTCTTTATCTAATATTTCTTTACTTTTTTTAGTATAAGGCACTGCTAGATTATTTTTAATTAAATAATTATTAGCATAACCATCAGATACATCAATTACACTATCTTTTTTACCTTGATTCTTTACATCTTTTAATAATATTACTTTCATAGGGCCTCCTTCAAGTCATATAATATTATACCATTAATTGAGATATTAGTAAAATGAAAAAACTGTGTTTGCACAGTTAGTTCTATTTTACAAAATAAATTAGTTTAAAAATCAATTGCTACTACTTTCAAAAATGTATTTCTCTCTTAAATAATCCGCTTGAGATTTAGTGATTTCTTTATCCCAATAAGCTGCATTAATTGAACCATATAATTCATTAATCAAACAATCTATATGCATGCAATTAGGATTATCTTTTTCCTTTAAATATTCCTTTATATCTTTTTGTAGATATTTAGGCAATTTCAATTCCCATTCTTCCATAATTCATCACTTATTACCATTATAATAAAACAAAAATCATTTTTCAAGATAAATTATTTATTTTGTGTTAATTTAATCAATCATGCTTTTAAGTTTTCAAAAATATCTTTTAAATCAGCATGAATAACAAGTGTTGCTACATTATCATATGGTGTTTTACTATCATTTAATATTACTAAATTTTTTCCTTTAAATAAATTAATCATACTTGCGGCAGGCTCAACAGTTAAAGAAGTTCCTGCAACAATTAATAAATCAGCATTAGATATCGCTAAACAAGCTTTATTTAAGGTATCATCCGGTAACATTTCACCATATAAAACAACATCTGGTTTTATTGTTCCACCACAACTACATTTAAGAATACCTTCACTATTAAACACAAATGATGCATCATAACTCTTACCACACTTAAGACAATGATTATGATAAATTGAACCATGTATTTCTAAAACATTAGCAGAACCCGCAGATTGATGAAGTCCATCAATATTTTGTGTTACAATTGCTTTTAGCTTACCAATATCCTCTAACTTTTTTAAATATTTATGAACAATATTAGGTTCTACACTCAAAGAATTTAAATTATTTTTATAAAATTCAAAGAATAAATCCGGTTCTTTATAAAAACAGGCAGAACTAAGTAAATA
>CALVYL010000058.1 GCA_944372215.1 uncultured Bacilli bacterium | reverse complement strand
TTAGTTCTTTTTCTGGTTCTGCTTTTATATTTTTCTATTTCTTCTTTTACTAAAGATATAGGTATAGTTTGGGTATTCTCTCTTTTAGAAATAATTTCGCAAAATGCACTATTATATAATATATCTTCACTAACATTTAAATAATTAGGTTCATCATTATTTAAAATATCAAAGGATTTTTGGAGTATTTCTTCTTTTGATATTTTAGATAATAAATTGGGAACTAGTATTCTACTAGGAATTATAAGACTAGCACTATCACTAGATTCAATAACTACTTGTCTTCCTGTAATAAAATCCGTATATAAGTAACCGGATTCATAAGGATAAAGACGCTCTAAAAGTAGTGTTGCATTACTAATTTTTTCTTTAGTAAAATAGATACTATCCTCATTACTATGTCTTACCCATGCATCCGCATCAATAATTTTTAATTCATAAAATTCATTCATTTTAATCACCCAATTAATTGTACTCTTATTTGTTTATTAAGTAAACAAAAAACTTTATATTTAACCATTTTTTTGGTATAATCTTTATGAGTGGTAATATGAATTCAGAAAAAATAGGTAAATTTATTTATGATTTAAGAAAGAAATATAATTTAACTCAAAAAGAGTTAGCAGATAAACTTAATGTAACTGCCCAAGCTGTTTCTAAATGGGAAAATGGGCGAGGTGTACCAGATATCGAACTTTTGAAAAAATTAAGTGAAGAATTTGATGTAAGTATTACAGAATTAATCGAAGGTGAAGAAAAAAATAGTGGTAAAAAAATAGCAACCCTTGTAGCTATAGGGTTAGTTGTTTTATCAATTTGTACAACCATTTTTGGCCTTTATGTATCACAAGATCAAGATTCATTCAATTTTTCATCTCTTACATGTAGCAATGATTCTTTTGATATTGAAGGAGTTATAGCTTATAACAATAGTAAAAAATCTATTTATATTTCGGATATAAATTATTGTGGTGAAGCCGAAGAGCCAAAATTTGTAGCTGTAGAATGCATTTTATATGAAAAACATGAAAATGATGAATCAAGAATTGCTAAGTATGGTAGTTTAAATAAGAAAAATGCTGAGAGTTATAATTTATCTTATTATTTAGATGAAATAAGATTTAATATTAATAATTTTAGTTTTAATGATTACCCTTGTACTTGTGATAGTGAGGTTTGTGATAATATTTATATAAGAATTAATGGATTAACAGCTGATGATAAGGTTATAACTTATGATATTCCTCTTGAGGTTTTACCAGATTGTGAGTAGGTAAACGGAAAGTTTAGTGAAATAAACTTAATGTTTATTGACAATGTTATATATTTGATGATAACCTTTTTATATGGAGGGAAAGTATATGAAAAATAAAAGTTTAATTATAGTACTGTGTATAATTATTGTAATTCTTATTGGAGCAGTGGTAATATTATTGGTTAGGGATAATGGTAATGAAACCAATAATAATGTTGAAAATACTCCAACTGATGCAGAAGAGTTTGCTTCTGAATATACTAAAATGCCAGATGATAATGTATTTGTATATGCTAGCGTTGATGAAATTATTGATATTTTAGATGGTGGTAGTGGGGTTGTTTATTTAGGTTTTCCGGAATGTGGTTGGTGTCAAGCTTATGTTCCATACTTAAATGAGACTGCTGAAAATTCTGGGCTAACGCAAATATATTATTATAATATTCGTGAAGATAGAAGCAATAATACTGAAAATTATCAAAGAATAGTTGAATTACTTGATGGTTATTTACAAAATGATGAAGATGATAATCCAAGAATTTATGTTCCAGCAGTTATTTTTGTTAATAATGGTGAAATAGTGGGCTTTGATGATGAAACATCACTTGATACGGGAGGATTTACTAATCCTGATGATTACTGGACTGAAGAAGAGGTAGCGGATTTAGAATCACGTTTAAGTGAATATATGCAAAGTTGCACAGTTTGTACAGATTGTAATAGTTAGTACTTGAAAATAAACTTAAGCATATGATATAATACTAGCAATCAGTGATGAATGGAATTTACGACTCCAGAGCTGATACGATTAATCCGCGTTAAGGAAAATTAAGTTAAATAAAGGATGGTACCGTCGTTAAGACTCCTTTGGTATCATTCTTTTTTATTTGAAAGGAAGGATTTATATGACAGTATTTGAAGATTTGAAATGGCGAGGACTTATTAATGATATTACCAGTCCTGATGTTGAAGAAGCTATTAACAAAGGAGGGCTTAAGTTTTATATCGGAGTAGATCCAACTGGTGATAGCTTGCACATAGGACATTATTGTACCGTAATTGCTACATCTAAAAGATTGCTGGAAGCTGGACATACACCAATAATTATTGCTGGTGGTGGTACCGGTTTAATCGGAGATCCTAAACCTAATGTGGAGCGTCCAATGATTAGCAAAGAAGCGGTTGCTCATAACATTGAATGTATTAAAAATCAAGTTAGTATAATTTTGGGTAGTGATGTAGAAATTGTCAATAATGCTGATTGGCTTTGTAATATGCAAGCAATTGATTACTTAAGAGATTATGGAAAATATTTTAATATTAATTATATGCTAGCGAAAGATACCGTAAAAAGAAGATTAGATATTGGTATTACTTATACAGAATTTTCTTATATGATTCTGCAATCAATAGACTTTTTAAAGCTTTATGAAGAACATGGGGTAACAATGCAAGTCGGAGGTCAAGATCAATGGGGAAATATCACCGCTGGGTTAGAATTAATTCGTAAAATTCATGGAACTGATGTGAAATGTTATGGTTTTACAGTACCTCTAATTACACGAGCTGATGGTACTAAGTTTGGTAAAAGTGAATCAGGAGAAGCATTATGGTTAGATATTAATAAAACATCAAGTTATGAATTATATCAATACTTTATTAACACCGAAGATGAAAAAGTAATTGAATACTTGAAAAAATTAACATTCTTAAGTAAAGAAGAAATAGAAGCTTTAGAAAAAGAGGTTAAAGAACATCCTGAAGAAAGAAAAGCTCAAAAAGCTTTAGCTAAAGAAATGATTACTTTCTTACATGGTGAAAAAGAATATGAAAAGGCTTTAAATATTAGCGAATCTTTATTTTCTGATAAAATATGGAACTTATCAAGTGATGAAATAATTTCTTCAATTAAAGATGTTCCAACATTTGCTTTTGAAAATAACACTAGTTTAATAGACATGCTTGTAAATAACAAAATTGTCAGCAGTAAAAGAGAAGCTAGAGAAATGATCAGTGGTAATGCAATAAGTATTAATAATAAAAAAGAAACAGATTTAGAAAAAGTAATAACTAAAAATGATGCTATTGATGAAAAAGTATTGTTAATAAAAAAGGGGAAGAAAAACTACTTTTTAGGACTTATAAAATAAAGTCCTTTTTTCTGGCAATTTATTTATATTATTGCTATATTTAAGTTATGAAAGGTGTATTAATGATAGGGATAAGATTTGAATTAAATGTAACATGGGATAATGCTTTAAAAGATTTACTTAATAATATAAATTATAAAGAATATAATTGGTATTTTAGAGAACAAGAAATATATTTTAATATTAAAGATAAATCTAAATTTTTAAAGAAAACATCAGGAGAATTATTAGAAAGTATTATTCAAAGTAAGGAAAAATACTTAATATTAAAGGCTAATATTGAGGTATTTAAAAAAGAGAGTTTAATAGTTGATATTAAAAATCAATATAATCTTATTAATAGTAATTGTGAACTTATTATTTTAATTGAAAATACCACACACTATGAGATTTATTTTAATGATGAGAAATTAAAAAATACCATTATTAATAATTTAGATAGATTAAATGTTAAGTATGATACGATAACTTTATATAATGATCTAAGAAGAGAGTTTGTTCTAGGCGATTAAACTAAACAAAGAAAACTTTAATCATACAATATTATGAAAGGAGTTTTCTTATGAATCCAAAATATAATGGAATGTATCATCCTGTAAATAATAATGACCGTTTTGTGTTTCCCTTTTTAACTGGTGCTTTAGTTGGTGGAGCAGCAGTAGGTCTAACTCGTCCAAGACCAATATATAATGTTGCGCCATATCCGCCATACCCACCATATCCACCAAGACCATATCCTATGCCATATTATAGTACTAGTTATAATTATAATTCTTATGGTCCTTATTATTAATAAATAGATTTGTTAAATAAATTTAAAATGATACCTAAAAATATAAAATAAATTATAATTGTTGAACCACCATAAGATAAAAATGGTAAAGGTATACCAATAATAGGGAGTAATCCTAAATTCATACCAATATTAATAAATTGTTGGAAGAAAAAAATACTAATAAAACTAATTAAAACTAGTTTTATTTTTTTATTTTT
>CALVYL010000057.1 GCA_944372215.1 uncultured Bacilli bacterium | reverse complement strand
AAATCCTTATGAGCACTAAAATAATCAACTATACTTTTAGCAGTAATGCTACCTATATCTCTAATACTTTCTAAATCTTCTATTGTAGCATTCATAAGTGCGTCCATATTATGATATGTGCTAGCGAGTAATTTCGCCGTTTTAGTGCCAATTTCTTTAATACCTAATCCAAATAATAATCGCTCTAAACTATTATTTTTAGATTTTTCAATATTATCAAGTATTTTATTAACACTTTTTTCCCCATAACCATCAAATTCCATAATCGCTTGTTTTTTACTTTCTAAATCATATAAATCGGGAATATTTCTAATAAAACCTAAATTATATAACTCTTCAACAATTTCGTCCCCAAGTCCTTCGATATTCATAGCATCTCTTGATACATAATGAATTATACTTTCAATATTTCTTTTAGGACATTCAGGATTCATACAATAATAATCGACTTGATCGGGAAATTTTTGTAAAGGACTATGACACATTGGGCATTCATGAATCATTTTGAAATCTTTTTCTTCTCCTGTCCTTCGCATCAATTTAGCTTCAACTACCTCTGGTATAACATCTCCAGCTTTACGAATTGACACGATATCGCCGATTTTAAGATTTTTAGCTAAAACATATTCTTCATTATGTAGGGTTGCTCGTCTTATAGTTGAACCCATAACAATTACTGGTTCGAGTACCGCATTTGGAGTAATTCTACCAGTCCTACCCACAGTAAATATTATGTCTTTTAATTTAGTTAAGACCTCTTCAGCGGGAAATTTATAGGCTGTTGCCCATTTTGGATATTTAGCAGTATATCCCAAATCCTCTTGCATTTTAATATCATTAACTTTAATAACTACCCCATCAATTTCATATGGTAAGTTATTTCTTTTTTCGGTAATTTCCTCAATAAACTTTAAAATACCATCAATATCACTAACTAATTTATTCGCAGGATTTATTTTAAAACCTAAACTTTTCATAAATTCTAGTGCTTCCATATGCGTTTTGATATTAAACTTATCTGGGTCTGGTAAGTAATAGATAAAGTTATCTAGTTCTCTTTTAGCAGTCACCTTCGAATCTAATTGCCTAATTGAACCAGCAGCAGCATTACGCACATTTTGAAGAAGTGGTAACCCTTCTTTAGCTCTTCGTTCATTTAATTTTTCCAAAGTTTTTTTGTTCATGAATATTTCCCCACGCACCTCAATGTCAATCGGTTCTTTTAAAGTTAGAGGTATAACTTTTATAGTTTTAACATTATGGGTTATATCTTCACCCGTTACACCGTCCCCACGAGTTACTCCACGCACTAATTTTCCTTTTTCATAAATTAAAGCAACACTCAAACCATCAATTTTATATTCGCAAACATATTCTGGTTTAAAGCCTTCTTTTTTTATTTTACTATCAAAATCTCTAATTTCATCTTCATTAAACACATTAGCAAGACTTAACATTGGCCTTTCGTGCACTATTTTATTAAATTTATCAATAACCTCACCACCAACTCTTTTTGTTGGTGAATCATCATAACTAAATTCAGGATAAGTCCCTTCTAAATTGACAAGTTCCCGGTAGTATTTATCATATTCTTGGTCAGTTATTGTTGGATTATCTAATACATAATAATTGTAATTGGCTTCATTTAAAATCTTTGTTAATTCAAGAACGCGTGCTTTTATTTCTTCTTTGTTGCCATAATTCATTCGGATATTCCCCTTTCTTGATTAAATCCTCAATATTTTTCTTTAAATCTGGTAAATCTTCTTTGTAAGTAATCCCCATCCACTTAGACTCACTAGTTGTAGCTAACATCTTAAATTTGTTTTCTTTAATTCCTTGTCTTAATATTTCTGGTAATAAAAACTCATCTTTTAACCCTATATTACCATGAATAAATTTGATAAAATCTCTTTCTAAAAATTCTAAAAAACTCGGTCTTAAGCCAAAGAAATTAACAGTTACTGGATGATTTTCGTCTAACTCAAATGTTTTATCTTGAAATATCGCATGAGCAATTAATTTGCCATTTACTCTGCCAATTTCACATTCGATATTATTGGTTATATAATTGTTAGCATCTGTAAATACAACTCCCCGTTTTACAGTCCCATTTTTAGTTTCTGTTACATAAAATGGGTAATTAACTGTTAAATATTCTAAATCTTCATGATTATTCTTAAAAAACTCTACAGCCCTTTGATAAGAATTTAAGCCATAAAAATCATCAGAATTAATCAAAACAAAATTACCATCAATTAAATCTTTAGCACAAAGTAGGGCATGTCCTGTCCCAAGCATTTTTACTCTGTCCTCAGGTAGTGATACATCACTAGGAATCATATCTAGTTCTTGAAAAGCAAATTCTACCTTAATTTGATCTTCAAACTTACTAGTAATATGTTCCTTAAAATAATCTAAATGTTCTCTTCTTATAATAAATATTACTTTGGAAAAACCAGCTCTAATTGCATCATATACCGAATAATCGGCAATAATTTCTCCACTTGGTCCAACTGGTTCAATTTGTTTTAAACCTCCAAAACGTGACCCCATACCTGCTGCCATAATTACTAAAGTTAAATTATCCATTTTACATCCTCCTTAATCCTTGATAATTACTCAATAATTTTTTTATTCCAAAACTTTTATCAAAAGCAATTGTTACAAATTTTTCATCAGCATCAATTACAACACCTTTGCCATATGTATCATGCATTACTATATCACCATGATTATATAATGTATTTTCTGTCTTGTAATATCTTTCTTTATTAAATTCTTTTACTCCACTTATATTATTTACTTTTTCATCTTTTTCAATTAAATCATGATCAATTTCATTAATAAATCTACTTGGTGGATTAAAACTAACATTTCCATAAAGCATTCTTCTTTTAGCATTAGTTATGTATAATCTCTCTTTTGCTCTAGTTATTGCTACATAACAAAGTCTTCGCTCTTCGTCCATTTCTTCTTTACTATTACTTGAATTAGCATGAGGCATTATCCCTTCTTCCATACCCGCTAGAAATACTACTTTAAATTCGAGTCCCTTAGCAGAATGCATAGTCATTAAAGTTATAGCATTACCATCTTCTATATGTTCTTTAGCATCCGCAACTAAACTGATGTCTTCCAAGAAATCTTCCAAATTAACTGAACCGGTTTCTTTTTGATAACTCTCGGTAATACTCCTAAATTCTTTTAGATTTTCTAAGCGAAGTTCCGCTTCTAGAGTTTTATCTTTTTCTAGTTCTCTTTGCATACCTGATAACTCTAAAACTTTGTCAATAAGTTCAGTTAAATCCACATTTTTCGCAATTTCTTGTAAATTTAAAATTAAGTTTTTAAACTCTAATTCTTTTGGCTTTTCTAAAGCCTCAAACATACTGGTGTTATTGCTTTCTGCTCTTTGTTCTAATTCCGCAATTGATTTATTACCAATTCCTCTTTTAGGGACATTGATAACTCTTTCTAAAGATACATCATCATGTGTATTAGAAATTAATCTCAAATAACTAATTAAATCTTTAACCTCTTTTCTTTTGTAGAAATAATAACTACCAACAACTTTATAAGGATAATTCTTACTTAAAATACCTTCTTCTAATATTCTTGATTGGGCATTAGTCCGATAAAGAATGGCAATATCTTTATAATCGTATCCATCATCAAGTAATTTCTTTATCTCATCAAGTATCGTCTTAATTTCATCTGCTTCATCATTACATCTTGTGTATTTTATTTTAACACCTAAGCCAAAATCACTATGAAGCTCAACACCTTTTCCTTCATTATTATTCTTAATCACCGAATTGGCGGCTTTTAAAATATTATTAGTGCTCCGATAATTTTGATATAAAGCAATCATTTCAACCTCTGGATAATCGCTTTCAAAATTCATAATATTTTTATAATTCGACCACCGAAATCCATATATTGATTGACATGGATCACCAACAACAAAAATATTGCGGTATTTTTCGGCCAGTTTTTTAACTAACTTATATTGCACCTCATTAGTATCTTGATATTCATCAATTAAAATATATCGATACTTTTCTTGATAATAATCTAGTATATCTTCATGAGTATAAAATAGCTCTACTGGTAGCATTAATAAATCATCAAAATCAACAGCATTATTTCTCCTTAAAACTTTTTGATATTCAAAATATATTTTTAATGCCACTTTTTCTGGTGGAGATGCTAAATATTTTTCCGCTTCACTATCACTAAGCATTTCATTTTTAATAAAACTTATTTTATTTCTTATAAAACCTGGGCTATATTCTTTAGGATCATATCCTAAATCTTTAAGTATTTTCTTTATTATATTGGTAGCATCATCACTATCAATAATTGTAAAGTTATGCGATAAACCTAAAGCTGCATAATTTTCTTTAATTATTCTTAAACCAAATGAATGAAATGTTCCTACAAAAGCATAGTTATCTCCCACAACATTGTTAATTCTTTCCCGCATTTCCTTTGCTGCCTTATTAGTAAAAGTTATCGCTAAAATATTTCTCGAATCAATTCCATTACTTATTAAATTAGCAATACGCATTGTTAGTACTTTTGTTTTGCCAGAGCCTGCTCCCGCTAACACTAGACAAGGACCATCAATATGTTCTACTGCCTTAACTTGTTCTTTATTTAGTCCATCTAATATATTCATATATCCTCCATAACTTCTATATATAATTATATCAAATAAATAAACATTAAAAAAGAGAAAAAACATTTATCAATACAACTTTAGTATACACTTATTTTTAGATTATTCATAAATTATTAATGAAAGTACATGAAAGGGTGAAAGTTTATGAATA
>CALVYL010000056.1 GCA_944372215.1 uncultured Bacilli bacterium | reverse complement strand
ACCTTAGTTCTCCACCATTTTCACATCTACTTAATTCACTATTAAAAGCATAATTTCCACTTGGCCAAGTATTAGATGTACTTTCTTGATATGAACCATCACTTTGTTCTATCATTAAAGTTAAAAATGAATTATCAACAATTGGTTTACTACTTACTATATTATTAGTATTATTATTAGATATTAATAATATAATACAAATAATAAGAACTAATGATATACTTATAACTCCAATTAATATTTTTTTATTTTTCAAATTTATCAAATCCTTTCAAGACTATTGTAACAGAACAAACCTGAATTTCTTGTCGAATTATGCTACTATAATAAGTATAGACAAAATTTGTCTATAAATCAAGTAAAACCTACAAAAAAATTAGAAAAGATGTCAATCTTTTCTAATTATCAATAGTCTTCCATTCTGTAGTACCACATTTAGTACATATTTTAGGAGCTAATATCTTTTTACCTTTAGGTAATTTCATATTAGTATCAATTTTACTACATAATATACCACTATCTGGATCAATATATGCTATACCAAATAAAGCATCTTTACAACTATCACAATTTGCATTTTTCATTATAAAATCATCTCCATTTATATTATGAATTATTCTTCATAATTTATACAAAAAGGAGTGATTTTATAATGTTATAGCACCAATAATTGGGAAAATGCATAAATACGCCAAAAAATTAATGCTTTTGGCGAAAATTCGAGGGACTTTTTTGCGATTTTGGTTAAAATTCGACCCACTTTTCTATCTTTTTGGCGATTTTTCGAGGGACTTTTTCGGAAAATGTGTAAAATTAACATTAAAGTGCTCCGGAAAATGTGTAAATAATGTATTAAAGGTGCTCGGAAAATGTGAAATAAGCTTGAAAATAGTCAAAATAAATGATATTATAATGTTGGTGATAAAAATGAGACTTAAAAGAGAAATTGATGATTATCTTATTAATTGGAAAATGGATAAAAACAGATTACCTTTGATTATAAAAGGAGCTAGACAAATAGGTAAAACTAATGCTATTGAATATTTTGGTAAAAATAATTATAAAAATTTTGTAGAAATAAATTTTATAGAACAACCAGAATATGTAGATATTTTTGATAATGGTTATTCTGTTGATAACATTATCAAAAATATTACTTTAAAAGATCCTTCAATTAATATTATTCCCCATGAAACATTAATATTTTTTGATGAAATTCAAAAATGTCCTAATGCTGCAACAGCATTAAAGTTTTTTAAATTAGATAACAGATATGATGTTATTTGTTCAGGCTCATTAATGGGCATAAATTATCAAGAAATAGAATCTAATAGCGTTGGATATAAAACAGATTATATAATGTATTCACTAGATTTTGAAGAGTTTTTATGGGCTAAAGGTTATAAAAATGAACAAATTGAAGATTTATATGATTGTATGATAAATTTAAAGCCATTAACACAAATACAATATGACGTTATGTTAAATAATTTTCAAGAATACATGATTGTTGGGGGTATGCCAGCAATTGTAACTAGATTTATTGAAAATAATAATTATAGCGGCATACTTGATATGCAAAAACAAATATTGTTAGATTATGAGGAAGATATTACAAAATATGCTGGGAATTTAGATAAAGCTAAAATATTAAATGCATACAGAAAAATCAAAGTATTCCTAGGTAACGAAAACAAAAAATTTCAAATTACTAAATTAGCCTCTGGAGCTAGAAATAGAGATTATATTGGTGTAATTGATTGGTTATCTAATGCTGGTATAGTAAATATAAGTTATTGCTTGGATAATATTGCTCTTCCTCTAAGAGCAAATTACAACCCCAATAACTATAGACTTTATTATGCAGATACGGCTTTATTGATCGGATCATTAGATAAAGAAACTCAAGATGATCTACGTCTTAATAAAAATTTCAATACTTATAAAGGAGCAATTTATGAAAATGTAATTGCTGAAGAATTAGTTAAATATGGCTTTGACTTATTCTTCTATAAAAAAGATAAACCTAGCATTGAAATAGATTTTATTATAAGAGATATTGACTCAATTATACCAATTGAAATAAAAGCTAGTAATAATGCCACTCCATCACTTATAAAAGTGATGGAGAGTAATTATTACCCAGATATAAAGTATGGTATAAAATTATGTAATAAAAATATTGGCTTTAATGGTAAGTTTTATACATTTCCTTATTTTCTAACATTTCTGTTAAAAAGATTTTTAGATGAAATGAATAAATTAATGTAATAATAACAAAAGTGGTGCCAAAAACATGCATTTTTTGTGAAAAAGTGGTGCCAAAAACATGCATTTTTTATAAAAAAGTGGTGCCAAAAAGTTGCATTTTTATATGTTACATGTTAAAATTAGTATATGAAATGAGGTGTATAAATGAAAAGATCTTTTGAAGATACATTAAAATCTTGGCAAACAATGGGTATGAATAAACCACTTATGGTTATTGGAGCAAGACAAATAGGTAAAACTTATACTATAGATAAGTTTTGTAAGGAGAACTTTGAAAATTATCTATATTTTAATTTAGAAAAAGATACTGAAATTACAGCAATATTTGAAAAAACAATTAAACCTGAAGAAATTATTAGAGATATTGAAATTAGATTGGAGCATCCAATTAATATTGATACAACTATATTATTTTTTGATGAGGTACAAGTAAGCGAAAGGTTTATAACCTCTTTAAAATACTTTTGTGAAAGCGAAATTGATTATAAAATAATTTGTGCCGGTTCCTTGCTAGGTGTAAAATTAAATAGATTTAATTCATCTTTTCCAGTCGGTAAAGTTGTTCTTGAACATATGTATCCTATGAACTTTAAAGAGTTTTTATTAGCCCTAGGACAAAATATGTTGATAGAAGAAATAAACTATCATTACCAAAATATGACTCCAATGGATAATGATTTACATGAAAAAGCCCTTTTATTATATAAACATTACCTAATTGTTGGAGGAATGCCTGAAGCTATAAAAAACTACATTGATTGTAATCAAAATGTAGTAAATTTTAATAGAGAAATAGTTAAAACAATTGTTGATACCTATATTGGGGATATGAATAAATATACGATCAACAAAAGCGAAAGTATAAAAATCGAAAAAGTATATATGAGTATACCTAGAGAACTTGCTAAAGATAATAGAAAATTCCAATACACACTAATTGAAGAATCAGCAAACAAAAGAAAATTTGAAACAGCAATAGATTGGTTAAATTCCGGAGCAATGATTTTAAGTTGTTATAACACAGAAAAAATTGAGGTACCATTGAAAGCTTATTTAAATCACAATTCATTTAAAGTATATTACAGCGATGTTGGTATTTTAAATAGTATATGTAACGTAAGACTATCAGATATTATTAATGATACAGATTTTATGTTTAAAGGGGCAATAGCAGAAAACTATATTGCTGAAGAATTAAATTCAATGGATATACCATTAATATATTGGAAAAGCACAGGAAACGCTGAAATAGACTTTTTACTTACTACCAGTGATGGGATAATTCCAATTGAGGTTAAAGCCAGTAAGAGAACTCAATCTAAAAGTTTAAAAGTGTATATACAAGAATATGAACCTAAATATGCTATTAGAATAAGTGCTAAAAACTTTGGCTTTAAAAATAATATAAAATCAATTCCGCTATATGCTGCATTTTGTTTATATGATACAAAAGAATAACATTTAAATAATGAAAATATATAAGCACAAAACCGATTCTTTTGGAATCGGTTTATTATTTTAAAATTATGGCGACCTCATTAAGACGTCCCCCACGTAAAAATGTATTACCATTTTTTACTTGCATTAATAATATATCATATAATATTACTATATATCAACTATTTTTAACTGCTAATACATGTTATAGTTTTATTTTTAATATGATATTCTATATTATTTTTATTAGAAAATTCAATTACTTTATTTACCATATCATTATAATATTGTTTATAATTTTTATATTCTGATACTTTTTTATTATAATGTAATCTACCAAAAATTATTTTATCTGTAAATGCTACAGCATTTAATATATCCTCCAAATTTTGATCTACAAAATTTGGAGTTGGAAATGGTTCAATGCTAACCCATGTTTTAAGGCCGTTATCATGAAGATATTTTAGGCTGGCTATTCTCTCCTTATATGGAGCCGAACCCGGCTCCATAGCTTCTCTAAACGCTTCATTTAAGGAAATTAAAGTAATACCATAACTATTATTTTTACTTAAATTAACTAATTCTTTTGGTAACACACCTTTAGTTAAAGCAGTACATGGAATATTATAACTATTAATTAATTTTAATATTTTAATTGATAATTCTTTTATATCCTCATATTGATACATAAAAGGATCAGTTGTAAAACACAATTGGACACTTTTAATTTTATCTTTTAATTTTGGTAATTCTTTTTCTAATAATTCTATTGCATTATCAAGTATTTTAGGATTAATCCATTCTTCATAAGTTTTAACTGTTCCAAATCTTTTAGCCATCATCATAGCATAACATGGATAAAGACATCCATGAGAACAACCTTGAACATGATTTACTGTATAATCACCATACTCTACACCAGTTTTATACAATAAAGATTTTCTTGTAATGCTTCCTTTACATTTCATTTATTTACACCCTCTTTTTTTAAGCATAAAACCGACTCCTAAGAATCGGTTTTATTATTTTAAAATTAGGGTGACCTCAATAAGACGCCTCCCGTATAAAAATGTATTACCATTTTTTCCTTGCAATAATAATATATCACATAATGTTACTATTTGTCAACATTTATCTAACAATATTATTTGGTAAATTGTGCAGTTATAATAGATATGTAACATTTATTCCAATTTGCCATCAAAATTTCAGGGACCGATAATGTGGTAAT
>CALVYL010000055.1 GCA_944372215.1 uncultured Bacilli bacterium | reverse complement strand
GAGCGATTAATTGAGACAATTTATTTACTTAGATATAAATACAAATTTAATGGTTATATTCATGCTAAAGCTATTCCGGGAGCAAGTCCATATCTAATTAAAAAATTAGGTAGTTTAGTTGATAGACTTAGTACAAATATTGAACTTCCTACAGATACTAGTCTAAAAATGTTAGCACCAGATAAAAAAACTAAAGATATAAATAATAGCATGATTACCATTAGAAATAATATTAGTAAAACTTTTGCTCCAGCTGGTAGTAGTACCCAAATGATTATTGGGGCAACCAAAGATAGTGATAAGGATATTTTAGAAAAAAGTGCTAATATGTATAAGTATTTTCACTTAAAAAGAGTCTTTTATTCGGCCTATATTCCGGTAAATCAAGACAAAATGCTTCCTAGCATAAGTATTCCACCATTAAAACGCGAAAACCGTCTTTACCAAGCAGATTGGCTACTTAGGTTTTATAAATTTAGAGTTGATGAACTTTTCGATAATAACAATAATTTTAATTATTTAGTAGACCCCAAAACTGATTGGGCCTTAAGACATCTAGAGAAATTTCCTAAAGAAATAAATAAAGTATCATTTAATGAACTTATTAGAATACCAGGAATTGGTATTACATCTGCTAAAAAAATAGTAAGTGCTAGAAAAGTATTTAAAATCGAATTTAAAGATTTAAAAAATATGGGTGTTAGTCTAAAAAGAGCTAAATACTTTATAACTTGTAATAATAAATATTTTAATAATTTAAGCTACCTTAACAAAGAATTAATTACTATTAACTTATTAAATGATGATATTAAAGAAAGGCAACTTAGTTTATTTGACTGATGAATTATATTATTTTATATGATGGTAGCTTTAATAATTTACTTATAACCATAAAGTATTTATTTAAAAATAATATAAAACCAATAAATATAGTAAAAGAAGACGAGTTTAAAGGTTCATTAACTGAATACCCATTTAAACCAGAAATAAATGAATTTGCTAAATTAAATATCCCGGATAAAGATATATTTAAAATTATATATTATATTTATTTGAGTAATAATATAAATAAAGAATTAGTTATTTATTTCTTTTTACTTAATTATTATGTTTATAAAAGTGATTTACTTAAACATCGCAATTTAAAATGTGTAAATATGGCTTTATCTATTTCTCATAAAGTATCTAGAGAAGCTCATTTACTTAAAGGTTTTACAAGATTTAAATTAATTAATAATGAATATTTGTATGCCAAAATTAAACCCGACAATGACATATTGGAGTTATTATCCATTCATTTTGCGAAGAGACTTAAAAATGAATACTGGATAATTGAAGATGAAGGAAGAAAAATTGTCAGCATTTATAATAAAGATAAGTTTTATATAATAGATAGATGTGATATAAAATTAAATTTGGATAATACTGATAATGTTTGGGAAGATTTGTGGAAGGTTTTCTTTAAAACAATTGGTATAAAATCAAGAGAAAATAAAAAATGTCAAATGTCTTTTATGCCAAAGAAATATTGGCAAAATATTATCGAAATGGAGAGCGAATTATGAAGAGTGTAATTAAAGGGGCAGAATTATATAATTATTTAGAAGAAAGTGTCAAATTAATAAGTGATACTGTTAAAACTACAATAGGACCTAGAGGAAGCAATGTTATTGTAAGTACAATGAATATGCCACCATTTATTACTAATGATGGTGTAACTATTGCAGATGCTATCTCTTCTGATGATGAGGCAACTAATACAATACTTACCCTCATCAAAGAAGCGGCCTTAAAAACTAACAATGATGTTGGAGATGGTACAACGACTACAATAGTTTTACTGGAAAGTATATTTTTAAATGGTCTAAAAGAAATAAAAAATGGTTATAATCCTTTAAAACTAAAACAAGAAATAGATGAAAGTGTTAAACAAGTAATAGATTTACTGGATAAAGAATCAGTTAATGCTAGTGATAAAGATTTAATGAATTTAGCTAGTATTTCCGCTAATGATGCAAAAATTGGCAAATTAATTACTGAGTTTTATTTAAAACTTAAAAAATCCAAAAACATTAAAATTATGGAAAGTGATACTTTAGAAGATCATACCGAAAAGTTACTCGGATATTTTATAGATTCTACCCTCGCATCACCCTACTTTTTAAAAAACAAAGAAAGTATTACAATTAATAATCCTAATCTTTTAATATTTGAAAAATGTATTAATGATTTAGAAGAATTAGCAATTTATATAAATGATTGTTTAAATAAAGATACTAACCTTATAATTATGGCTGATTCTTTTAGTGACCAAGTTATTAATGAAATACTCTCTATAAATGATAGTGATATACCTAAAATAGTTTTAATAAACAATTATGAAGCAGGCATAAATAAATTTGCTATATATGATGACCTACAAGCTTTAATGGGGGTTAATAATAATTATGGAACAATAAAAAAAGTAATACTAGATAAAAACAATATAACTTTTATTGGAAATAATTCTAATATTCTAAATAGAAGAATAAATGAGCTAAAAGAAGAAATAAAGAATGAAACTAAAGAATATGAACTAGATTTATTAAAAAATAGATTAAGTAAATTAGAAAATAATTATGGCATTATCTATGTCGGAGGAAATACTACATTAGAGCGAAGAGAGCGGAAAATGCGTTTTGATGATGCCTTGAGTGCAATATACTCGGCGAGTGATGGCATCCTTATGGGTGGGGGTATTCCTTATTTAAAGATAAGTGATGAATTAAACATTACAACTAGTGCTGATAAAATAATAAAAGAAGCCCTAGCCTCTCCATTTAAACAAATACTTGAAAATAATGCCATTAATTACTCAGAAATATATCAATATATTAAAGAAAATAATTTTAATGTTATTTATAATGTTAAGAATAATACTTTTGAAGAAAAAAATAACACTAGTGTTATTGATAGCAAAAAGGTTTTAGTTGAAGCATTAATTAATGCCTCATCCATTGCTAGTATGTTACTTACAACAACTCATTTAATTATTAATGAAGAAAAAAAATTCACTAATTCTTTTAATGAATTTAGTGAACTTTAATCAGTATCGGATA
Source organism: uncultured Bacilli bacterium (assembly GCA_944372215.1). Taxonomy (GTDB): domain Bacteria; phylum Bacillota_I; class Bacilli_A; order RF39; family UBA660; genus Onthocola_B. The sequence continues at coordinate 1,881 of CALVYL010000055.1, read as the reverse complement.
AATCAACACCTTCAGAGACAAGCATATCTGCAAAAGTTGTTTTAAATCTTTCAATTTCTTTTTTCTTGGCATCTTCATAAATATTTTTAGCATTACAAATTGCTTTATAAAAATGTTTCATAGTAACAACATGTTCATTATCATACAAAGCATAAGTAAAAGCATTAGCAACAATAGTTAAGCAAATATCAGGGTATCTACTAGCAACTTCATAAACTCTTTTGTATTCATCAGTCATTTCCACAATAAAAGCCATAATTTTTTCAACAACAAATGGTTGATAATTAAGTTTAACTCCAATTTGCTTTTCTAGCTTTGGAATAGTTCCCATAAGAATTTTAACAACTGTTGGTTTGTCGGCTTCTAAAACATCGATTTTTTGAAATCTTCTCAAGAAAGCTCTATCTCTTAAAATATATTGTTCATATTCTTCTGTAGTTGTTGCCCCAATCATTTTGATTGTTCCTCTATCTAGACCCGCTTTTAACATATTGGCAAAATCTAGTCCACCAGATTTATTAACTAAAAGATGAGTTTCATCGATGAAAATAATAGTATTTAATCTTTCACTTAATTCTCTAACTAATAAATCAATTCTATTTTCTATTTGACCTTCACTATTGGTTGAACCAATTAAACTAGTGATATTTACCTTAATTAATGACCAACCCTTTAAGGCATCTGGTACATCATTTTTTTGAATGCGATAAGCAAGACCTTCAACTATAGCAGTTTTACCAATCCCTGGCTTACCAACAAGTAAAGCACTTTTTTCTGGTGTTAAAAGAGTTAAAATTACTTGTTTTATTTCTTCATCTCTGGCTATGGCTGGATCAGTTATATATTCTTTTTTAGTTAAATCTTCACCATACCGCTCTAACATACTTATTTTTTCTTCATTCATAACTTTTCACTCCCATAATTTTCCATTACATATCTCACTAAATCAGTAGCACTATTTTTATTTATATATTTACTTTGATTTTCTATCATTTCATTTCTTAAATTAACATCTAATAATAATCTTCCAACAGCATTAGCTAAATCATTAACATTATTTACCTGCAAACTCATATTATTATTTGCAAAAAATGATGCATTATAATCTTCTACCCCTGGAATTGGATTAATATGAATTAAAGGTTTATTCATAACAGCAACTTCAGTAGTTGTAAGACCTCCAGGTTTCGTTACTACAATTTTACTAGATTTAATGTACTCATTCATATTATCAATAAATCCACGGACAATTAAATTAGGATTATTAATTGTTTTTAAATCTTCTTCTAAACTTTTATTATTACCACAGATTACTACAAAATAAACATCAGGTATCTGTGAAAGCAAATTTAAAACAACACTTCTTAAATCTCCAAAACCCATACTGCCAGAAACAATTAATACAATATCTTTATCTTTAGGTAAATCTTGAGCTTCTCTGGCATTAATAAATGTCGTTGCAACTGGTATACCTATTGGTAAAATCACATCACCTCGAATTCCTTTTTTAATGAATTCTTCTCGCAATAACACACTAGGAATCACAAAAGCATCAGGATTTGTCTCCTCCCAAAAAGGAATACAAGCATAATCAGTTGCCACATTAATAAAATGAATATACTGTTCCTTCTTTAATTTAGTTAAAGCAAGACAAGGAAACAAATGCGTTCCCATAGCTAAAGTATAACCATTCTCATTTAAGAAATTTCTTAATTTATTTTTCACCAAAACATTTAATCCATAAATAGGAGAAGGTATATTAGTTTTACTATACATTTCTCCTAGTTTATAGACTCCCCCAAAGATACTTCCCTTACCCTTCGTAGAATCTAAATATATTTTTTCAGCCATACTAGATGCTTTTGGACCAATAAGTTCAAA
>CALVYL010000054.1 GCA_944372215.1 uncultured Bacilli bacterium | reverse complement strand
AATTTAATGGCAGCTTTTGCTGGAGAATCTCAAGCTAGAAATAAGTATACTTACTATGCTTCAAAAGCTAGAAAAGAAGGTTATGAACAAATAGCTGCTATATTTGAAGAAACTGCTAATAATGAAAAAGAACATGCTAAAATGTGGTTCAAAGAACTTCATGGTGGTGATATTCCTACAACTGCTGAAAATTTACTTGATGCAGCGGAAGGTGAAAATTATGAATGGACTGACATGTATGCTGAATTTGCTAAAGTAGCTCATGAAGAAGGATTTGAAAGAATTGCCTTTCTTTTTGAAGGAGTTGCAGCAATAGAAAAAGAACATGAAGAAAGATATCGTAAACTACTTAAAAATGTTGAAGATAAGCTAGTATTCAGTAAAGAAGGCGAAGCAATTTGGATTTGTCGTAATTGTGGCCATGTTGTTGTTGGCAAAGAAGCTCCAGCAGTTTGTCCAGTATGTGCTCATCCACAAAGTTTCTTCGAATTAAAGAAAGAAAATTATTAAAATTAAAAAGCTGGTTTAAAACCAACTTTTTTTATGCTCCTAAAGTTACGAGAGCAATAAACATACCTAAAGTAATTGCTGATACTAAAATTAACACAATATTGGAAAAACCTGCTAATCCTAATTTGTTTTCAGCATCTATTTCTTCTTGTTCCCGGAATCGGTAATTTAAATGATTAGGATTTTTGCGAGTTAATGTCATTGTTTTTTCTAATTTTGATTGAGTTTGTTCTTCTTCTAAATTGTTGTTACTTGATGTATCCTTAATTATTGTTGCTGCTACACTCATATTGTTATTTAAACTATCCATAATTTCTTTTCGAGCCTTTAAATCGATTAGAAACGCCTCTAAATCAGGATTGTTAGGATTGGAATCAAATAAAAATTTATTATTAGCATACATTTCTAGTCTTCTACGACTATCATTAGCAAATTTTTTTAAAAAAGCTTCTTCATCTTCGGTTATAATCATTTCTTGATTAAGCATACTATTTACTTTTTCTAATTCAGAAGCACTTTGATAATAATAGCCTCCTTTAAGATAATCAAAAATATCTTGGGGTATCATTTGAAAAAATATTGGAGCAATACGATTAATTCCATAACCAGCTCTTTTGATACTATCTCCATTATAACTTAAAACATCAGTTTCTGGATTATATACAAAATCTCTAATATTTGGATATTTTTCTTTATTAAAGTCTAATCTGCTAGAAACCTCATCACTTATATTTATTAAATTTTCCATACAAAAACACTCCTTGTATTCTATTAATAGTTTAGCAAATAATTGTTAAAATTACAATAGTTAAATTTTTGAAATTTTACTAATTTAATAAAATTGAGCGCATTTTTGAAATTTTTTTGATTTTTTTAGCTATTTTTTCCTAAAAAATGCCATGAATTTTTAATTTTGACGATTTGCATTTCTTGTCATTTGTTGGTACATTTATGATGAAGGGAGGTATAATTTTGAATCAAGTATTTTTGGTTGGTCGACTTACAGATAAACCAACAGTTATGGAAACTGAAAGTGGCAAAAAGTATACTACAATTGTTTTAGCGGTTCAAAGGGCTTTTAAAAATGCTGATGGAAAATATGAAACAGATTTTTTTAGATGCGTTTTATGGAATGGCGTTGCTGCTAATACAAGTGAATATTGTCAAGCTGGTGATGTAGTAGGAATTAAAGGTCGTTTGCAAACTAGAAGCTATGAATCAGAAAACAAGGAAATCAAATATATTACTGAGGTTATTGCTGAAAGAGTAACGTTTTTGTCCAGAAATACCAAAGATAATCAAGAAAGTGTAAAATAAGTTTACGTAAGGTAGAAAAAACGCAAAGAGTCCTTATATTTCGGTATACTGAATTAAGGGTGATATTATGCTAAAAGGTGATAGGCTTAAAGCGGCACGATTAAAGAAAGGCTTAACTCAAGAAAATCTAGGTTCATTAGTGGGTGTTGGAAAATCAGCTATATGCTGTTACGAAAAAGAAACAAGAAATCCAACATTGGAAACAATTATCGAATTTATGCATGTTTTAGGAGTAAGTGCTGATTATTTATTAGGTACAGATAATCTAATTAAAGTAGTTGAACTTGATGAGGCACCGGAATACAGAACTATGACTAAAGAAGAGGTAATGTTTATAGATGAGTTAAGAAAAGACAAACTAGTCTATGAAATTTTGTTTGAAGATCCAAAAAGAGGATCAGATTTAGTCAAAAAAAGAATTGGTTGAACTAATTGTTATTTAACAGTTAGTTTTTTAATATTTAAAATTTTTATCTCATATATTTAAATGGGTGAAGTTAATTGAAGGCATTTAGAAATCTGGGATTATTAGCAATTGTGGCTTTTAGTTTTTTTTATACAGAAAAAATAGCCAATTTTGTTTTAGAAAATAATGAATTATATCAAACAATAGAAAATGAGAAAGAAAATTATACGATAGAATCAATTGATGCTGTTATTTCGGATGATTATATTATTCCTGGTTTAAATGGTTTAGAGGTTAATGTTAAAGATAGTTATTTCAATATGAAAGATATTGATGTTTTTAATGAATATTATTTACTTTATGATGTAATATATCCTAATATTTCCGTAATGGATAATTTAGATAAAATTATTACACAGGGTAATAGTAAAAAACGTTGTGTAGCATTTATTTTAGAATATGATAAAAATATCATTAATTATTTTGTGAAAAATAATATAGAAGCTAGTGTATTAGTAGATATGGATACTTTTGATAGTAGTTTAGAATTAGAACAATTAAATAATGAAATAAATAATTTTAAAGATTTAGATACTTTAATTAATAGATATCAAAATAATACTAATATTTGTTATGTTAATGATAGTAATATCAATGTTTGTAAAGAAAATAATAAGTATTTAGTACAAACAGAAAATGTAATTAATAATAATACAATAATTGATATTAAAAATAATATAGCTAGTGGTAATATTTATTATGTTAGTAAGAATACTGATGTAGAAAATATTCAATTAATTATTAATAGTATTTTATATAAAGACTTAGATATTGTGAGAATAAGTGATTTGATAAGTGAAGAAAATCTTGAAAATAATTAGAATATTTGGTATAATTTAATTACTGAAAGAACTTATATTGCCAAATTATTTATTGAACTTTTTGATACAAGATAATTTAGTAATGTTTTTAGAAATGGATGTGATAATTTTGAGTAAAATAAAGATATTTGGGCTTGGAGGCCTTTCAGAAAGTGGTAAAAATTCTTATGTTGTTGAGGTAGATAACGATATTTTTATTTTTGATGCTGGTATTAAATTTGCTAGTGGTAATTTATTAGGAATTGATTATATTGTTCCAGATTTTAGTTATTTAGTTAAAAATAGGAAAAGAATAAAAGGATTATTTATTACTCATGGCCATAAAGAAAATATGGGAGCCGTAAAAGATTTAATAGAGGATTTGCCTGAACTTAAAATTTACGCGACAAAATATACAAGATTTGAACTTATAGAAGATGGAGTTAAAGAAGAAAATATAGTTTTAATTAAACCTCATAAAAAAATACCTTTTGGAGAAAATTCTATTTTTCCAATTGCTGTAAGTCATAGTGCTCCGGATGCAGTTATGTTTGTCGTTAATACCAAAGATGGAGCTATTGCTTATACGGGAGATTTTATTATTGATCCAAGTATGAGTGGGGCATATGACATGGATTTAGGTAAAATTGCTTATGTGGGAAAACAAGGTGTTTTATGTTTGTTGTCAGAATCATCTTTTGCAGAAAAAGATGGACATACCTCCCCAAAGCATCGTTTAGTTGATTTTTATAGTAATGTTATTAATCATCATGATAAAAGAATATTATTTTCCGTTTTGCCGGATCATTTATATACTATTGCTGAAATCTTTGAGGCGGCCGCCAACAGTCACAGAAAAATAGTTATTATGGGCAAAAGATTACAAAATGTTGTTAATTTTAGTAAAAAAGAAGGATATTTAGAGTTTAATCCTGAAATTTTAGGAGATTTATCCAACGTTAATGATGTAAATGCCATTTTACTTATAATGGATGATAAGACAACACCATATGCTAATATTAGTAAAATTTTAAATGGTTATGATAAATATGTAACTTTAAAAAATACTGATACCATTGTTTTTGCAGAACCAAGATATGATAGTACGGAAAAAATATTAGTAAGATTACAAAATGATTTAGCAATGTTTGGTTGTGATATTGAAACAATACCTAAAGATAAAGAAATTTTGCATCATGCTTCAAGAGAAGATTTAATGATTATGATAAAGTTACTTAATCCAAAATTCTATATGCCAGTTAAAGGGGAATATCGCTATATGGTTAATAATGCGGATATTGCTAGTACTTTAAAAATACCTGATAGCAATATTTTATTGAAACAAAATGGAGATGTAGTAACTTTTGAAGATGGTAAGTTAATTGATAATTTTGCTCGGGTTAAAGTTGATGATGTTTTAATTGATGGATCAAGTAATGATGATGTTGGGGATTTAGTTATTAAAGATAGAGAGATGTTATCCGAAAATGGTATTGTCCTTATTAGTGCTACCATTGATAAAAGAGATAAAGTATTAATTGTGGGACCAGAGGTTACAACAAGAGGATTTATTTATGTTAAAGATTCCCAAGATATGATTAAAGAAATAAAACATATTTGTGAAGAAATAATTAATAGTAATATAACTCCTAAATATGTGGATTTTAATCAAATAAAAGTTGAAATTAGAGAAAAATTAGGGGATTATTTATATCAAGAAACTGAATGTAAGCCAATGATTATTGCGGTTGTTCAAGAGGTTTAAGAATCTAGGATTAGATTCTTTTTTTGTATAAAAAAACAAGCTTTTAAGCTTGCCTGGTTTTATTAAATGGCGCCCAATGTAGGACTCGAACCTACGACCTAACGGTTAACAGCCGTGCGCTCTACCGACTG
>CALVYL010000053.1 GCA_944372215.1 uncultured Bacilli bacterium | reverse complement strand
GGTAAAAATATATTACTATAAGTAAGTGTTATTGTCAAGTAGCTATTTTTAAGATATAATAAAATTGTATTTATACTTTGAGGTGCTTTTAATGAAAGGGAAAAAATTTGAACTTACCGAGGAACAAAAAGAATATATTATAAATAATTGGGGAAAAGTTTCAGTTCATAGTATGAAAAATAAGTTCGGATGTTCTTGGTATGCTGTAGCCAATGTTGCTAAAGAAAATAATTTAGAATTACCCAAATCTAATGATTGGACAGAAGAAGATATTGAAAAACTAAAGTCTTTAGCGCCCACCATGCATTATGAAGATATTGCTATTCAAATGGGTAGAACACCTAATGCTGTATATTTAAAAGCTAAAAGATTGAATATAACAATTATTCAAGATCGAAGAGAATGGACTGCAGAAGAAGAAGACTACTTGATTGAACGCTGGGGTAGAAATAAAATAGAAAAAATTGCTAAAGATATGCAAAGAAGTATTTATTCAATAAAAGTAAAAGCCACCAGAATGGGGTTAGGATACATGAGTCAAAATAATATTGAACAAATTTCCTTTGCAGATATTTCTAGGGCCATCGGAGTTTCGAGAGATAGATTAACCAGATGGATGAATTTTGGTTTAAAAGTTAAAAAAAAGAAAGTTACAAACAAATATTCCTATTATTGTGTAGATTTGGATGATTTAATGGATTTTTTAGAGAAGCATCAAGATTGGTGGGATAGCAATAAATTAGAAAAAAACACTTTGGGTTTGGAGCCGGATTGGTTAATAGAAAAAAGGCAAAAAGATTTAGTCAATCCTCCCTTAGAATATCGTGTTTGGAGTGAAGAAGAGATAAGAATCGCATCAGATTTATTATTGCAAGGTTATAATTATGATTATATTGCTCCAATAATTAATCGTACTCCCAAAGCGGTTGCCATAAAAATGCGTGAAATTGGTTTGGAATATCGTTTGTCACGTTTTTGGAAAGGCCATGAATTAAAATATTTACAAGAAAACTACGGTAAAATACCAGCTAGTGAGATTGCGGAGGTATTAAACCGTACACCTAAAGCTATAATGGCAAAAGCTGAAGAATTAAATCTTCAATATACTCATTTAACTAGAATAAGGAGAAAAAAACATGAATGAATATGCTAAAGAAATATCTAAAATTCCGCTGCTAACTGAAGAAGAAACAAGGGAATTATTAATATTAGTTGCTAATGGTAATGAGCAAGCCCGTAATAAACTTATTACCCATAATATGAAAATAGTTGTAAAAATAGCTTATAGCTATGCTACTAGTATACCATTGCCGCTCGATGAATTAATAAGTATTGGTTCTATAGGTTTAATAAATGCTATTGATAATTTTGATTTAACAAAAGGTTTAAAGTTATCAACATTAGTGTATGCTTGTGTAAATAATGAATTTAATAAATACCTTAAATTTACGAAAAGAGAAAAAAGAGATACTAGCAATGATATTAGTTTGCAAGAGGCAATTTATAAAAATAAAAATGATGAAGAATTAACTTTAGAGACAAGAATAGAAGATTCTAGTATTGTTATTGAAGATGATATTTTAGATTCTATTCGTGATGAAACCCTTAAACAAGTTTTAGGTTATTTAACTAAAGAAGAACAAAAAATTTTGCTTTTACACTATGGATTAGTTGATGGCATTTGTTATTCTTTTGCAGAAATTGGTGAAAAATTTAATTTATCTTCAGAAAGAATTCGTCAAAAAGAAATGCTAGCTTTAAAAAGATTGAGACATCCGCGAATTACCAAAAAGATAAAAGATTTTTGGTAAAAGCTATCAAAACTAAAATAAATAATGTATAATTGATATAAGAAAGTAGGTATTATGAGTTTATTAAGATTAGATAATTTGTGTAAATTTTATGGAAAAGATGAAACACTAGTTAAAGCAGTAGATACTGTTAATTTAACTGTGGAAGAAGGAGAATTTATTGCCATTCTTGGAGCCTCCGGCTCTGGTAAATCAACACTTTTACATATGATCGGGGGAGTAGATGAGCCAACACAAGGGCATATATATTTAAATAATCAAGACATTTATGACTTAAGTGATAATAAACAGTCACAATTACGTAGAGAAAAGATTAGTATAATTTATCAATTTTATAATCTAATACCTACACTAAATGTTGTTGAAAATATAACTTTGCCACTAGATTTATCTAGGAAAAATGTTGATCAAAAATATTTAGATGGAATACTAAAATTATTAAAATTAGAAGATAGAAAAAAGCACTTGCCTAATGAACTATCGGGTGGAGAACAACAAAGAGTTGCTATAGGTAGAGCTCTTATTACCAAACCAAATATAATTTTAGCAGATGAACCTACTGGTAACTTGGATAGTCAAAATAGCTTAGAGGTTATGAATATATTAAAAAAAGCTAATAAAATTTATAAACAAACAATTATAATGGTTACTCATGACAAAGAGTTAGCTAAATTTGCTAAAAAAATTATTACTATGAAAGATGGCAATATATTATGAGTTTCCTTAATAAATTGACATATCGTTATTTAAAACTAAATAAAAAGAAATGTATTGCTACTTTAGTTAGCATTGTTTTGATAACTATATTACTTTTTAGTGTAGGTATTTTTGCATCAACTATCAGAAAAACATTATACGATTCAGTAGTTAATCAAAGTGGTACCAAACATGTGATTTTTAGTGATATTCCCTATAATAAATATGATTTATTAACCGGTGATAAAAACATTGAAAATATTGAGGTAACTAACGTTATTGATATTATAAATGATGAATTATATATTAATAGTATAGATGATAGTTTATGGGATTCTATAAACATAAATATTGGTAATATACCTAAAAATACTAATGAAATAGTTATTTCCGATAGTTATGCCCAAATTAACAATTTAACTATAAATACATTTCTTGGTGAAAAAATAATTGTGGGTATATATGATAATAATACTTTAAGTAATAATTCATCTTATGCTTATACTGTAAGTACTAATTATACAAATAAAAATGTTAATTTTTATATTACTTATAAAAACTTAAATAATATATATAATAAAATATATAATACTGCGGAGACTCTGGGATTAGAATATACAATCCCTATTCCTGATAATCTTAGAATATATGAAAATACAACGATTAATACCGATTATTTACAAATTATGGGCAAGTTTCCCTCTTTTAAAGCAGAACTCGCAATTTATGCATTAATATTTTTTATACTATTTATTATCAGCTTATTTTGTATTTTAATAGTTAGAAATGCTTTTACTATTAACTTAGTTGAAAGAAAAAAACAATTTGCAACCCTTAGAAGCATCGGTGCTAGTAAGTTGCAAATCATTAAAATGGTAATAGCTGAAGCCTTCATGTTAAGCATAATAGCTATTCCCATAGGAATTATATTAAGTATAATAGCAACTATAATTATAATTGGTATCATAAATAATATTTTAGCAAATTTAATAGAACCAATAAACATTTATTTTTATCCAAGTTTGCTAATTATATCATTAATATTTATTATATTTACAATATTTACATCGGCTTTTGTTCCTGCTTTAAAAGCTAGTAAAGTTAGTCCAATATCAGGAATAAAATCTGGTTATCATTTAAAGAAAACTAAAGAAAAATACCCTTTAATTAATAAAGTATTTGGACCTATCGGAGTACTTGCCTATAAAAATATCACAAGAAATAAAAATAAATTTAATTCCAGTATTATATCTATGACAATATCCATAGTCTTATTTTTGAGCTTTGCTTATCTAGCTGAAAATGTTTTAGTGTATTCTGAAAATGCCTTTAAAGAACCATTTGATATAGATATAACTATACCTGAAGATGAGCTATTAAGAAAAGAAATACTTAGTATTCCTGAAATTACCGAAGAAATAACTTATAAAAACAGTTTTTTGCAGTATAAAAATAATAATAATTATACCAATGAATATATAAATTCTAATTTAAACAAAGATGACATTTTATCTATAATGATTCTCGGTGTCGACGATAGTTATTATGATAAATATTTTAAGACAAATTCATTAGTTATTGTAAATGGTAAAAATTATTCAATATTTAAAGATAGTAGTGTTCCTATAGAATTAATAGATAATGAATTTTCTCAAAATGGCTATTTTACAATCAATAATTATGAATTAATAGATTTTGATATTGAATTATTTCCAATTAATGTGCCCATAATTGTTTTAAGATTAAATGATTATGATGATTTTTTGAGTACTTATAGACCAGACATTGCTATAAATTATTATAATATTGTTATAAACAGTGATAAACCAGAAATATTTGATAGATATATGAATGATATTATTGGTGATAATCTTGATAAAGAAATAAATTATATGAATTATGCTTATCGTGATTATGAGGGCCAACGAGCAATGTTAGCTATTAAATTTATTGGTTACACCATTATTATAGCTATTGCTATTCTTAGTATTAGTGCTGTTTTTAATACCCTAAATACCAATATATTGACTAGAGAAAAAGAGTTTGCTATGTTAAGGAGTATGGGATTAAGTAAAAAAGATTTAAATAAATTATTGATCTTTGAAGGTGTATTCTTAGGATTAAAAACTTTAATTATTAGTTTAATAGTTTCTCTTATTCTTTTATTTGGTATCAAAAAATTTATAAATTATTTGAATATTTCTTCTTTGAATAAATTAGTATTCCCAATAAAGTATTTAATAATAGCAATTTTTGTTTTAATATTAGTAATAGTACTAGTAATAATATATAGTAAAAATAAGATAAAGAACAAAAATATAGTTGATGCAATAAAAAATGAAAATACATGATAACTCTTTGACTTTTCTTTAAATTTTGATACAATATATTAACCGGAGGGCATTATATTATGGTAAAAATTAATGAAAATTTAAAATGTATTGAAAGTGAAAATTCTTTTGCGAAAGTTATAAGACTTACCAATGTTTATAAAAGTGAACATCCTGATAAAGATATTGTATCTTTAGGTATCGGTGATGTTACTTTGCCTATACCTAAAAAGGTTGTAGAAATTATGAAAACTGCATTAGAAGAACAAGATGATATGTTGACTTTTAAAGGTTATGGTGATTCTTCAGGATATGAGTTTTTGAAAACAACTATATTAGAAAATGAATATAAAAATATGGGTTTTACAACTAAAGAAATTTATATATCCAATGGAACTAAAACTGATAGTACTAATATTTTAGAATTAATATCAAATAATTCTAAAATATTAATTAGTGATATAATGTATCCAATTTATCATAATGCTGCTCTTTGTTTAAATAGAAAAACTTATATGATGCCCTTAAGAGAAGAAGATAATTTCATTCCTAAAGTACCTCAAGAACACTATGATATTATCTATTTATGTAATCCTAATAATCCAATAGGTAATGCGTATGATTATAATACTTTAGCATCTTGGGTGGATTATGCAAAATGCGAAAATGCTATAATTATTTATGATAATGTTTATGAAGATTTTATTCATGATGAAATACCACACTCTATTTATGAGATTCCTGGAGCTAAAAGTGTTGCTATTGAACTTAGAAGCTTTTCTAAATCCTTAAGTTTTAGTGGTAT
>CALVYL010000052.1 GCA_944372215.1 uncultured Bacilli bacterium | reverse complement strand
AGTGTTGCTATTGAACTTAAGAGTTTTTCTAAATCCCTAAGTTTTAGTGGTATTCGTTGTTCTTATTATATTATTCCCAAGGAAATATATGAAGATGTTAATAATATTTGGGCTCTTCGAACTATTAATAGGTTTAATGGTGTCAATTACATTACTCAAAGAGGAGCAAATGCTTTTTATGATGCCGATGTGCAAAAAGAGGTTAAAAATAATATTGATTATTATTTAGAAAATGCTAGAATTTTAAAAGAGGGTTTTAAAAAGGTTGGTTTTAGTATTTGGGGTGGAGAAAATGCCCCATATTTGTGGGTTAAAATAAAAGAAAATATGACCTCATGGGAAATTTTTGATAAATATTTAAAAGAACTAAATATTATAATTACTCCAGGCATTATTTTTGGTTTATCTGGGGATAAATATTTTCGTATTTCCGCTCTTAATACGCGGGAAAATACTATAAAAGCTATAGAAAGGATCATTAAATATTATGAAAAAGATAATTAGTATATTAACCGTAATTGCCATACCTTTAGGTATTCTATTAGGGTATTTCTTACCTAATATTACAGGAGAATTAGCCTTTATTGGTACAATTTATTTGAACTTATTAAAGTTTTTAGTTGTACCTTTAATATTTTGTAGTATAAGTTATACTATTTATAAAGCTACTTTAAAAAAAGAAAAAACAGTATTTAAATCGGTAATATTATTTATTATTATGTTTACAGTAACCTTTTTAATAACCTCTGGCATAGTTTATTTTGTTGATCCTGTAATAGATATTAATTTAGATGAATTTAAATGGGATGGTATAGTATCTAACTTTTCCGTATCAGAGGTTATAACTAATATATTTCCTAGTAATATTATTACTCCATTTCAAGAAAATGCTCTATTTACATTAATATTATTAGCTTTAATGTTAGGTTTTTGTGCATCAAAAGTAGAAAATGGTGATGTAGTTATGAAAACCATCGATGGTTTTTCTAACATTTTTAAAAAAATGTTAGAATATATACTATATATAAATCCTATCGGTGTATTATTTTTAATTGCGAGTGCAGTTGCGAGCTACAGTGGGGATATTATTCTAATGGGAATAAGATATATTATACTTGCTTATATTTGTAGTATAGTTATTTTGTTTGTGGTAATGATGTTGCCAGTTTGGATTTATGCTAAAGTGAGTCCAATTACCTATATTAAAAACTGTGCTAAAGTATGGCTCATGACAATAACTAGTTGTTCATCTTTAGCTACTTTACCTCTAACTTTAAAAACTTGTATTAATGATTTTAAATTACCTAAAGAAAAAACTGAAATTATTGTTTCCTTAGGTTGTACTATAAATATGTGTGGAGGAGCCGTATCTTTTGCTATATTAGGCCTATTTTGTAGTCGAATGTTTGGTGTTGATATTAATTTAATAACTTACATCTAAATGTTACTTGTTGCAATACTCATCAATATGGCTGCTCCCGGGATCCCAAATGGTGGTGTCGTAATTGGAGCAACATATCTATCAATCTTTAATATTCCTCTTGATTTTATTGGCTTTTATAGCGGTATTTATAAAATTCTTGATATGTCTTATACAACTCTAAATGTAACGGGAGATATAACCGCGGATATATTACTTACAAAGGAGGATGTTAATAATGAATGAGGTTGTAAAACAACTTGCGGAACTAAATAAAACAATTGCCACAATGGAATCTTGTAGTGGTGGTGCTGTTGTTAATGCTATAACTAATATTCCGGGGGCAAGTGAGGTTTTAAAATTTAGTGCCGTAACTTATGATAATGAATTTAAAGTTAAAATGGGAGTAGATAAAGATTTAATCGATAAATATAGTGTTTATAGTATGGATGTTGCTAAAAACATGAGTTTGAAAATTACTGAGTTTGCCGGTTCCAATTATGGTATTGGTATAACTGGTAAAATAAATCGAGCAGATCCTTATAATAAAGAGGGTAAAGATAATGAAATATTTATAAGTATATATAATAGAGATAATGATAAATATACAACCTTTAAATTAATAGCAATAAGTGCTGATAGAGAAAAAAATAAAGAATATATTGTAACAGAAATTGCAAAAAAATTACTAGCTATTTTGGGATAGCTAGTAATACAGTTTCGGTAGGATAATATTTATTACCAAAATATCTTAAGTAAAATTTATAATTTGGATTAATATTATAAATAAATTTAGGAATATCAATAATATCTTGATGTTTATGATACACAGAAATTAATAATTTGGGTGTATCATTTTTTATATGATTAACACATCCTTTTAATGCTTTAAGTTCACTCCCTTCAATATCCATTTTAATCATAGTTATTTTTTCTAATACATCCTCATCTATTGTAATACCTTGAACAGGTATCTCACCCGTATTATCTAAAGTATTAGCAGAATCACTCACTGAATTATTCTTGATATACAATATTTCCTTTTTATCTAATACAGCATTATTTCTAATATAAATATTTGAATAATTACTTAAATTTTGTTTTATATAATCTATACTACTGGGAGTTATTTCATAAGCATAAATACTTTTATATTCCCGGTAAGTATTTATATAATCAAGTATTGTATCTCCGGTGTAAGCGCCGATATCTACAAATACCTCTTCAGTTTCACATTTAACTAAATCTAAATCAAAGTATTGATGATAATTTTTTTCAAAAGCCGCATCTAAAGTATCAAATGATGAATTATACCAATAATTAAGAATACCAAATAAAACTGTTTTAGAACGGTAATCTCCAAGATTATCATATAGCCACATTAAATCAAATACACGATTCTTTAAAACATCACATCTTTTTTCTAATTCTTCAAATTCATCACTCACTAAATTTAATTTTCCCCAGTAACCAAATTGGGCTAAAAATATTTCTATGGCAGCGATAGTGCTAGAATTAAGTTTTTTATAATTTTCTTTAATGTGGTTAAATATCTCTTCTTTACTTTTATTGTTAATTTCCCAAATTAAATTATTAAATAAAATATCTATATTTTTCATAGTAAAATGTATGAAATATTTTGACAGATATGCAAAAATAGTGTATAGTATTGGGGAAAAAGGAGTAATTATGGAAAGAGATGCTAGTGTATTATTAAATAAAGTCGCCGCTTACAATATTTTGGCAGTAGAAATTGTTAAAAAAGCTTATTTGTACGCGTGTGAAAAACATAAAAATCAATATAGAGAAAGTGGAGAAGCTTACATTACTCATCCACTAGCTGTAGCAACAATCCTGGCCGAAATTCATGCCGATATGGCAACAATATGTGCAGGTCTTTTACATGATACTTTAGAAGATACTAAAACTAGTGAAGAAGAACTATTGAATCTTTTTGGACCCGAAATTACTAATTTAGTTAAAGGGGTTACTAATATTACTAATATGAATTTTTATGATAAAACAACATTTAATAATGCTAATTTAAGAAAAGTTTTAGTAGGTATGAGTAAGGATATTAGAATAATTATTATTAAACTAGCTGATAGAATCCATAATATGCGAACTTTAGAATATAAAAAAGATATAAGAAAACAACAATTAAAATCCCAAGAAACTATCAAAATTTATGCCCCAATTGCTGAACAGCTAGGTTTATATGGTTTAAAGTTAGAATTAGAAGATTTAAGTTTTATGTATTTAAATCCCGATGGATATAAAGAAATTAGGGATTTAAGATTAAAATGGCAAGATGCTAGTACTATTAAAGATGAAATAATTGCAAATATAAGTAGGGTACTTAATGATAACTATATATTTTCTACAATAAAGTTTAGAATGAAAAATTTATATGGGATATATAAAAATTTAATGAATGGTACCAGTATAGATAATATCCATGATTTATTTATATTTAATATAATACTCGATAATATTGATAATTGTTATTTAGCATTAAAATATATCCATGAATTATATAAACCCAACCCGATATTTTTTAAAGATTATATTGCTCAACCTAAGCCAAATCATTATGAGTCGCTACATACTACTGTGTTTGGTCCAGATGACAAACTCATGCAAATGCAAATTAGAACACCCGAAATGGAACAAATGGCAAGATATGGGATAACTTATTATTGGCATCAAGATGTAGATTATGCCTCAATTATTATGCAAGATGCTTTTAATAAACAATATCCCTTAATGCAATCAATATTAGTTGCTAATAAAAGCGCTAAAAGTAATGCTGATTTTGTCCAAATTGTTGAAGAAGATGTATTGGGAGAAAAGATACCAATTTATAATAATAAAGGTGAACTCACAGAAATTGCTCAAGGTTCTACCCCAATAGATTATGCTTATCTCAATTTTTCCAGAGTTGCTAATCATCTCGCAGCAGTTATAGTAAATGGTGTTGCCGTTAATTTTGATTATGTAATTAAACCCTATGATAAAATAAGAATAATTACTGATATTAATGCACCTGGTCCCACCAAAGAATGGCTAGAGATTGCTAAAACTGCAACTGCTAAACAAAAAATAAAGGAATATTTAAAAAGTAAAGGTCATGGTTTAACCAGATCTCCTTGGTAAATATTCCTTTTTTTCATCTCTTTATCAATATAATTTAAAACCACAAATTTCTTTATTAACCAATCTGGTGCTATTAATTCTTCTTTTATTGGGTCCCCTGTAATTCGCTCAATTACTATATCTTCATCAAGTAGTCGTAATTCATCGCAAACTATATCAATGTATTCTTCTTTAGTTAATACATGAAATGGCTTAGTCTTATAAATATCTGCCAGTTTGGTATTCTTACTTATATATAACATATGAATTTTAATGCCATCAATTTTTAAATCCTGTAAAAATCTAACCGTATTTAACATATCTTCTTTGGTTTCGTTAGGTAAGCCATTAATTATATGCGCAACAGTAAATATACCTCTTTTCTTTAATTTTTCTACGGCTTTTTTAAAACACTCAGCGGTATGTCCCCGATTAATAAATTTTAGAGTTTCATTATTACTACTTTGCAAACCTAATTCAACTGTTAAAAATGTTTTTTTATTTAAGTCTTCCAAATACTCTAACCACTCAGCACTTAAAGTATCAGGTCTTGTAGCAATGGATACTCCGACAACTTTGTTCATAACTAATAACTTATCAACAATTATTTTTATATCTGATACACTCCTATAAGTATTAGTTCCTGATTGGAAGTAGGCAATATATAGGGAATTTGGCCATTTATGCTCTAATAATTTTTTATTTTGATTAAATTGTTCAATATAATCTAGATTACTATTAGTTATATTATCCTTGCTCCTGTTAGAACAATAAATACAACCACCAGTAGCTGTATTAGGACAAGTACTATTAATATCAATTGGTACTTTAAATACTTTGTTATTAAATTTTTTCCTTAAAAAACAATTTAATGTATAATATCTTTTATTATCTAATGTATTTTTAAACATTCTAATTACCTCAGAAAGTATTTTATCAAAAACTGGGAAATATGTCACTAATTATTGTAATTTATCATAAAATTTAGTACAATTAAAGTGTTGCTGGAATAGCTCAAGTAGGTAGAGCAATGCCCTCGTAACGCATAGGTTGTAGGTTCAAGTCCTATTTCCAGCACCATTTTATATTATTATTGATTAA
>CALVYL010000051.1 GCA_944372215.1 uncultured Bacilli bacterium | reverse complement strand
TTATAACTAGATACAGCAATTTGATTAGTTAAATCTCCACCAACTAATAAATCTATATCAGAATCATTTAAACTATTGCGATGCATTAAATTATTGACTGCGTCTTCTTGCATTTTAACCTCAGCTTGTTCAAAGGTTTTTTCTTTATAATAATAATCATCCATTGTTAAATTATATTTTTTTAAGTGACTTTCTTTTTCTAATGGTCCAACAATTGTAAAATAGTCATTCAAATAGACATTCTTATATTTCTTACTAGACACCAATAACCACTCTCACAATCACTAAAATAAATGCCGAAATAACCCCATACAAAATAACTGAACCAGCAAGTTTAAAAATATTAGCTCCAAGTCCTGTTATAAGACCATCTTTCTTATAATCAAGAGCACTACCAGTTACACTATGGGCAAAACCAGTTGTAGGTATTATAAGTCCACATTTACACTTATTAACCCAATTATCAAAGAATCCAAAAGCCGTCAAGACACTAGCGGTACCAATAATTATCAAACAAGTCCAAGTTGCTGCAATAACTTTGGACATACCAAATGATTCTTGAAGCATAAAGATAATGAACTCTCCAAAAAAGCCAATCAAACCACCAACAAAAAAAGCAACAACAATATTTCTGAGTTTAGGTTCCTTCGGCGTATGTTTCTTTACTAATTTTTTATAATCTTCCTTAGTCATATTATCACCTAAACTTATTGTGTCGCCATTTTTCTTACATATACATAAAATCTCGCATTTTTTTCAAACTCTTTGATTCATACCTTGATACCATTACTTGGGTAATACCAAGTTTTTTAGCAGTCTCACTTTGCGTTAAATCTTCATAATATCTTGCTTTTATAATATCTTGTTCCAAAGTATCTAGGGAATCAATACTATCTTGAAGCAGTATTTTATCGTCTACCGTTACATCTTCGTTCTTATATAAAACCTCATGTAAACTTCGTTCATCACTTTCCTCATCAATTGAAACAAGTGCACTGGTATATTCCAAAGCATTATTTAAAGCATTAAGCTCTATTCCTAAAAACTCTGCTAGTTCTTCATTACTAGGATCACGCATTAATTCTTGAGCCAGCATACATCTACCTTTTTCAATTAATTTATTAAGTTTTATTATATCTTTACTTACCTTAATACTTTTATTACTAGCCACCATATACATTTCCCCATAAATATACTTGTAGGCGTATGTACTAAACTTACAATCCCCATCACGTTTATAATTGTTATAAGCTTTAATAACCCCTAAAACACCAGCTTGATATAAATCACTTTTAGGTATTCCATAAAACTTTTTAGCAATCGTCCAAATAAGTCCAGCATTTTCTTTAACTATTTCCTCATACATAAGCATCACCCATATATTTTATTTTTCTTACTCTCAAATCTTTTATTTTATCTTTTATTTCTTTATTACAACCCAACACTTTCATATTACCATTATTATCTTTAATAAGATATTTTACTCTTTTTAATGAATCAAGTCCAACTTCATCAATATCTTTTAAATGAATTAAAATTAATATCAAATTACTTATCTTATGTTTTTTAAGTATTGGATTTAAATAACTATTTATCTTATAACAATTTCTTTTATTTAACACACCTTTTAAATAAACATATAAAGTATCATCTTTATATTCTAAATTCATTTTTAACATAATTTTTCTCCTTACATATTTAATATAGAGGAAAAATAATCATTTTTAAACAACTTCGACAAAACTAGTCAAAACCCAACAAAAAAGAAAGCAATTACTTTACGCTTTCTTTACAATACATTTTTTATTTTTTCTTTAGCACTATTTACACTTTCGGGATAAGGCATCATTACATAAAGTTTTTGATTTTTATAACTATATGTATAATCAAACGCATTCGAGCCATCTAAAGATATAGTTTCAATATCCCATGAATACATACCATCAATTTGCCATTTTATTAAATCCGTAATTTCATTATTAGTAATATTAGTTAAAAATTCTCCACTTAAAGCATTAAGTAAACTATTATAATTAGTTATAATACCAGCACTTAACACTTTATTTATAATTGCTGTTAGTACTAATTGTTGATTTTCAACCCTAACTCTATCTCCCTCACTAAATGCTTGTCTTTCTCTTGCAAAAGATAAAGCCTCTTTACCATTTAAATTATTTTCACCCTTACTAAAGTGATATCCATCAATACTAGTAAAATCATAATTAGAATTAACAGTAATACCACCAAGTTCATCTACAATATCAACTAAAGTTGTAAAATTAACTTTAACATAATAATTTATATCGATATCTAATAAATCTTCTAAAGCTTTAGTAGTAACATCTATTCCATAAATACCTGTATGAGTAAGTTTATCATAATCCCCATAATCACTTAAATAAACATAATAATCTCTAGGAATACTTGTAAGTAATATCTTATTTTCTTTAGGATTAACAGAAACAATCATATTAACATCACTTCTAGATACTCTTGTAATACTTCCATAAGAATCAATTCCCGTAATTAATATGTTATAGGAGTCTTTTGTCACATTAACTTCTTTACTTACAACTTCTATTTCTGTTTCAATATCAAAAGATGCAATTATTCTAAAATTATCCATTAAAGTATTTTCGTCTTCTTCAAGCATAGTAATTTGAGCATCTTCAAGAATTATAGCATCTACCTCTTCAATACTCAGATTATCTACTAAACTATTGATATCATCAAGTACTACACTTTCAAAATCTATTTGCTGATCTATTTTTTCTATTGCACTATTTAATCCTTCATGAACATTCTCATCTAAATGCCCAATAGTCTCATTATCTAAATCATTAAGTTCCTCGTAAACACTTTCATCTAATACTAAAACATTATATACCTCTTCTTTATAAGTATTAAAACCAAATTGTTTTAAAAAATCTAAGGTATTAAGTTCATAAGTAATACCAAATACCATAATTATAATAAGTATAATTGATAATATTACTCCAATAACATTTCTTATTTTACCACTACCTAGTAATAACTTAATTACTATTAAATCAATAATTAAAACAAGGACTACTAATACTATAAAATAATCTATTGGTAAAACATTAATAAAATAAACTAACACTAAAATTAACACACTTACTATAAGAAGAAATATACTTAAATATTTCATAAAACTCATTTTACTTTTATTATTTTTCTTCTTAGCCATATATTTATTTTCTTCTCCTTATTACCATTTAATTTTAGCAAATAAAGATACATTTGTCTATATTAGTTTTCATCACTTAATACTATTTGTTCTTTTTCTTCTTTTACTTCTGTTGTTTCATATAATCTTTTTCTAATATCATGAATAATTTGTATAATTTCTCCGATAGCATAAATAAATACAAATAAAATTACTATAATCATTAAATAAAATATATTTATTATAGCCGGTAAGCCAAAATCCACATTTATAACAAAATTATCAATAAGCAGAAATAAAATACTTATAATTAAATAAAGCCATGATATGCATTTAATTGAATATGATACAATATTTGTTTCCTTTTTAATTTTTTCATTTTTCATTTTGGTCAACTCCTATATATTTACAAAAAAAGCATAACATATCAAACAACTATTGTCTATATGATATACTTTATATTTAATGTATTTCAATTGTTTTTTATTGACTTATACTACAATTCTAAAAGGATTATCAATTGAGCCATCACCAGAGGCATAGGCTACATCAGAGTTAAGGTAAAAGACAGGCCTGACAGATACATAACCAGAATTCCATGTCGCATTACCTATATGAGGATTTCCAGAATAATCTATAAATGCTACATTATTTTTGTAATTATAGCTTTTAACTCTGGTAATTGTCCACTCCATTAATCCGGAATACATCCAATTACTTTCTGTAGCAGACCTATAGTCATATGCACTTCCATAATTTCCATTTGAATCCGCCGTACTACTATTATATGAATATGCTCGATATGTCCAATATTTTGGATCTGCAGAAAACAAATAATCACTCACATAAATTAAACCAACTCTAGCATTGTAAATTGATTCATCATTAATAATCGAATTGTCTATTTCATTTTCATAAACTATAGCAGGAATATCATATATATCCAAATAGTTATTAACACCTTCAACTATCCAATCATTATTAAAGATTTTATTACTCCACAAAACTCCAATATTATTTAAAAAATTAGTATTTAAATTTATAGTGTTTAATTCGCTGTAACTCCATACATTATAATATCCCGTATCAGAATATGCACTATCACCATTTATATTATTCCAATAATAAACAGCAATATCGGTTAGTTCAATATTACCTTTATAATGACCATTAATTCCATATGTATATGAGTTACCATAATAATCTCCAGTGGTTCCAAGTAAAGATGCTGATGCTCCGTCTGCTTTTATTAATTTTACCCTATTGTCAAACACACCAATAATTCGATATAAATTATCACTCGGACATGTTATAGCATCGCTTCCAAAGCATATATAATTATTTATATTATTTGCCGTTAAATACCCATCACTAACTGCTTTGTTTAACGCTTCCTTATAAGTCAAATAATGTACGGTTTCGTTGTATGCCGTTGTATAATATTTTGTATATGATGAATTACAATAAGCACCTACATAACTTTTAGAGCCATTACAATAAAAATTAATAACACCAGTGGTTTCTTCTGCGCTTAAAGTTACTACATTAGTTAATCCGTAAGCTATTGCAATATTTGTAACTTTATAATCTCCACCACTATATCTATAACTATTATCTCTAGCTCCATTTATTAAACTTTCATCATGATAATATATTCCGTTTTCATTATCAATTGTATACAAACTCACAATATAATCAGCTAAATATACTATATCTGGTTCTTTATCAAAATAAACATAACATGCATCAGAAGAATTAGCTAATAATTTAACGCTATTAGTACTAACATCCCAAGATAATTCTCCACCATTTTCACATGCACTCATATTTCCATTAAATATATAATCATCCCCTGGCCAAGTACTAGAAGTCGACTCTTGATACTGTCCAGAACCAGCTTCTGTTTCAAGCATAATTGTTAAAAAACCACCTACTTGTTTTTCTACTTTTTCTTCTGTTTTTGTTTGATATACTTCATTATTATTATCTTTTGATAAAGCAAATATTAATGTAGTAATTAATATAACTATTCCAAATACACTACTCACTCCAATCAATACTTTTTTCTTCATTTTCGACCTACCTTATAAATGAATTTTATCATTTAAGAAACATATGTTATATAGACAAATTGTCCATATATTTTAATATTTAATAACTACATAATTAAGATATGGTGGTTCTATGTTACATGAAGATAATTATTATTATGATATAGTAAGATATAATATTAAAAAATATAGAGAAAAAGCTAATTTAACTCAACAACAACTAGCTGATTTAGCGGGTATTACTATGAATTATTTAGCTAAAATTGAAAGTGTAAAAATGCAAAGAGGATTTACAATAGTAATTGTAGGTCGAATTGCTGATGCTTTAAATATTGATATAAGATGTTTATTTGAACCTATTGAAGAAGAAAATAAATAGAAAAAGAAAGCGACCGCGCCGGTATTTCGGCACGACCGCTTTCTAAATATAATATATTACATTTTATAATATTAATCAATAGTTATTTACTAAAAAAGCCAAAACACGTATAAATATCTTGTGTG
>CALVYL010000050.1 GCA_944372215.1 uncultured Bacilli bacterium | reverse complement strand
ATTAATATAGTACGGAGATGATAAACATGAAAAAAATAGTTGATGGAAATGCTGCATGTAGTAAAGTAGCTTATTATTTTAGTGAGGTATGTAGTATTTATCCGATAACGCCATCAAGTCCTATGGCTGCTAATATAGATACACTAACAGGGACTAATTTACTTAATATATTTAATTCCAAACCCAAAGTTTTGGAAATGGAATCAGAAGCTGGAGCAGCTGGAGCAATGCATGGAGCATTATTATCAGGTAGCCTTGCTTCAACTTTTACAGCTTCTCAAGGCTTACTTTTAATGATTCCTAATATGTATAAAATGGCTGGAGAAATGCTTCCCGGAGTAATCCATGTTGCATCTCGTTCTCTTGCCACGCAAGCTTTATCAATTTTTGGAGATCATCAAGATATTTATGCTACTAGAGCAACAGGATTTTGTATGCTAGCATCATCTAATGTAAGTGATGCTCAGAATCTTGCGGCGGTAGCTCACTTATCAGCAATTAAGGGTAGTCTACCATTTTTACATTTTTTCGATGGTTTTAGAACAAGTCATGAACTTAATACAGTTGAAGAAATACCAGAAGATAAGTTACTTTCTTTAGTTGATTATGATAAAATAAATGAATTTAAAAATAGAGCTTTAAATGTTGGTAATAAATATCAATATGGTATGAGTGAAACAGAAGATATATATTTCCAATCAATGGAGGCTAGAAATAAATACTATGAGGCCATGCCTGATATAGTTAACGACTATATGGCTAAAATAAATGAAATAATGCATACCAACTATAAACCTTTTAATTATTATGGTAGTGAGATTGCCGAAAATATTATTGTGGCTATGGGTAGTGTAACCTCAACCATTAAAGAGGTAGTTAAAAAATTAGGTAATGTTGGTCTAATTGAGGTACATTTATATCGTCCTTTTAGTGCTAAGTATTTTAAAGATGTATTACCTAAAACCGTTAAGAAAATAGCTGTTTTAGATAGAACAAAAGAAAGTGGAGCTACCGGAGAACCATTATATTTAGATGTTTGTAGTATTTTAAAAGATGAAGACATTAAAATATATGGTGGTAGATATGGTTTATCGAGCAAAAATACTACACCAAGTGATATTTATGGTGTTTACAAAATGTTAGAAGATAATCCACATCATAATTTTACTATAGGTATAAATGATGATGTTACTAATTTAAGTATTCCGTCATGTCCAATAACAATTGATAATAACTTTCAAGAAATTCAAATTTATGGTTTTGGTTCAGATGGTATGGTTAGTGCCAGTAAAGATATTTTAAAGATTGTTCATGAATCATTAGATAAATATGTTCAAGGTTATTTTCAGTATGATTCTAAAAAAAGTGGTGGAGTAACTGTATCTAATTTAAGGTATGGTGATACCCCGATTGATGAACCATATTATGTAACTAATCCTGAAATAACAGTAGTTACCAAAGATGTTTATTTTAAAATGTTTGATATGCTAAGTAATTTAAAAAATGGTGGTACGTTACTTATTAATACAATTAAAAATAAAGAAGAATTAAATAAGTTATTACCAAATAAAGTAAAAGAAATAATTAAAAACAAAAATATCAAAGTCTATTTTATTAATGCTGAAGATATAGCTATGAATAATCATATTCCTGGTAAGATTAGTAAAATAATGGAATTATTAATATTAAAATTATTGCATGTAGAAAATGCTTTTGATTATATTGCAGAAAGTGTTAAAAAAGCTTTTGCATCAAAGGGCGAAGATGTTGTTAATAACAATATTAATGCTATGCGTGATGCTGAAAATAAATTAGAAAGTTTAGAAATAACTGGTGAATATTCTACTAGTATTGAAATAATTGATGATAATTTATTTGATTTAATAAATAGAAGACTGGGAGATACTATTCCTGTAAGTGGTTTAATTCCTTATGAAAATGGTCGATTTCCAGGAGCATCAACCAGAAAAGAAAAAAGAAATATTTCTAATATTATTCCAGTATGGCATAAAGAAAATTGCATAGAATGCGGAATGTGTGCCATCTCTTGTCCGCATGCAGTAGTTCGTAGTATTACTACTACCGATGCAGCTAAAGGCATTCCCTTTATTGGTCAAGATGGATTATATTATGAAATATTAATTAGTGAAGAAGATTGCACCGGTTGTGGCGTATGTGCTAATGTCTGCCCTGGTAAAATGGGTAATAAAGCTTTAGTTATGGAAGAAAAAGTAGAAAAAGAAAAGTTAGATTTTGAAGATTTTTATCCAATAAAAAATCCGTTGAATAAATTTACAGTTAAAGGTTCTCAATTAGAAAAACCATTATTTGAATTTAGTGGAGCTTGTGCTGGCTGTGGGGAAACACCATATATAAAATTATTAACTCAACTATTCGGAGAAAAGTTAGTAATCGCTAATGCCACCGGTTGTTCAAGTATCTATGGTGGTAGTGTTCCATCAACTCCTTATAGCATTCCTTGGGCCAACTCTTTATTTGAAGATAATGCGGAATTCGCTTTAGGTATTTATACATCTTACAAACAAAAAAGAGATCGTATCGCTCATATTATGGAAGAAGCAATGGATTCAGTTGAAGAAAGTGAAAAACAATTATTTAAAGAATGGTTAGATAATCGCGAAGATTATGAAAAAACTTTGAAAGTTAAAGAAGAGTTAAAAAATAAAACTATACCTAAAGAATTAGTAGATTTATTAGATTATATACCTGCTCGTACTGTTTGGGCTATCGGTGGAGATGGTTGGGCATATGATATTGGTTATGGTGGCCTAGACCATGTTCTTCATTCCAATGAAAATATTAAAGTATTAGTTCTTGATACTGAGGTATATTCCAATACTGGTGGTCAAGCAAGCAAAGCTACCAAGCTTGGAGCTATCGCTGAATTTGCCAATTTTGGAAAAAGAACCAATAAAAAAGATTTGTTTAGAATAGCCACTTGTATACCAAATTGTTATGTAGCTAGTATTGCATTAGGTGCCAATATGCAGCAGGCGATAAATGCCTTTAAAGAAGCTGATGAACATAATGGCCCAGCAATAATTATTGCCTACTCTCCATGTATTGAACAAGGCATTAAAACTGGCATGGGTACCAGTATTGCTGAAGAAAAATTAAGTGTTGAATGTGGTTATAATATTTTAATGCGTTATGATAATACTTTAAAACTTGATTCTGCTAAGCCAAATTTTGATAAATATGAAGAGTTCTTAGATAATGAGGTTAGATTTAATGCTTTAAAAATAAAGGATCCAGAATTTGCTAAAGTTATCTTAGAAGAACAAAAAGAAAATGCTATAAAGAGATATAATTATTATCAAAGTTTGGTAAATAAGGGAGAGAATAATTAATGAGTTTGAATTTCGATAATATTCCCTTAAATTATATAGTCATTGCTATTGGAGTAATTGCTCTTGTAATATTTTTAATGGTAGCATCAAGTGTTATGAAAAGAAAAGATAAAATTGATGTATCCAAAATGCCTAAAAAAGTTGGTCGTAAAATCAAAAAGAATAAAAATCAAAATGCCAATAATATTAATCCAACTGTTGAAAGTATTGATGATTTAAACATTACTGAAGGAATAGTTGATACCTTAAATGAACCGATTCAAAATAGTAATGATGCTGAAAGTCTAGCTATGGTTGATACATTTAAAACAACTAAAACCCCTATAGATAAAAATCAACAAACATTACCACAGTTTAGTTTTGACAATCCCAACAATAATGCTGCAGTAGAACAAAATAATAATCAAAATAATGAAAACAACAACTTGCCTTAAGTTGTTGTTTTTAACAAAAAATACGAAGCACTCATTCGAGTGCTTCAAAAGAATAAAAAGGGGTTGACTAGTGTGATACTAGCACCAATTCGCCTTTAAGTGAATTGGTGATTACTATCCTAACCGATTTTTGCAAGTTTGTCAACACTTTTTTGATAATTTTGTTATAATATTTTTAGGAGTACATTATGAATTTAAATTTAATTAAAAAAATTGGACCAAAAACGGAAAATTTACTCAATAAATTAAATATTTATTCGCTAGAAGATTTACTAACATATTATCCTTATCGCTATAACATTATTAAATTAAAAAACATAGATGAGGTAAATGAAGATGAGGTATGTTATATTCTAGTTACGGTTTTGAGTGCCACTAAAGTAGCTTATATTAAAAAAAACTTTAATAGGTTAGATTTTATTGCTTCTAACAACAATATAAATTTTAAAGTAACAATATTTAATAGAGCCTTTTTAAAAAATAATTTGTCAATTAATAGAGAAATAGTATTAATAGGTAAATATAATAAATTAAAAAATACTTTTATTGCTAATGATATCAAATTTACTATCGAAGATAATAAAATAGAACCAAAATATCATTTAACTGAAGGAATAAAAAATAGCAACTTAGAAAAATTAATAAATGAAGCTTTAAAAATAAGTTTTGAAATACCTGATTATGTACCAGAAATATTTAATATCCATTATAAACTATTATCAAAAAAAGATGCTCTAAAACTTATACATCAACCTAAAACTATTCAAGATATTAAACAAAGTGAACTAAAATTAATCTATGAAGAACTATTCTTATATATGTTTAAAATAAATTATTTAAGTAAAATAAATAAACAAGCAATAGGAATTCCTAAATATTATGATGAAGAAGCTTTGAATGATTTTTTAAGTAATTTAAGTTTTAAATTAACAACTGATCAAGAAACAGCAATTAATGACATTTTACATGATTTAAAGAGCAATATTAGAATGAATCGTTTAGTCCTTGGTGATGTTGGTAGTGGTAAAACAATTGTAGCTATAACAGCTATTTATGCGTGCTACTTAAGTGGCTTTCAAAGTGCATTTATGGCTCCGACCGAAATATTAGCTAGACAACATTATACATCGATTAAAAATTATTTTGAAAATTATGATATAAAAATAGAATTATTGACGGGTAGTTTAACTAAAAAACAAAAAGAGAAAATATATGAAAAATTAGAACAAGGGGAAATAGATTTAATAATTGGTACTCATGCTTTGCTAAATGAAGATGCTAAATTTAGTAATTTGGGATTAGTTATAACTGATGAACAACATCGATTTGGTGTAAACCAAAGAAATACTTTGCAAAATAAAGGAGACAAAAAGGATGCCGATGTTTTGTATTTATCGGCAACTCCAATACCTAGAACTTATGCTCTAACTATATATGGTGACTTAGATTTATCACAAATTAAAACTAAACCTAATTTAAGAAAAGAAATTATAACCAAAGTAGTACTAGAAAAAAATATTAAAGAGGTATTATTAAAAATGTATGAAGAATTAAAATTAGGACATCAAATATTTGTAGTATCGCCTTTAATTGAACAAAATGATGAGATTAATTTAAATAGTGTTTATGAATTAAAAGAAAAATTGAGTAGAGCATTTAATAATGATATTGTCAAAATAGAGATTCTTCATGGTAAATTAAAACAAAAAGAAAAAGATGAATTGATGTTAAAATTTCAAAGAGGAGAAATAAAAATATTAATATCTACAACTGTAATTGAGGTAGGTATAGATATTCCCAATGCCTCATTAATGGTAATTTTTAATGCGGAAAGATTTGGCCTTGCTACCTTACATCAATTAAGAGGACGAGTTGGTCGGAGTAATATCCAAAGCTATTGTTACTTAGTTACTAATGTAGAAAATAATGCTAGACTTAAAGTAATGGAAGAAAGCAATGATGGCTTTTATATAAGTGAAAAAGATTTTGAACAAAGGGGACAAGGCGACCTATTCGGCGTCAAACAAAGTGGCGATATGACATTCAAAATAGCTGATTTTAAAAGAGACTATAAAATTTTATTGCAAGCAAAAAAAGATTCGGAAATTTACCTTGAAAAGTCCC
>CALVYL010000049.1 GCA_944372215.1 uncultured Bacilli bacterium | reverse complement strand
TTTTTTTTAATTTATGTTATACTAGTTATAGTAATGAATAGTAGGGTGAAACGAGTGAAGAATATTATTAATAGAATCAAAAATGATAAAGTATTATTTTCCTTAAGCATCTTAATAATAGGAGTATTCCTAGTTTTAATAATAAGAATAACATACTCTTATCTGGCGGCGTTTATAAATGAGGCTAGAGAAAATGTAACTTTAGGCAGTGATACTACTGATAAACTTGAGTTTTTTGAAGGTTATCCAATAGATTTAAATGTAACTGCAACAACACTACCAGAAGGTGGGGGAAATTATGCTCAAAGTACAACTTATAGAGCGGAATTTACCGCTAACTCTACAACTAATAGTGCTGAAGATTCATATTATGTTTATTTTAATGTGCCAGCAAATTCTTTAGTTTATACTGGAGAAAATCCAGAAGTAATACTTACAGTTTCCCAAGATGGTACAGAAATAACAAATATTGATGGCCTTACTTATGGCACATATAATGGTGTAACTGGTTTTGATGTAACTGCTGCATCAGGACTTTATGCTGTTGCGAGCGATTATGCAATTACTTCTAATTCTAGTACTACAGCAACAGTACAAAACTGGACATTTACTTTAACTTATTTAAATCAATCCTATGATCAATCTGGTAATTATGGAAATAATTTTAATATTGAATTTATTATGAATGCCGATGCCAAAGAAACTAATGAAGTAACATTGGTTGCTGAAAATACTGAAATAGTAGGTAGTGATTATACATTGACAAATTTATTAGGTACTATAGGAAATTTTGAGGAACAAATTGGTTGGTCAGCATGTGCATATTCAACTTCTTATGCAAAATATGGTTCTTATTCATGTCAATTAAATGGTTCAGCTGGTAGTCCAGAGACTGTTTCTAGTACATCTGCTACTTATACTCTTGATGTTACCCACATGTATTATGGCCGAGTTGAAGCTTATTTAAACGATTCTTCAATTGCTTCAACTGTATCTGGTGGTATATATTGGCCAATTGCTGAGCCTAGTTTCATTGAAGGGATAAGAACTACTGCTAATAGTTGGACCACGATTAGTTCAGTAAAAGATCGTTCAAGCTTTACTAATGGTAATTATCCATTAAGGTTAGATTTTAATAATAACAATGTTGCAGGTACAATGTATTTCGACGGAGCCATGCTTATTGATTTAACAGCTACTTATGGTGCTAGTTATCCAGACAAAGATTATTTAGATAGTCATTTAGTTTATTTTAATGATACAGCGAATATTAAAACTATAAATGCTCTAGATTCAGCAACATTTAAAGTAAATAATACTAATAATTATAGTGCAGTAACATGCACAAACAATTCAACAGCCTCAATAGATGAAAATGGAACTATTACAGTTCAAAGTATTGCTGCTGATACTGTTTGTAAATTAGGAGCTTAATAAATAAAAATATCTCATAAATAAAGGAGTAGGATGTATGAATTTAGTAGAAAGGATAAATAAAGATAAGAGATTAAAGTTATTATTGTTTTTAATATTACTTGTTACAGTTGTTTTATTTATGAAGATATTTTATGAATATTATGTATATTCTAAAAACTCTGAATTAGAAGAAACTAAAGTAGTATTAAATAATGATGAGAGTGTAGAAATAATAAATTATAGTGATGTATTAAAACTTGATAATGGAAAACTTGATAGTAATAATAATAAAATTAGTTTGAGTGCCGAATATAGTAATAGTGCTAATTACAATGTCTATGTTAAAGTTAATAATAATGTAAGCAATTTAGCACTTAATGTAATCGATAATAATGGTGTAAGTAACAGATTAGATTTAAGTAATAAAGCAGGGTTATATTTAGTAAAAAGTGATTGTGCTATAAATAATAGTAAAGATGAATGGACATTTGAAGTATCTGGGGATACTACAAATGTAGATATAGATGTAATGTTAATGGAAGAAAAGATAAAGATTAGTGATTATATAATTGATAATACTAATAATAATTTATATTATTTAGATAGTGATAATACATATAGATATGTGGGAAGTAATCCAAATAATTATATAAGTATTAATAATGAATTATATAGAATAATAGGTGTATTTAATGGAAAATTAAAAGTAATTAAGAGTGATTATGCAACAAGTGATATGTTAGGGTTAGATGGAGCATATTTTAATACTTATCAAATTGGAGATACCTATTATAAAGGTAGTATTTATGATAATGTAAGTACTTATTATTGGAATAATGAAAGTAGAGTAAATAATTGGGAAGAATCTAATTTAAATAAAATAAATTTAAATGTTAATTTTAAAAATTATTTAGGTAATAGTATTAATATTATTGATGGAGATATAATGCTTATGGATGTTAGTGATTACTACTATTCTTCTTATCCAGAGTTTTGGGGTGTTGACAATTATTTGAATGGCATAAGCACTAATTATTTATATATGGGGTTAGATGAATGGACAATGAGTAAGGTTGATGGTACAAGTAATTATGTATATTTTATATTTAGTGATGGAGCAGTAAATGATAATAGTAATTATGGTAAAGTTGATAATATAAGTGCTGTTAGGCCAGTGTTTTATTTAAATAGTGAATGTATATTTGTAAGTGGTAATGGTAGTATTACCGAGCCATTTATAGTTAGTATATAAGAAAGGATGATTATTGATGAAAGTTTTATGTATAGGACATTCTAGTTGGGATATGACAGTACCAGTTGATGAATACCCAACAGAAAATGCTAAATATCGTTTTAATGAAAAATATGCTAGTGGGGGAGGACCGGCTTCTAATGCGGCATATTTGCTGGGAAAATGGGGTATTGATACAGTTATTGCTACTAATGTAGGTAGCGATGACTTCGGAACAAAGATAAAAAAAGAATTTCAAGATGTCAAGGTTAATACGGATTATATTGAAACGAGTTATGAAAAAGATACATCATTTTCTTTTATTATGGTAAATAAGAAAAATGGGTTTAGAACAGTATTTAATGTAGCTACAGAATATCCACCATTAAAAAAATATAATTATGATTTTACCCCTGATATAATACTAACTGATGGTCATGATTATGGGGCTAGTCAAAATGCTATAACTAAGTTTCCTAATGCTATAACAATTTTGGATGCGGGAAGAGTTACGCAAGAATTACTAGAATTATGTAAATATATCAAGTATATTGTTTGTAGTAAAGGTTTTGCAGAAACTGTTACAGGTTTAAAATTTGATTTTACTAAACCCCAAAGTTTAGTAAATATATATAATAAGTTACAAAATAAATATCCTAATTCCACGATTGTGGTAACGCTTGAAGAACATGGGGCTTTATATCAAGCCGGCAACCAAATAAAGATTATGCCAGGGCTTAAATGCACGGCAGTTGATACTACTGGAGCTGGTGATATATTCCATGGGGCATTTACTTATGGTGTTGCTAATGGTTTTGATATGGAAAAGATAATTATGTTAGCTAATATTGCTGGTGGTTTATCAGTTCAAAAAATGGGTTCAAGATTATCAATTCCTACATTATCTGAGGTGTTAGATTATTATGCCAGAAAAATGGGAGGTAGTGTAACTCCTAATCCTACTGCTCAAGTGCAAACTCCAGCACAACCACAAGCATCGCAAGTAGAGCCAGCCCCAAATAACCAACCAACCCCAAATGCTACAGTAGATCAAAATCAAGGACAAAATCCTGTTAATCCCCAATGATAACTAGTAAGACACCAAAACTCGATTTACATGGCGAAATTGTAGCCATGGTTGAATCTTTAGTAGATGAGTTTGTCCATGATAATAAATTAATGAAAAATGAATATATTATTATTATCCATGGTAAAAGTACTAATATTCTTACTAAAGAGGTTCATAGAATACTTAAAAATAATAAAGATGTATTAGAATATAAATTAAATAATTGGAATTTAGGTGAAACAATAGTAAGACTTAAACTTTAACCAATTATTTTTTTAATGGGGGTTATATGGGAAATTTTATTTTAAATGTTATGGAAAATTATGGCTATTTAGGGATATTTTTCTTAATAGCTATAGAAAATATTTTTCCACCGATACCTTCAGAGGTAATTTTAACTTTTGGTGGTTTTATAACTAAAAGTACTAGTTTAACTCCAGGGGGAGTAATACTTGCAGCA
Organism: uncultured Bacilli bacterium; assembly: GCA_944372215.1. Lineage (GTDB taxonomy): Bacteria > Bacillota_I > Bacilli_A > RF39 > UBA660 > Onthocola_B. Next base: position 1,937 of record CALVYL010000049.1, on the reverse strand, counting down.
ACAATTGGTTCTTTAGGGGGAGCAATTATATTGTATTATGTTGGATTTTATATTCAAAATTTTAAATGGTTTAAACAAGGAGAATTAAATAAAACTAATTCTTGGTTTGAAAAGTATGGTAAAAAAGCAGTTTTATATGGCAGATGTGTACCTATTATTAGAAGCCTTATATCTATTCCTGCAGGCATTAAAAAAATGCCTATGCCAATATTTTTATTATATACAACAGTGGGATCGTTAATTTGGAATACTCTATTAGTAACCGCAGGAGTAATCCTAGCGGATAATTGGTATATATTCGCTGGAATAATTAGTAAATATTCCAAAGTTATATTGGTAATAATTACCATATATATTTTTTTTAAAGTTTGGAAAAAATGTATACACCAAAGGAAAAAGGTGTTATAATAGGTTTTATTAAGGAGATAGAGTATATGTTAATTTTGCGAAAAGATGTAAATTTAGCCAATGAAATATATGGCGGAATATTACAAGATAACGATAAGGTTATTTTTGAAAAATTTAAGAAAGGTGTTCAAAAACGAATTGTTTTTATTCAAGAATTATTTGATGTTGATTTAAATACTTTAGATGATTTGGAATTTTTAAAGATTATTACTAGCCTTTATAATGTAAATGTATATGATAATGATTTATTGGATTTTGTAACAAATAAATTTAATAAAAAGTATGTTGGTTATGAAGAAATAAGTACTACTATGGTTTATAATGAAGAAATAGGTCAAAATAATAATAATTTTTGGAATCCATTATTCCAAGTAAAATATGTTATAGCAGTAACCGATGATGCGAAAATAGATAGTAGTCATGTTTATACACCAGATGAACTAAGAGAATTAATTGCTAGTGGTAATGCTGTAATAGTGGAAAAAATAAATGAAACATTAGATATAAGCCAAGGTTTTCTGCGGGAAAGCGTTGAAGATTTTCCAGTGTTTAATATAAATGAAGAATTAGTTAGAGCTTTAAGAGAAATGATAAGTAACAATATGTTTGTTTATGATGTAGATAGTTATTATTTTGATCTATTAGATGAAATTGATGATGTTTTAGCTGTTTTTAGAAAGATGCATGAAGAAGATTATAGTTATAAAAGAGAAAAAGATATAAAAAGAATTTTAGTAGCTTTGCAATAAATTTGACAAATCCTAATTTTTCTGGTATAATTTAGTCCCATTGTGGAAATACTATGAACGATATGAAAAATTTACACAAATTTGACAAAAATAGTAGTTTGTGGTATAATGATATTGTTCGAGTAATTAGGGGGTATGGAAAAATGAAAGGATATGTTTTAGAATACGTTTGTGAAAACGAATTTAAAAAGTTGGAAAGGGCATTAAAAAAATATAATATGCTAGCATTCAAAAAATTGAATTTTGATTATTATCCAGCTTTAAGAAATGGTAAATTCGTTGGTGAACTAGTTTCTGTTAATAAGAAAAATGGCACAGAAACATATGAACTTAAATTACCTAGCGACAAAATGTTTGCCCAAATTCATGGTGATGTTAAGTTGATTTATACAGTTCACAAAAAGGATGAGGTAGTAGTACTTGAAACTATTACACCATCAGATATCTTACTTGAAGGTCATCGTAGTGAACTTACAACATATAAAGGTATAATGATATCTAAAGCAAATGCATCTAAAGACATGTTTAAAATTGATTTATTAAATATGTTACAAGATAAATAACTTTGAAAAGATTTAAGATTTAAGGGGGTTCTTAAATCTTTTATTTTGAGATAAGCCGTGATGCTCTAACCCTTGAGCTAAAAGTGTAAAAAATTAATAAAAGTACTTGCAACAAATTGGGTAATGTGATATTATTAATGTGCATGGACCTCTAGCTCAGTTGGTTAGAGCATCCGGCTCATAACCGGGCGGTCGAAGGTTCGAGTCCTTCGAGGTC
>CALVYL010000048.1 GCA_944372215.1 uncultured Bacilli bacterium | reverse complement strand
AATTTAAAAGCTCTCAAACCCCTATAAATAAAGGGATTGGGAGCTTTTTCCTCAAAAAAAGTGTCAAAGATGAGATACTATATTTAAAGAGTTTTTAAAAGAAAAAATTCTAGTTTTCACTAGAATCTTCATTTAAAGAATCTATTACATCCAAATAATATTGTTTTAATTCCGCTTTCTCATCATCTGTTAATTCCCGATATATATCTGTTTGACTAGCAACAGTTTTTTGATGCATCGCAACAACAGAATCATTTCTTACAGCTGCAAATGTTGGAGAATATAATCTGGTTACACCAGTATCATATTGATGATTTTCTTCGGCATTAAACATATAATACCTCTCTAAATTATCACCAAAAAAATCTAATATTTCGTAATAACTATCTGTTCCATCCTTAGTTTTTTCCGGAGGCCAACTAACGGTATACTCATCCCGAATATGTTCAATATCAACATAATAGACTTGAGTTATTCCTCGTTCATTTAAAGCTTCAATTAATACTGGAATAGCATTACGAATTAAAGGATCAGTTGCATATCCAAACAAAATGTATGCTTCTTCATTATGTAAAACATCAATAATTTCTTGAGCACTTTTATATATAAATGGATTATCCTCAGGAATACTTACATTAATTAAATCCCCTTCATACGCACCACTATATGTAGCTCCATTATATTCTTCAAATTCTTGTTTAAACCTTAAAGCATCACTTAAAACAGTTTTATCTCTATTGATTATCAAAAATGCACAAAAGCAAATTACAATGACTGCACATATTCCAATAACAATAAACATAATTTTATTACTTTTCATTACTACCACCCACCATATACTATCATACTTATATTTTTATTACAAGTAATTTTTTTCGTTATTAAACTCTTTATCTACTAAAAACTCATGGATTATTTCTTCTTCATTTTCCACGCTTAATTCTTCAATTCTATCTACTCTTAATTTCTCACTAATAAGTATCGCTTCAACTTTTTTTACTGCAGCATCGACATTATCATTTACCACCACATAATTATAATTATTTATCTCATTTATCTCATTATAAGCAACCTTAAATCTTTCTATTATTTGTTCATTATTTTCCATTCCCCTTGCCTTTATTCGTTTTTTAACCTCATTCATTGATGGAGCCATAATAAATATTAAAATAGTCTCTGGATATAACTTTTTTATTTGTTTAACACCTTGAACATCTATTTCCAGTATACAATCTTTACCACTATTAAGTAAATCAATTACCTCTTTTTTAGGAGTACCATAATATGCGCCATATTGTACCCTAGCATATTCTAAAAAATCACCATTTTTTATTTTTTCTTCAAATTCCTCTTTAGTTACAAAATAATAATCTACTCCCTCAATTTCATTTTCTCTTTTTGGTCTTGACGTATAAGAAATTGATAAAGTTAAATTATCATTTTTTTCTAATAATTTTTTAATTACCGTACCCTTACCAGCACAAGTAGTTCCAGATATAATTATTAAATCGCCTTGAGTTCTAGTTTTAATCATGATATTCCTCTTTTCTTTTTTATTTATTATAACAATTTTTTAAGTTAAAAAAAAGAAGATTTTGACATCTTCTTAAATTTAGAAAGGAGGTGATTTGATATTTATCACAAACAAATATATCAATCACACAAAAGAACTAATTGCTCTTTTGCATTTAATATTATACAATATTTTTCGCCAAAATACAACTTTTTTTATTTTTTTGTTTCATTTTTCAAGTAATCTATGACATTTAAAGCAGCAATAGTGCCATCATTCATAGCTGTTGTAAGCTGACGAACCTTTTTTTCACGAACATCTCCTGCAACAAATATGCCGGGGATATTAGTTGTACATTCTTCACTTGATTTAATATAGTTATTACTATCAAGTTCAATTAAATTACTAAATTCTTTAGTCTCCGGTATTTGGCCAATAGACATAAATACACCAGATACATCTAAAGTTTGTTCACTGTCTTTAGTTTTAATGACTATTCCGGTGAGTGTATCATCACCTAAATACTTGATAACATTAGATTCATATAATATTTTAATATTATCTTTTTCTAATAATTCATCAATTACTGATGCTTCACCTTTTAAAGTATTTGAACGAACTATTAAATAAACAGTCTTAGCAATACTACTTAAATAAATCGCATTAATTATGGCAGTATTGGCACCACCCACTACTGCAACATCTTTATCTTTGTAAAATGCCCCATCACAAACTGTACAAAAAGATAAGCCATTACCCAAATATTTTTCTTCATTTTCCAAATTTAGAGTATTATAATGAGTTCCCGTTGCTATGATTATTGATTTAGTCTTATATACTCCTTCATCAGTAACAATTTTTTTCACTTTACCATTTTTGATACTTTGAACCTCTTCAATATCGATTACTCCACCAAGATTTGTTACTTGTTCATAAAGGTTATCAGCAAGAGCTGCCCCACTGATAGATTTAAATCCGGGGTAATTTTCAACTCTTGCTGAAGAAGCTATTTTGCCTCCGATAGATTCTTTTTCTAGTATTTTTATTTTTTTATTTTCGCGAAGCAAATAGATAGCTGCGGTTAAGCCTGCTGGACCTGCGCCGATAATTATGCAGTCACACATTCTTTGCTTCCTAAATATTTTTTAATATCAGATACATTAGAATGTTTTTCAACCTTACCATCCTTTACAACCACTAATGTTGGAGCTTGTTTAATACCTAAATCTTTACTTAAATCCACTTCTTTTTCGGCATCAATAGTTTCATATTTTATTTTCTTCTTATCAAGTAAACCTTTAGCTACTTTACAGTTTGGACAATCTTTTCTAGTAAATAACATAATACCATCTTTTAAATTTTTACTGGCACAATCATCATGAGATTCACAGCAACCTTCATGAGTTAAATGAGAATTATTTAAATCATATACTTTACGATTTTTATATTCTTCAGCTTTTCCATCGTTCCAGTTTTTAACAGGTCTGTAGTATCCGGTAATTCTACTATAAACCTCTGTTTCTTTACCACAGATTGGACAAGTGAAGCTTTCCCCATTAATATAACCATGAGTAGCACATACTGAATATGTTGGTGATAATGTATAATAAGGTAACTTATAATTTTCAGCAATCTTTCTAACTAAATTAGCAGCAGCTTTCCAATCAGTAAGTCTTTCTCCTAAGAAGGCATGGAATACTGTACCAGATGTATATAGTGTTTGTAATTCATCTTGAATATCTAGGGCTTTAAAGATATCATCAGTATAACCTACTGGTAAGTGTGAACTATTGGTATAATATGGAGTATGATCTGGTTCACTAGCAGTTATGATATCTGGATATAATTCTTTATCATGTTTGGCAAAACGATAAGTAGTTGATTCTGCTGGTGTTGCTTCTAGGTTATAAAGATCCCCGTATTCTTCTTGATAGTCACTTAATTTTTCCCGCATGAAATTTAGGACATCTTTAGCAAATTTTTGGGTTTTTTCATGAGTTAAATCAGCTCTTAACCATTTAGCATTTAAACCTACCTCATTCATACCAATTAAACCAATTGTTGAGAAATGATTGTTAAATGTACCAAGATATCTCTTAGTATAAGGATATAATCCTTCATCAAGTAATTTAGTTATGACATTTCTCTTGATTTTTAAGCTTCTAGCAGCCACATTCATTAGTTTTTCAAGTCTGTCATAGAAATCTTTTTCATCTTCAGCAAGATAAGCAATTCTTGGCAAATTAATTGTTACAACCCCGATAGAACCGGTTGATTCACCACTACCAAAGAAACCACCAGATTTTTTGCGTAATTCTCTTAGGTCCAAACGAAGACGACAACACATAGAACGAACATCACTCGGTTCCATATCACTATTAATATAGTTTGAGAAATATGGTGTACCGTATTTAGCAGTCATTTCAAATAATAATTTATTATTTTCAGTTTCACTCCAGTCAAAATCTTTAGTTATAGAATACGTTGGAATTGGGTATTGGAAACCTCGACCATTAGCATCTCCTTCAATCATTACCTCAATAAATGCTTTATTAACCATATCCATTTCTTTTTGACAATCTTTATATTTGAAATCTACCTCTTTACCACCGATGATACAATTAAGTTCAGCAAGGTCATTAGGTACTGTCCAATCAAGGGTAATGTTGGTAAATGGCGCTTGAGTACCCCATCTACTTGGTGTATTTACTCCATAGATAAATGATTGAACACATTGTTTTACCTCATGATAATCTAAGTTATCAATTTTAACAAATGGCGCTAAGTATGTATCAAATGATGAGAATGCTTGTGCACCCGCCCATTCATTTTGCATGATACCTAGAAAATTAACCATTTGATTACATAATGTTGATAAGTGCTTAGCGGGTGATGAGGTAATTTTGCCAGGAACCCCACCAAGACCTTCTTGAATAAGTTGTTTTAAACTCCAACCAGCACAATATCCTGTAAGCATTGATAAATCATGTAAGTGAATTGCCCCACTCCTATGAGCATTAGCTATTTCTTCATCATAAACCTCACTTAACCAATAATTAGCGGTAATTGCCCCACTGTTGCTTAAAATTAAACCACCGACAGAATAAGTAACTGTTGAGTTTTCTTTAACCCGCCAATCAGTAACATTGATATAGCTATTAACAACATCTTTGTAATCAAGTAATGTTGATTTCATATTCCGCATTTTTTCATGTTGCTTACGATATAAAATATAACTTTTAGCAACATCGCTGTATCCGGCAGCACTTAAAACTGCTTCCACACTATCTTGAATATCTTCAACAGATACAATGTTGTTTTTTAGTTTTGGTTCAAAATCTGCTGTAACCTTTAGAGCTAGAAAATCAATGACATTATCATCATATTTCCTATCTACTGAATCAAATGCTTTTTTAATAGCACTACTTATTTTGTTAATATCAAAGCTGACAATTTTTCCTTCTCTTTTTCTAACTTTATACATATTCATCCTCCTCCATTTTCACGATAAAGCTCGAATTTCCACATTAGGAAACAAATCTTTCAAATATTTATCTATAAATAATAGTTCCTCACGACTAAAGCCATGTAAACTATGATCTAACACATTCTCACTATCTTCAAAGTTTTGCAAGTAGTATTTAGCATTACCTACAAGCTTACAAATACTTACGATATCATCTAAACTATGCATCTCTTTAATGATAGTAGTCCGAAATTCATAATCAATTTTACTTACTCTTAATATTTCTATACTTTTCTTAATATTATCTAAACTTACCTTTTTACCGGCTGTAATGTTATATTTATTGAAAACATTTTTAATATCCATGGCCACATAATCAACTAAATCCTCATCAATTAATTCTTGTAACACTTTAGGATTGCCCCCATTAGTATCAAGTTTTACCAGTAAATCTAAATCTTTTATTTTTTTAATAAAACTTTTAAGATCTTTTTGAACTGTTGGCTCTCCTCCAGTGATTACAACACCATCTAAAATATTCTTTCTTAAATTTAGATATTCAAATATTTCTTCTTCACTAAATTCTCCAGTATTAGTTATTGGTATTAAACTAGAATTTTGACAAAAGGGACATTCAAAGTTACACCCTTGAGTAAATATCTCACAAGCAACTTTTCCTGGATAATCTAGTAAAGTTACTTTTTGGACTCCCGCAATATTCATACATTTAACCTCATAACTTTTATTTTGGCTTTATTTGCTTTTTCTAGTTCTTCTTCTATTTTTGCTTTATTTTTATTTGTGTTAATAACTAGGTTATAAGAACAAATATCTTGATATTTAACAAAGTACTTATATTTTTGAGTTTCATCTAGTTTATTAATATAATTACTAATACTACCATAACTATCTTTCTTTAGAATATCTAAATTACCATACATTGTTTTATCTAAAGTAAGTAAATGTTTATTTACCACGTTATTACTCTCTTCACTTAAAACAAAATTCAATTTTAAATCATTGGTATATTTTTCTATTCTTTCGCTCATGAATTTAACTATATCTAATCCTAAATCTAATATCTTTTTTTCATTAGTATCATTAAGTAGTGATATACAAGCTTCCATTAACCCCGAAA
>CALVYL010000047.1 GCA_944372215.1 uncultured Bacilli bacterium | reverse complement strand
AGTATTTATGTAAGTGAAAGTGATAGATGTAAGAATATTGGAACAAATTTAATTAAATATTTAATAAAGCTAGCAGAAAATAAAACAATTACTTTAGAGGTATCTACTGATAATTTTCCGGCGTATAATATGTATAAAAAATTAGATTTTAAAGTAGTAAATGTTAGAAGAAAGTATTATAATAATGCTGATGCTTATTTAATGAAATGGGGCGGTTAAATGAAAGATGTTTATATATTAGGGGTAGAAACCAGTTGTGATGAAACAAGTATTGCTATTGTTAAAAATGGTTGTGAGGTTGTAGCAATAACTATTTTAACCCAAATGGATACACATGCTAAATTTGGGGGGGTAGTACCAGAAATTGCATCAAGAATGCATACTGAAAATATCACAATGGTTTTAGAAGATACTTTAAACAAAGCTCATATGAGTGTAGCTGATGTTGATGCTATTGCTGTAACTTATAAACCAGGTTTACTTGGCTCCTTACTTGTTGGTATTGAATTTGCTAAAGTATTGTCTTATGTTTATAATAAGCCTTTAATTAAAGTAAATCATTTAATTGGACATATTTATGCTAATGCCATAAATAATAAGTTAGAGTTTCCTTTACTTGCCCTAGTTGTAAGTGGTGGTCATACCGAACTTGTAATTATGAAAGATGATTATGATTTTGAACTTTTAGGTTCAACCCTAGATGATGCAATTGGGGAAGCTTATGATAAAGTAGCTAGAATTCTAAATATTCCTTATCCTGGAGGACCTGGAATTGAAAAATTAGCTTTACAAGGTAAACCTACCTATGATTTGCCAAAACCTGTAATGGATCATACTTATAACTTTAGTTACAGTGGCTTAAAAAGCTATATAATTAATTTAGTTCATAATGAGACACAGAGAGGTAATGAAATAAGACAAGCAGATCTTGCTTGCAGCTTTCAAACTACCGCTGTAGATGAACTTGCTAGAAAAGTTGATTTAGCCCTTAAAAATACGGGTATAAAGCATATAATAGTAGCAGGAGGAGTATCTGCTAACAAATATTTAAGGGGTGAAATAAAAAGAATAGCCGAAGAAAATGATGCTAAACTTTCTATTCCGGAATTTATTTATTGTACAGATAATGCTGCGATGATTGGAGCTGCTGCATATCCCCTATATTTGAAACATGACTTTGCGGATTATTCATTAAATGCGGAATCCAGTGCGAACATTTGTTAAAAAACAGTAGACAAATTGAGAATTTTTTGTTATAATTATGTTGTATGGGGTAGTTCATGGTTTCGACATATGTAACTAGATATGATTGCAAGTGGTCGGCATACCTTAAGTGCAAACCTAAAATTAAATGACGAAACTAATTACAGTTTCGCTCCTGCTTTTGCCTAATTAGTAGGTAAGGGAGCACTTCTACTAAATTTCTCTTATAGGTTTAGCTAGGGGTTCATAAATATAAGATATAATATATTATTTGTTTAGGATAATATATCGAAATTTACTAAACTTACTAATTATGAGGTTGGTGTAGAGCCATTTAATTAGGACATATCAAATCTACCTAAACTTGTAGATATTGTATAATAGAGCATATTGGACAGGAGTTCGACTCTCCTCTACTCCACCATAAGGTTTATAACTCCCGTAAGTACGGGAGTTTTTTATTTCACAGAAAAAGCAAACTGTTTTTGGACTTGTTTGCTTTTTTTGTTATTATTTCTATGCTTTATTTAATTTTCCTCTTTCTTGGTTATTTCAATTTCAACACCTAATTGTTCAGCATACATTGTATATAATAGTCTTATAAAACGATCCGCTCTTTCTTCGGTTATTTCTGTTTTGTCCATAAAGTCATCTCCTTACTATAATTCATTGTTTTATTTTGGCGATTGTGAAATTTCATTTAGTTTTTTCACTATCTCTGATATAGTTTTTTATTTTAATATATTTTTTGTTTTTAGCCATTTTTTAAAGGCGGAATTTTCTCTTGCAATTTTAACTAAATTAAATATGTATATGATAATAAGTATTAACAATATAAATTTTGCAATTCCAATTGTTTCATCAGTTTGCACAATAATCCTAACTATAACAAATATTGCCAATGGAATTATTAATACTAGTAACCATTTGTTTATTTCATGTAATTTTTTTGTATTAGGTCCAGAATACTTTTCTCTAAATTCATTAATCATATTTTTTTGTTCTTCATTAGTTAAATCATACCAACTTTTAATATAAATCATCCCTTTCTAACATATTTGAAATTCTTCTTATTCTAATCCATATTGACTAAATGTAGTCAGTTTACCACCTTGGAACATTAATAACACATTTGCTCCAACTGAACCATTACCATTGCATCCATAAGAAACAGTAATATATTCTTCTCCAATTCCCATATCAGTTGTTCCGGTATTAGTACATTGGCCCCCTATAATGTTCCATACCTCTTGTGGTGTCATCCCACTTTTAAGTTGATTAAATTCATTAAGTGTTACAATAACATTTTTGCTATCAGGGTACACATATTGAGCATCTTCTAAATATTCATTTAGGTCATCCAAATTATTGTCTAGATTGTTTCCGCATCCAGTTAATAAACACATGAATAATAAAACAATTAAGCTTAATACTTTTTTCATTCCTTGCACCTCTTTTATTTATTAAAATAATTAATATTTTAACCAATATCATAGTTTGATATTTAAATTAACATGTCTGATAATTAAAAAATCTCCTAGAAAAATTATAATACATAAATTGCAAAAAAACTAGAATAAATTGTAAAATTTTGGAATATATGTTTTTATTATTTGTTTAATAATCTTATTCAATATAGATCATTTTTTTAGAATGTTATTTATATAAAATTATTTCTGTAGGGAGACAAATATTTTGAATTGTTTGTTAATAATAAATAAAATTATGATATACTAAACATAGGTTAAATTAATTTTAGGAGGCATTAAAATGTATAATGATATATTAGAAAAACTTGCTAAATCAAAATTTAGAAGTAGTTTTCATTTAAGTAATAAAGATATAAAGTATATTAATGATAAAGGAATAGATGTAATAAGAAAGCATGCTGAAGATTTCATTAAAACGAGACTTGCTCCAGCATATATACCAAATGACGGTAAACAAACACCAATGAAAAATCATCCAGTGTTTATTGCTCAGCATGCAACAGCAACTTGTTGTAGAGGTTGCCTTTATAAGTGGCATCATATAAAACAAAATAAAGAATTAACTGAAAATGAGCAAGAATATATAGTAAATATTATTATGATGTGGATAAACAGGGAGTTATCAACAAATTCATAAAATATTAATTTCAATGTAAGAAATAACTAATATTTTGATAAAATATTAAATCAGTGCTTTGAAATTAACGATACTGCTAATATAATTTTGTAGAAAAACTTACAGTTTTATATTTATATTATCACTTGCTTTAGCAAAATAAAAATAATCTTTTTACCATTTCGTTAGATTGGTTATTAAGATTATTTTTATATAAAAAATAGTTAATAAAGAAGAATTTCATTAGTTATGATATTTCTTTCTAATTTCTGTTTAAATAAAAGCATTAATTAATCAGAAATCATTTGACCGCAAGCACCATCTATATCAACACCATTAGTTTCATAATATTCAACTTGCATTCCTAAATTTTCAAGAGTTGAAATAAATATATCTTTGTTTTTACTTTCTGATAATTCACTAATTTTAACATTATTAAATTTATTTATTTTAATATATTCATCTTTTCCCAGTATTTCAAATAACTTTTTTGCATCTTCAATTGAATCGTTAATATTATTAAATAACACATAATTCCATTCCACTTCACGGCCAGATATCGCCTTATATTTTTTTACCGTTTTAACTAGCGAAATTAAATCATTACTAATTGGCATTAAATATTTTCTTTTTTCTTCGTCGGCAGAATGCAAAGAAATTGTCAGTTTAAATTTATTTATATCTTTTAAATCTTTTGCTAGATTTAAAATGTTTTTTAAATTTACACCGGTAGTTGCTAAAGCAAATTTATTATTAGGATATTTTTTATTTAAAATATGGAATGCTTTTATTAAATTATCATAATTTAATAAAGGCTCTCCAATTCCCATTGCACTAAATAAAATTGGCTTATCTTTATTTGGTTTTTCTTCGTTCATCACATTTTCAATTTGATTACATATTTCTTTACTTGTTAAATTTCTCTTAAAATTGTGTCTTATTCCATTATAGCAAAATTTGCATCTTAAATTGCAACCAACCTGTGTTGAAAAACAAATAATATACTTGTTTTTATAATCAACATATAAAGTCTCTATTCTATAATCATCAGCTGTTGTTTGTACATATTTCCTTGATATTGTATCTTTAGAATATGCAATATCTCTAATTTTAACTTCTGAATTTTCTATCATTTAATTTATACCTCCACTCTTTTGTAAAATATCTTTACTAATTATTTTTCCAGAAATCATCGCTTGCATAAGCCCCCTAAAATAACCACTTGCATCACCACCTATATATAAGCCTTCAACATTTGTTTCAAACGATTTTGATAATTTATATTTATTTTCCCCCAACTCAAACGATGGAGCATATACTATATTATCTTTTGAGGCAAATCCAGGGATAACCTTATCTATATCGATTATCATTTTTTTTATATAATTTAGAGTATCAATCGGTAAATAGTCATTTATATTTCCTATTGAATAATCAGGCATAGTGCAATATGTCTCGTTAATCTCGCAATCCTTATTATTATTTAAAAATGATTTCATATTTTGTGCGATAGGCTTGTTATCTATATTTGTTTTTATAATAATATTCCTAAATTTTTCGGCTTCTTTTATTTTACTTTTTCTATGGTGAATAGCTATGTTGATGCTATTCGTATTATTATCTAATCCTAGAATACAGCCATCTAATGATGTTATCTTACCAATATCAGTGTCAAAAACACATTTTCTTATGGTGCCCTTATAATTTTGACAAAATGTTCTTATTTCATTATTATCATCTATTCTTCTCTTGAGTTTAATATCATTAAATATATCATTTATTTTGTTAAAGTAACTATATGGCATTTCGATTCTTATTCCTAACTCACCTTCAAAATTATTCATATCATAGTCGATATTTAATTTTTTAGTTAAGTTATTCAAAAAGAATTTACCATATCTGCCAGTAGCTATTATTACTTTGTTTGCTTGAAATTGCATATTATTTGTAGTAATAATGAAAATATTGTTTTTTTGAATATCTTTTACTAATTCATTATAATAAAAATCAACATGATTTTCTAATAATCGTTTTCTTATATTTTCACCTATATGTTTCATTATTTCTCTATCAACTTTTTGAGCATTATAATACTTAACATCAATATTTTGATTATTAAACTTTTTTATTATTTTTTGAATTTTATCTTTATTTACCTTTTGCCTAATGGGTTTACCAAAAAAATTTAATAAGTTTTCAACATAATTATAATAATTAATTATTTCATCTTTACTGCCAAAATTGAATAATCCTGATCCGGCGGGGAAAAAACAAGCTTTAGTACCATCGATAAATTGACAACCGCCATAACCAGTTATTATATTGCATGGGTTACAATTTTGAATGCATTTTCCAGTTTCATCAAGAGGACATTTTCTACCTTCAAAGTTTCTTCCTGCATCTATTATACATATTTTAAATTTTTTGCTTAATTCTAAGGCAGATGTTAATCCGCAGGGGCCAGAACCGATAATACAAATATCATATTTTTTCAAATATACCACCTCACGATTTACTTAATTATAACATAAACAAATTGAATATTTTATATTTCTTTATCAATTTATTTTGATTATGGTTTATTTTTCAATTTTTAACGGATTTGTGTTTTATAATTTATATTAACCTTAAGTTTTCTAGTTATTCCTTCAATTATCGGCAAAGGTTTCCTTTATAGGTGGCATCATATAAAACAAAATAAAGAATTAACTGAAAATGAGCAAGAATATATAGTAAATATTATTATGTTGTGGATAAGTAGAGAGTTATCAACACAAAATAAGTAAAAATATGAATGTTTTGTGAAATTCATATTTTTTTATTGACTAAAAAACTATAAATGTATATAATGGTTGACACATAAACTAATTTTTAGGAAGTGAATTATGTTTAAAGATGAAGAAACATTAGCATGTTTTAAAAAAATTAAAGAATATATTGATAGTGAAATTGAAAAGTGTGTTAAAGAAATTGGTATTACCAAACCTGAGGCGGATGTATTAATTGCAATTACCTTGAATAAAGATATTAATCAAGGAAGAGATGTAGCTAAATTAAAAGGTTTTTCTAAGTCTTATGTTTCTAAGGCTGTAGCTAAATTA
>CALVYL010000046.1 GCA_944372215.1 uncultured Bacilli bacterium | reverse complement strand
CGATAGGTACGCAAGCACAAAACATAAAAAAACCAGATTTTATCTGGATTTGAAGATAAGGTGTGTCAAAGATGGGTATATCGGGAATTAACAGATGATGAGAAAGCGAATTAAAACAATATTATTTGGATGTAATAGATTCTTTAAATGAAGATTCTAGTGAAAACTAGAATTTTTTCTTTTAAAAACTCTTTAAATATAGTATAATTTATATAGAGAATGAAACGGGATGGTGCATTATGGCAAAAAAAGTTGTAATTGTGGATGAAGAATTGACGCCGACAGTTTTAGCTATTAAAAAAACTAAAAGAGGTAGTTTATTATGGTTAATCATTATTTTTGCGGCACTTATTGCAGCAGCAATATATTTGCCAGATATAACTACTTATGTAAGTGAAAAACTTGGTTTTTCGGTTGATGATCCAAGTGCTTTATTAGGGCCAAGCGATGATAATAATGATGATACTAATGTTGATGATGAACCGGAAGAAAATTCTGAAATTCAGAAATATGTTTTAAGTGATAATCCAAGTTTTACTGTTGATAATATGACTTTAAATAACTTTGTTATTCAAAATAATACAATTACTTTTACTATCACTAATAATAGTTCAGAAATTATTGATTTGTCGGAAGAATATTATTATTTAAATTTATATAATGGCGAAACTTTGTTGGAAAGAATTAAAGTTGCCGATAATATAATTGGAATAAATGCTAGCGAAGATGTTCAATATGAAATAACTGCTAGTAATGTAACAGAGATAGCTTTTTTAGAAATCACAGTTGAAGAATATCCGGCTTATACAGTAGATACAGATAGTGCAGGTAATGGTACATTAACTTGTACAAGAGATTATGAAACAATAACATATTCATTTAATAGGAATCAATTATTAGCTATTGAGGATGTATATGTTGTCCCAACAACGGATCCTAATTATGCAACACTTTATAGTTCTTATCAAGCATTATCTACTACTTATAGTAATATAAGTGGATTAACATCTAATATAGTAGTGGAAAATAATTCTTTACATTTTACAACTAGCGTTAATTTAAGAACTTTAGTTGATGGAACATTTAATAGTAGAATATATTATCCACTTAATACTGATGCTAAGGTTATAAATTTTGAATTAGAATCACAAGGATATATTTGTAGTTAAGGGGGATTTTATGAATCTTTGTATCAATGATTTTGAAGGACCACTAGATTTGTTGCTACATTTGGTAAGAACTGCTAAAATGGATATTTATAGTATTGATACGAAATATATTATAGATAAATATTTAGAGTTTATTAATAGTTTGCCAAAAGATGATTTAGATGATGCTTCAGAATATTTAGTTATGGCTTCAGAACTAATACATTTAAAAAGCAGACTACTATTAAATTTAGATACTGAAACTGATGAAGATAGTGAATTTAGTATTAATAGTGAAGAAGATTTAAAAAATAAATTATTAGAATATGAAAGGTATCAAAATATTACGGGAGTATTTAAAGAACTAGAAGAAAAGAGAAATGCATTTTTTACTAAAGTTCCCGAGAATTTAACAGAATATGTGGAAAAAGAAAAAATCTCAGAAGAGATAATGAATCCCGATTTGTTAAAAGAAGCATTGTTAGAAATACAAAAAAGGATGTCTTATCAAAAACCTCTTAATACCAAGATAACTAGAAGAGAAATTAGTGTTGAAGATCGGGTAAGTATGGTTCGAGATTTTTTAAATGTTCGTAAATCTGCTAAATTTACAGATCTTTTTGAAGATTATTCCCGGGAGATGGTAGTAGCAACTTTTTTAGCTATTTTAGATATGTGTAAAAATAAAGAAATAAGATTGACTCAAAAAGACAATTTTGGAGAAATATTAATAGAAAAGGTGTAGAATATGAATAAAGAAGCAATATTAGAAGGATTACTTTTTGTTGTGGGTGATGAAGGATTAACATTAGATAATATTTGTGAGATAATGTTGATCGATAAAAATGAAGTTCAAGAATTATTGAAAAAATTAAGAGAAGAATACAACAAAGAAAGTAGAGGCATAAGAATTAGTTTTATTGGTGATGCTTTTAAACTTACGACTAAAGGAGAACATAAAGAATATTATCAAAAGTTAATTACTACGCGGGGATCTAATACCTTATCGCAAGCTGCTTTGGAAACCTTAGCTATAATTGCCTATAATCAACCGATTACAAGAATGGAAATTGATGAACTTAGAGGAATTTCCAGTATTAATATGATTAGAAAATTAATGGCAAAAGACCTAATTAAAATAAGTGGCAAAAGTAGTCTGCCAGGGAAACCTAATTTATATAGAACAACAAGTGAGTTTTTAGATTATTTTGGTTTAGCCACTCTTGGAGATCTTCCAGAATTACCAAATGTTGTAAATAATAATGACGAAGAACAAGAATTATTTACATCTATTTATAAGGAAGAAGAAAATGTTTGAATTTACTGAAATAAATAATGAAGAAACGTATGAAAATGGAAAAATAACTTTTAATAATATTGAAAACATGATATTTAATAAATGTATATTTGAACATATTGTATTTAATAATTGTAATTTTAAAAATGTTGAATTTAATAGTTGTATGTTTAATAATTGTGTATTTTCTACTAATTATTTAAAAGATATTAAAATTAATAATTCTAAAATTATTAATACTAGTATCATAGATAGTAATATAGAAAAGGTAATATTTAATGATTCTTTAATAGTTTATATATCACTAAGTGACAATAAAATATATGATATGTTATTTGATATTTGTAGTATAAAAGAAATAAAACTAATTAGTAATAACATTATAAAAGCAAATATAAAAAATTCTCAAATAGATTTAATAACTTTAATGGAAAATAAAATAACAGATTTATTATTATATACCTCCAAAATCAGTAAATTAGATGGTGATATAAACAGTTTTGAAAATATTACATTATCATTAGAACAAATAATTGATTATATAAAAGAAATAGGGATAATTATACAGGACTAAAGCATATTATTTAATGGTGATAATATTGACTTTAAAAAAAATAAAAATAATTAATGTAGTTGTATTTTTTGCCCTATCTTTTTTATGGCATTTTGTTTATGACTTGTTGCCTAACTTTGTTACAGCTATATTTTTTCCTGTCAATGAATCAATTTGGGAACATATGAAAATAATTTTTGGTGTTATAATTTTTGGTTCATTAATAAGTCTAATACTTATGCAAAAATTTAAAATTAAATATAACAATTTTTATATTGAAATTATTACTAAAGCTATATTAGGGGTTATATTTTATTTAGCCATATTCATTCCTTTATATAATATATTTGGTGAAAATATGTTTATATCTATTAGTTTAATGCTGATAACTTATATAGTTATGGAATTTATTGGTTATAAAATATTATTGTTAAATGATTTAAATTTTAAAGTATTACCAATTATTTTAATTATTCTATCTTATATTTTATTTGCTTTACTCACATTTTATCCTCCGCATTATGAGATATTCTTCGATGAAACTAAATTAATTTATGGAATACCTAAAAAATAAAAAGAGTACTTTATAATTTTTCAAAGTACTCTTTGCCAACACCACACATAGGACATTTAAAATCATCAGGTAATTCATCTAAATCTGTTTCATACCTATATCCGCAGATCTTACAAACAAAGACATTCTTTTTCGTTTTTTCTTCCTCTTGATAGGTTGGGGCATATTTTGATGTTCCACCTTTTAAATTTTCCCCATAATATTTGTAAGTTAATGGAGTTTTATTGTTTAATTTTTTTGTATCAATAATTTTAGCTAATATTACTAAATGCGTAGTTGTTTCTACTGACTTTTCATATTCACAAAATATAGTGCCACACGAATCTTTAATTACTGGTAAATCATTTATAATTTCATAATTTACATTTTCATATTTATTAACTTCATTACTTTTCTTAAATCCAAATGTTTTAATTATCTCAATATCAATATCTTCTGGTAAGATATTAATAGCAAATTTTTTAGTGTTTTCAATTACTTTAGTTGTATAATTTTCTTTATTAATACTTATAGCTATAGTTTCACTATTTATTTGCATAATACTATTAGCAACACAACCTACCAGTAAATCATCAACTTTCGCAGAGACTATATAAACACCATAAGATAAATCTTTTAAAACACTTTTATCCATTTTTTCACCATCCTAAATTAAGTATACCACAAACTTGATTTTTTTGATATACTTATAATGGTGATAAAATTGGGAAAATTACAAATTTTAGTTGGTGATATTACAAGTGATGAAATATTAAAGGGACACGATGCAATTGTTAATGCTACTAATCCGGGGATGAAGCATGGTGGGGGAGTCTGCGGAGCAATATTCGATAAAGCTGGATCTACACAACTTAGCAATTATATTAAAAATAATTTTTCTACTAATATGGTAGTGGGAGAAATGCGGATTACTCCGGGATTTAAAATAGGCATGGATATTATATTTGCCCAAGGACCAAAATATTATGAGTGCGATAATCCGATAGATGAACTAAAGAAAACTTATATTAATTTACTTGATACTATAAAAAGCCATAATTATAAAAATGTTTTGCTGCCAAGTTTAGGAACAGGAATATATGGATATAAGCATGAGGATGTCGGCAAAATGGTAGTTGATACTATTAATGAATATATTAAAGATACTGATATAAATATTGATTTAGTATTATATTTAGAAAAAGATAAGAAATATTATGAGTAAATGTTTAAAAATTAAACATAATATGATATAATCTTCTTAGTTGCCCGAGTGGTGGAATGGTAGACGCGGCGGACTCAAAATCCGTTGGTAGCAATACCATGTCGGTTCAAGTCCGACCTCGGGCACCATTTTTATATTATGGAGGTTTTGGAATATGGATAAAAATTATTATGAATATTTAATTAAAGATTTTCCAGAAAATAGTGTACGAAAAGCTTGTTATGATGTTCGTGAATATATGCGATGCCAAAAATATGGCATTATGGATAGTGCAGTAACTGAAGAAGAATTTTATAAATCTTTAGATATTTTATTAGCATATTCTTATGAACAAAGTAATGATGAAACTGTAGTAGAACAATATTACTGTGATAGTGATTGTGAGAGAAATAATGGTACATATGGCTTTTGTCCTGGAGAATTTCAAATTAATTCTAAATCTCGGATTTTATGTAAACATTATATAGATTCAAGTGATAAATAATTGTAAGTTAGAGAAATCTAACTTATTTTATTTGTTAAAATTAAATGATATAATATTTGTACTGGGAGGTTTTAAGTGTGTCTAAAGTAAGTAATGTGCTAACAATGTTAGAATATTTAAGTTCAGGAAAAAAATATAGTATTCAAGAACTAGCAGATTTATTAGAAGTAAGTCCTAGAATGATTAGAGTGTATAAAGATGATCTTGAAAAAGCTGGTATTTATATAGATACTATTAAGGGTCCTTATGGGGGATATGTTTTAAATCAAAATATCAATGTTCCTAAAAGATTTATTACTCCTCAAAATATTAATGTAGATAATAAAAACTTTTTAAATACTATAAATCGAGCAATTAAAGAAAAAAGGAAATGTTATATCGAATATTATTCTAAAAATAAAAAAGAAATATCTAAAAGAATTATTTGGCCTTATGATTTAATATTACTTGGTAATGAATGGGGTATTGCAGCTTACTGTGAATTAAAAGAAGAAATAAGACACTTTTATATAAATCGTATTAAAAATGTAAAATTATTAGAAAATTTTTATAACTGACATAAATATTTCCTCTTCTTTTGTTATTATGTAATTAAAGGAGAGATGTAAAATGATTAAACACAAACATACTGAGAATACAGAATTAAATTTTTCTAAATTAGAAGAGAGAATAATGTGGGTTAATGATCCATATTTAGGAAAATTTAACGACATAAGAGAGTTGTTATATGAATTAACTATTGAAAATAAACCGACTTTAATTATTGCCACTGGAGGTTCAAAGGTAGTTTCATATTACATACAATTAATTGTCGAAAGATTAGGTATTATTTGTGAAGTGATTGAACCTAGAGATTATTTTTACAAAACAAATAGAGAAATGTTTTCTAATTTAATTGCTATTTCTGCAAGTGGAAATACTAATGGAATTAATAAAGCATTATTGGATTTTAAAGGTAATAAATATTTAATTACGGAAAATAAAAAAGAATCTAATTATCAAGTAATATCTTGGGGTAACAAACTTTATAGTAAAGAAAAAAGTTTTATATCACTAGCTACTAGTTTGGGACCAATATCATTACTACTTGATTCTACTGTTTCACTAAATATAGACTTAGGTCCAAGTGAAATAAAGAAAATAAATGATAAGATAAAAGAATTGTTCTTAAGAAGTGAAGAAAAAATAGATAGGTTAATTGTTGATTTCAAAGATACTTCACTAATTCAAATAATGAGTGGATACGAGACTCGATCTTCAGCAAGTGTGTTAGAATCCAATTTAGCAGAAGTTGGTATGTCTGCTCCAGTAATTCATGATAAGGGATCATTTTGTCATGGAAGAAGTAATTTAGTTTTTCAATATCCTAATAGTTACTTTATTTATTTAATGCATAATAAAAAAGAATTAGATGAGTTACTTATTAAACTTATTGATAAGGAATATCATAATATTTTAGTATTTAGTGCTACTGATTTAAATGAAAATATATTTTGGAAAGAATATTATTTAATTTTACAAATGTATTATCTATCTAAAAAAATTGCTGAAGATAAAAATATAAGTTTAACTCAACCAGAATATAATCCTAGATTGGTTAGAAAATTATATAGCTTTAAAGGAGAGATGTAAAATGGATAATTTAACTTATATAACTGGTAATTATGGTAAATATGTTTCAGTAAAAGAAAAGTTTGAAAAAGAGGGTATTAACATAAATTATTATAAATGTGATTTAGATGAACCTGATGTAAATGATATTGAGTTTATATCTAAAGAAAAAGCTAGGCAAGCATTTGCAATTTTACAAAGTCCAGTCTTCGTTGCTGATTCGGGATTTTATATAGATAATTATCCTAATAATCCAGGATATCCAGGAGCTTTTGTTAAAAGAACTGGTATTAGTTCTAATATAGATTTGCTTTTAGATAATATGAAAGATATAGTAGAGCGTAGTTGTTATTTTTTAGATTGTCTTACTTTCTTTGATGGAGAAGAATATTATCAATTTTTAGGAATAAGTAGGGGCTCTTTAGCAAACGAACTAAGAGGACATGAAAATAAGAAAGCTAAATCCAACTTGTGGTATGTTTTTATTCCTGATAATTGTACTAAAACCCTAGCAGAAATGACAGATGAAGAGAGAGAAAATAGACCTGATAATAGAATTAGTGCAACAGATAAGTTTATTAAGTGGTATAAAGATGATTACAAAAAGACAAAACTATTAATAAGAACAATATAATTTATCAGTAAAGTAAGGCAATCGCATAAAAATTTGACGTAAAGTAATTAAACACAAGGAATGACATTAAATATAAGATTTTCAATATTA
>CALVYL010000045.1 GCA_944372215.1 uncultured Bacilli bacterium | reverse complement strand
AGCTCAGTTGGTTAGAGCACCTGCCTTACAAGCAGGGGGTCATAGGTTCGAGTCCTATAGCGCCCACCATTTTTTTATTAGTAGGGTGGCGACCATCCGAAATTGGTCTGTGGAGAGTCTAAAGACTCAATGAAGCAGAAAAGCTCTTAAGTGATTAAGGGCAGCCAGTATTGGTGTAAGTCCAATGCCGACATAGCGTAACTGGCAGCGCAACTGACTTGTGGGATAGAGGCGATTAGCCGATTGAACTATCTTGCACCCTTAGTTGGAAACAATTAAGGTGGACATCGCTAATTCGGGGAACTCTTCATGAATTATATTGGGGGATTTATGAATTGTTGTAAAAAATGTGGAAAATCGTTAAAATCTGGTACATATTATTGCAATAATCATTGTCAAAAAGAATATGAATATAAAATATATATTCACAATTGGAAATTAGGTTTATGTAATGGTATGCGAGGAAAATATCAGATTTCAAACCATATTAGAAGATATTTATTAGAAAAATACGATAATAAATGTAGTAGATGTGGTTGGAACGAAAAAAAGCCATATAGTGGAATAATTCCTTTAGAAATTGAACATGTTGATGGGAATTATTATAATAATTCAGAATCTAATTTGTTGATTTTATGTCCTAATGTCATTCATTAACATCAACTTATAAAGGTGCTAATCGTGGACAAGGACGAAAAGAACGAAAAAAATATAGTTTATATGACAATCCCGAGCTAGGTTAATACCGAGTGTAGAGACTTTATACGATGAACCTAAGTTCTTATGAATATGGTTAAGAGAAAGTCCAGACTACAAACACATTAAGTGGTAGTGAAAACTATAGTAGTATGAATCAGTAGGTTGGGAGTTCGACTCTCTCTGTCGGCACCATTTGGGGAGATAGCGAAGTGGTCAAACGCGGCAGACTGTGATCTTGATCTGGAGGTATTATGTTATCTGATAGTAACAAAAATATTGGGAATTCAAGTTTAGCTATCGCAATATCATACTTTGTATGTAATGGTTATACAGTTTCAATTCCTTTAAACGACACTCAAGATTATGATTTAGTGGTTGAAAAAAATTCTAAATTATATAGAGTTCAAGTTAAAGGCACAACTTTTAAAACCAAATTTGGTGTATATCAAGTGGCACTTAAAAGTTGTGGTGGAACAAAAGGTAAATTTTATAAAACTGTATGTGATACAAATGTTGAATTGCTATTTATAGTTACCGCAGATAATGATTTATATTTAATTCCTGTTAATGATATTAAAAACAGATATACATCAAATTTAGGAAATGAATATAACAAATATCTTCTATTTGCACCCTTAGTTGGAAACAATTAAGGTGGACATCGCTAATTCGGGGAAAACTAAGTAAACAAAAGTTTATATGTCAATCCCGAGCTAGGTTTTAATACCGAGTGTAGAGACTTTATACGATGAGCCTAAGTTCTTAAGAATATGGTTAAGAGAAAGTCCAGACCACAAACACATGGTGGTAGTGAAAACTATAGTGGTAAAGAAATCTGTTCCTTCGGGTTCTGTGGTTCAAATCCACATCTCCCCACCATTTTTATTGCCTCGTAGCCAAGTGGTAAGGCATCAGACTTTGACTCTGACATTCCGCTGGTTCGAACCCAGCCGAGGCAGCCATTTATTTTTTTATGTATTGGTTCGTTAGCTCAGTAGGTAGAGCATTTGACTTTTAATCAAAGGGTCTTGGGTTCGAATCCCAAACGAGCCACCAAATGTATATTTTAGTCCTAAAATTAGGACTTTTTAATTTGTATTGCACAATTCTAATTTTTGTATGATAATATTGATGAGGTGGAAAAATGGCAAAAGATGAAAGAAATTATACTAAAAACTTTAAACAATTAAATATGTATAGTTACATAATTATGCTTTTATTACTTGTGGCAATAATACTTGGTTTTGTTAATGCTTGTAATAAAAGCGATAGTGATAATGATTATGATGTATCAATGATGCATACTGTGGGAGTTAGTGATATTCTTGATATGTTTGCTAGTGGTGATACTTATGTTTTATATATAGGACGTGAAACTTGTAGTGTATGTCATGATTTATTGCCGGTATTACAAGAGGCTCAAATAAAACATAACTATATTACGCAATATTTAGACATTGCCAATGTCGATCGCAGTGGAGAAAATTGGTTGGAGCTTGTTGAGTTGTTAGATCGTGAAACTACAACAACTATAGATGAAGAAGGTGTTGGAGAAGAGGTAACTGATACTTTTGGAAATTTTATTAATGAATATGGTTTTACACCATGTGTAGTTATAATTCGTGATGGTGAACAAGCCGGAGGATTTTTTGGTAGTTATTCTCTTACGGCTTTTGAAGACTGGCTAGATAATTACGATATATAAAAAGGAAATTTATAAACAAATTTCCTTTTTTAGTTTAGATAATCTTCTATTTCAGTTTTTGATTTATGCGGTTCATCAAAATATAGGTTAGGGTAATTTTGTTGTCTTAAAACCTCATAGACCATAATGGCTACAGTGTTTGATAAGTTTAGGGCTCTAACATTATCACTCATAGGTAGTCTTATACAATTGTCAATGTGAGGTTTTAAAATATTTTTAGGAATTCCTGTTGATTCTTTACCAAACACTAAATAAATGTTTTCATTGGAATTGCTAAAATCAAATTTTGTTGGGGGTTTGTGACCATATCTAGTTAGAAAATAAAATTTACCAGTATTATTTTTGCTTAAAAAATCTTCATAATTTTCATAAACAAACCATTTAAGTTTGTCAATATAGTTAACACCACTACGAATTAAATGTTTATCGTCAATTTCAAAACCTAGGGGTTTAATTAAATGTAATACTGAATTTGTTGCTACACAAGTACGCATTATATTCCCTGTATTTTGAGGTATTTCCGGTTCAAATAAAACTACATGTATCATAATATTACTCCTTTAAAAAAAAGGTCTTTATTGACCTTCGTATTCATATATATCTAATAATTTTTGTAAGTCTCCAGCATTAATTATATTATTATCTTCGCGTTCAACTACATATACTAATTCACCATCTTGATAATATAAAATAGTTGGTATTTTATTAATTTTATCAGTATTAAATGCGTTGTTAATTCTTGTCAAGTAATTATCTTGTTCGATAATATCTTTTACATTTAAATAATAAAAAACATCATTTAATTTATAATCATCAATTATACCTTTTATACTTTCTTCAAGAGCATAATTTTCAGCATCTCCGGTATAAGTTATTAAAACAAAATATTCACTAGGAGCTTCTAACAATATTTGACTTACCTCATCTAAATTTTTGATTTCTAAACTAACAGTATCAGTAGATAGTAAATAACTATTGGTTATTCTCTCTTCGTTTCTTAATTCACTTACGCGGTATATGTATACTCCAACAAGTATAGCCGCTAATACTACTGCAATGATTATGTAAATTGTTTTTGGAGATATCTTTTGTTCTAAGGATTTTGTTTCCTTTGTTGTCTCATTCTTTGCCATATCATAACCTACCTTCCATTAATATCTTAACATAAATTTTTAATTTTTAATAGCTTTTTTTATTCTTCTTCTTCATTTTTTTGTAATTTGACTAAAACCTCACGAGGTTTTGAACCATTTTGAGGACCAACAATTCCGCGGGATTCAAGTAAATCCATAAGACGAGCTGCTCGATTATAACCAAATCTAAATCTTCTTTGGATTAAAGAGGCACTGATTTTTCCGGTTTGAATAGCAAATTCTACGACATCATTATAGGCTTCATCATCTTCTCCAGCATAGGAATTATTTGAGCCACTAGAGGTGTTGGTACTAACATTTTCAAATTCTTCATTGTACTTGACAGTTGCTTGACTTTTACAATAGTCAATTAATCTTTTTATTTCCTCATCATTTATAAAACATCCTTGAATTCGAGTGGGAGCGGAATCTCCCATAGGGAAATATAGCATATCACCTTTACCAAGTAATTTTTCAGCTCCTGGTTGATCTAAGATAGTTCGAGAATCTATTTGACTAGAAACCGCAAAGGAGATACGCGAAGGGATATTATTTTTAATTAAACCAGTAATAACATCGGTTGATGGTCTTTGGGTAGCAACAATTAAGTGAATACCAGCAGCTCTTGCTAGTTGTGTAATTCTGGTAATTGAATCTTCAACCTCTTTAGAAGCCACAAGCATTAAATCAGCAAGTTCATCGATAATTACAACAATGTATGGCATTTTAGCTTGAGGATTTTCTGGATGTTTTTTATTTTCTTTATCAATTAAATCATTATATCCGGAAATGTTTTTTACCTCTTTTTCACTAAATAGGGTAAATCTTTTATCCATTTCTGCCACTACTTTTTGAAGAGTTAAACTAGCTTTTTTAGGATCACTGACAACGGGACATAATAGGTGAGGAATACCATTGTAATTGGTAAGTTCAACTTTTTTAGGATCGACAAGAACTAATTTTACCTCATTAGGTTTGTAACGCATTAAGATAGAAGCAATAATACCATTGATACATACAGATTTCCCAGATCCAGTAGAACCTGCAACAAGAAGGTGAGGCATTTTAGTTAAATCCATAACTTTTGGTGTTCCCATAATGTCTTTACCTAAAGCTGCGCAAATCTTAGCATCACTTTTCAAAAATTGAGGAGATTCTAATACCTCTCTTAAAGTTACACTGCTAATTGTAGGATTAGGAATTTCGACACCAATAGTACTTTTGCCGGGGATTGGTGCTTGAATTATAACATCTTTCGCCGCCAAGGCTAGAGCAATTTCTTTATTAATATTAACAATTTTACTTACCTTTGTGCCATTTGGTACTACTAATTCATATTCCGTAACAGCAGGTCCTATGTGAATTTCTACAACTCGAGCATTAATACCAAAGTCTTTAAGAACCCGTTCTAATATTTCTTTATTGCTTTTAGTAAATTCAGTAGAATTGGTTTTCTTTTGTTTTATAGGATCAAATATTTGATTGAATTTAGGCAAAATGTAAGTTGTATCTTCATAAATATCTTCAATTTTTTTCTTTGGTTCTAAAGATTCTTGTTCAATTGGTTTTTGTTTTAATTCATCCATACTAGTAATAATTATTTTATCTTGTTTAGGTTCTTCTTTTGTTTCTGGTATATCATTACTATTAGTAGTTAATACCTCATCTTCATGAGCAGCTACCTTATTTTTCTTTTTGAATTTAAATAGACCAATAATTTTATTAAGGATATTTGATAGATTAACATTAAATGTTAATATTGCCGCAAAGATACCTAGTAATACAAGGATAACAATAGTACCAGTTTTACCAAATAAACTATATAAAAGAGTAATAAATGTTGCTCCAATAAAGCCACCACCAATTACTACTGATGTTGTACCACTGGTTTCAAGAGCATTACTGGCGGTAATACTAGAAATACGTTCCATAAAATTATTATAAGTAGCATTAAAAATATCGCCCGGGTTATTAGCTAAATTTAAAAATTCAAAATGGCTAGCTACTAATATGATAATAAATATTATATATAAGCCAATTAATTTTTGACTAGTAAATTTGGGCATTTTTCTTTTATATAACATATATACACCTAAGATTATTGTAAATATTAAAACAACTATCCACCAAGAACCCGCTAAAAACATAGCAAATTTTTTAAGTAGCATACCAACAAAGCCAAAACCAAAGCCAATAATACCTATTAATATAAGGATTAGACCAATAAGTTCGACACTATAGCTACTGGTGGCACTACTTTCTTTTGATTTCTTTTTCTTTGCCATTTTAATCACCCTAATTAATTATACCTTAATATAGACAAATTTTCAATTTATTTAAGGGATATTACACAATAGGATATATGTTTTTTAAGATAAAATTAATTTTTAAAGTCATAAGTAGTAACTAAAATATCATCACTTGTTGTATACTCAATTACAAATTTATTTTTCTTTTTAACTATTAGTACTCCAATAGTTTTATTATGATTATCTCTTTTTATGTTTTTATCTACAAACTTTACATAAAACTCTAATTGC
This sequence comes from uncultured Bacilli bacterium, assembly GCA_944372215.1. Taxonomy (GTDB): domain Bacteria; phylum Bacillota_I; class Bacilli_A; order RF39; family UBA660; genus Onthocola_B. The sequence goes on along the minus strand of CALVYL010000045.1, from coordinate 1,623 downwards.
GATATATCATGATGTTGAAGCTCTCTTGTTTTAACCTCAATTACTACAAAAGCATTTATTAAATAATTAAAGAATAACAAATCTATTTTATAAGTCTTATTATCAATATGTATTTTATATTCATGACCAGCAAGAGTAAATCCAGTACCTAATTCTAAAAATTTATCTTCAAGTAAAGATATGATATATTTATGAATAGTAAGTTCATCAATTTTATCTAGTGTTTTATCAGCTTTAAGTATGATGGGATCTTTTATCATATCTTTAATCGATAATTGTGTATTATTAGTATTACTGATAATTTCAATATGTTCTTTATCGGCATAGGATAATCTATCAAAAGCATTATTTTTTATTTCTTTTTTTAACTCTCTTACAGATAGATTATTTAGTATTACTAAATTAATATAATAGTTTCGCTCATTTTCGTTTTTCATCGGTAAAACAAGAATATAATGTGACCAACTTAATTTCGGAGACAGTGTATCCGGAATTTGGAAATTTAAATATAATAGACGAGACCTTTCTAAAGTCCTAGCGTCATATCCCTTACCATATTTCTCGCTTAATTTCTTTCCCCATTCATTTATTAAATTATCGCCATATTTTGCTCTTTTTTCACCACCTTGGGCTTCAACTATAAGCTTACCTATATTCCAATAAGTAAGTAGTGTACTAGAGTTATCTCTTAGAGCATTAACTTTCTTATTAGCTTCATTTTCAATTATTAATTCTTCAATATTTTTAAAATAATTCATAATTCCTCCATTTAATTCAAAGCATAGGTAGTAACTAAAATATCATCACTTGTAGTATATTTAATAATATATTTATCATTTTCTTTAACAATTAATAAACCAATTGTTTTATTATGATTAATATCCTTTATATTATCTTCTACAAAATTCACATAAAATTTTAATTGCCCTATATCCGTATGCTTTATTTTTCTTGTTTTAACCTCTACAACAACATAGGTATTAAGTTTAATATTAAAAAATAATAAATCTATTTTATAAGTCTTATTATCGATGTGTATTTTATATTCATGACCTATAAGAGCAAAACCAGTACCTAATTCTAAGAATTTATCTTCAAGTAAAGATATGATATATTTATGAATGGCTTGTTCATTAATTTTATCTAGGGTTTTATCAGCTTTAAGTATTATTGGATCTTTAATCATATCTTTAATTGATATTGTGGTAATATTATTATCACTGATTAACTTGATATGTTCTTTATCAGCGTAAGATAATCTATCAAAAGCTTTATTTTTTATTTCTTTTTGTAATTCTCTTACCGATAAATTATTAAGTATAACTAGATTAATGTAGTAGTTTCTTTCATTTTCATTTTTTATTGGTAAAATAGCACAATATTGAGACCAAGTCAAAATGGGCGACACTGTTACCCATTTTGGAAATTGCATATAAAACATACGCATTCTTCGCAATTTTCTAGTATCATAATTTTTACCATATTTTTCACTTAATTTTTTACCCCACTCATTTATTAAATTATTCCCATACTTTGCTCTTTTTTCACCACCTTGAGCTTCAACTATAAGCTTACCTATATTCCAATAAGTAAGTAGTGTACTAGAGTTATCTCTTAGAGCAT
>CALVYL010000044.1 GCA_944372215.1 uncultured Bacilli bacterium | reverse complement strand
ATATGATTTTATGGAATATGTGGGAAATAAATGGATGATGAATGTAAAAGCAGTAGCTTGTGATATGAATGCATCGTCATCGTTAACTAAAAATTTTAAATAAAAAAACTCCGTTCTTCCTACATAACCTTTCATGTACTAAACATAAAGCTTCGGATTGAACAGAGTTCTTATATGACAATAATACCATTTTTAATGATAATTGTCAATATTAGTATATTTAAAAATATTTTTTTAATACATAAAAATTTACTCTATTATTATTTGGTAAAATATGATAAAATTTTATTAGTGATGATTATGAAGAAAACCAGTAAATTAACCATAGGGATTATTCTTTCTTTAGCTAGCTTATTTATGATTGCCATCATATCTTTTGGAGCTATTGTCTTTTATTGTGCTTATCAAGAAATAAAAATTGAAGAAGAATTATCGGAAATTGATTATTTGATTAATAACAATATTGATGATTATAGAATTGATACAATGTTAAAAAATTATGTTAGTTCTGGAGATTATCTAGCAGTGGAAAAAGCTACCAAAAATTATTTGCAAGACATCCTTTATTATGCCCGAAAATTAGAGGATATAAATGATAATGAAGAATTAATAATGGTTCTTAGTATGGAAAATTTTGATACGGATATGCCAGATTTTTTAGAATCGCAAAGAATTATAGATGATATGACTGTAGAAATTGAAGATTTATTGGAAAATATAACATATTTGTTACAAGAAGATACTATTTATTCTTATTTAGAAGATGATGTATTTGTTTATTTTAGGGAATATTACAAAGAATTAGTATACGATGATACATTATATAAAGAAAATATATCTAGTGTTGAAAGTGATTTAAATTTTATTTTAAATGTTTTCAATTTATATGATGAGTTTTATACTTTTTTAAGAGATAATCAAAATGATTGGGTAGTTGATGGTGATTATATATATTTTGCTAATGAAACCCTAGAAGAAGAATATTTAGATTTATTATATCGTATAGAAAATATTGATTATTATAATTATTCTGATAGTTTTGCTTAAAAATAATAAAAGTCATTTAATAGTCACTTTAGAAAAATATACTAATTATGAAAGGACTGATTAAATGGAAATTTTAAAAGTAGAACATTTATCCAAAATATATGGTAAAGGAGAAACTGTTGTTAAGGCAGTTGATGACATTTCTTTTTCGGTAGAAAAGGGTGATTTTGTAGCAATTGTTGGAGCATCAGGTAGTGGAAAATCAACACTTTTACATTTACTTGGAGGAGTAGATAGACCCAGTACAGGTAAAGTATTTATTGATGGCGTAGATATCTATGCAATGGATAATGATGCCCTAGCAATTTTTAGAAGAAGGCAAGTGGGAATAATTTATCAATTTTATAATTTAATTCCCATACTTGATATTGAAGAAAATATCACTTTGCCAGCGAAACTTGATAATAGGAGTGTTAATGGAGATTATTTAGATGACTTAATTAAAACTCTAGGTTTAAGTAAAAGAAAAAAACATTTACCTAATGAACTTTCTGGTGGAGAACAACAAAGAGCATCAATTGGCAGAGCCTTAATTAACAATCCTGCTTTAGTTTTAGCGGATGAACCAACAGGAAACCTAGATTCTAAAGCTAGTGATGAAATTGTGTCTCTGTTAAAAAAATCTAATGAAAAATATAATCAAACCATTATTGTTATTACTCATGATTTAGAAATTGCGGCATCTTGTAATCGGATTATCACAATTGAAGATGGAAAAATAGTTAGTGATGTAAGGAATTAATTATGAATATATTAAATAAACTAACTATTAAGAATTTAAAACTTAATAAAAAAAGAACAATAGTAACAATAATTGGTATAATGCTTTCAACTGCTCTTATATGTGCTGTTGCGGGTATGGTAAGTAGTTTTATGGCAACTTTAGTAGAAAATGCCAAAGATGAATATGGTAATAGACATATAACTGTAGAAAATGTAAGTGCCGATGATTTAAAATATTTTGAAAACAATCGTTATGTTGATACTATGTATAAAGTAGGAATATTAGGTTATGCAAATTTAGAAGGTAGTGAAAATGAATATAAGCCATATTTGTATATTTTAAGTTATAATAAAGAAGCTTTAGAAAATAGTAAAGTTCATTTAATTGATGGTAGATTACCGGAGAATTCTCATGAAATAGTAATACCGGAGACAGTTTTAACTAATGCTTCAGTCAATATGCAAATTGGGGATAGAATTACTTTAGAAATTGGTAATAGAGTTTGTAGTGATGGCAGTGCTCTTACCCAAACTAATCCATACTTTGTACCAGATGGCGAAACAATAGATGAGTGTCATGAATATTTAGCTAATACTTATACCGGGGAATTTACAGTTGTAGGCATAATGGAGCGAGTTAATACTAGTATTGAATCATTCAGTGCTCCCGGTTTTACAGCAATTACTTATAATTCAGAAAACATTCAAGGCTATGATGTATCCTTATTATTTAAAAATCCTAGTTATTATGAAACCTTTGTAGAAAATTTGGAAAATTCTAATGCCTTAAAAAATTATAGTTATAATTTAAATAATGAATTATTAAGATGGAGTGGTGTATCTTTAAGTGATAGCAATCAAAGTATGCTTTATGCTATTGCGGGAGTTGTAATTGGTATAATAATTGTTACAAGCATCTTTGTAATTCGTAATAGTTTTAATATTTCGATAATGGAGAAAACTAAACAATATGGAATGCTTGCAAGTGTTGGAGCTACAAGTAAACAAATTAAGAAAAATGTTTTATATGAAGGTTTTATCCTAGGTGTTATTGCTATACCTTTAGGTATACTTTGTGGGATACTTGCTTGTTTCATATTATCTATAATTGTTAATCTTTTACTGGGAGATTTTCTAAATGATATTAAATTTGTCTTTAGTGTTCCTTTAATACCTATATTGTTAAGTATAATCTTAGCTAGTATTACAATTTATCTATCAGTAATTAGTGCTGCTAGAAGATCTTCTAAGATTTCCCCAATTGAAGCAATTCGCAATAACAATGAAATAAAAATTAATGCCAAAAGATTAAAAACTCCAAAAATAATTAGCAAACTTTTTGGTATCGGCGGCGAAATTGCTTATAAAAATTTAAAAAGGGCTCGCAAGAAATATAGAACTACAGTTGTCTCTTTAGTAGTAAGTGTTGCAGTATTTATCTCTTTATCTTCTCTACTAAATTATGGTTTTAAACTAACTGGTATGTATTATAGTGATTATCAATATAATCTTATGGTGTTAGTTAATTCTGATAATAAAGATGAAGTAGCAAAGGCTTATGAAGAAATATTATCTTTTGAAGATATTGATAGATATGCTCTTCACAGAACAACTCTTTTAGAAGTTAGTGCTCTTGATTATATGAGTGAAGAAGGATTCTATCAAAATTTTGGAGAATATTTAAATAGATATGATACTCCCGAAGAAGAATTAATAGCCAATATTTCTGTAATATCTTTAGGTAAAGAGGAATATGAGAGATTTATTCAAGAAATCGGTGGCAATGTTAGCAGCTATAAAGATAAAGGAATACTTATAGATGATGTTTCAATTTATCAACTTGATCACTATGAAACTATAAATGTTTATAAAGATGTAACAAGTTTTAGTGGTGTAATTAATGGATCTAATGTAACAATCCCTATTGCTACAAGGACCGAAAAAAGACCAATGGGTCTAGAAGGAGTTTACACTGATTCTGGCTACATTATAGTAAGTGATGAATTTATGGATAATTTAACATATAATTATGAAGGATTATATATTAGTAGTAATGATGTTGAAAACTTAGAAAAAACAACTAATGATTATTTAAAAAATACAACTTTTAATTCTTATGTTTATAATGTTGATACTGAAGTTCAAGCTAATAGATCAATGCTCATTTTAGTAGCAATATTCCTTTATGGATTTATTATAGTTATAAGTTTAATAGGTATTACCAATATATTTAATACAATAACAACTAATATGAATTTAAGAAGCAAAGAATTTGCTATGTTAAAATCAATTGGAATGACTAAACATGAATTTAATAAAATGATTAGATTAGAAAGTTTATTTTATGGGGTTAAATCATTAGTTATTGGTATACCTTTAGGTATAATTGGTTCAATTCTAATTTATAAAGCTTTTGAAGTCGGCAATGATTTAGGTTACATTATACCTTGGGAGTCTATTATTATAGCTAGTGTTGTAGTGTTCTTATTAATAAGTATAATAATGCATTTCTCAGTTAAAAAAATTAATAAACAAAATATAATTGAAACTATTAGAAATGATAATATCTAATTTAAAGTGCAATTATTTAAATTTAAAGTGCAAAATTTGCACTTTAAATTGTTTTATAAGAAAATTAATGATATAATATATAGTAGTAAGAGGTATGGAAATGGAAAAAGAAAAATGGAATTTAGAATTATCAGAATACATAAAAAGTTCTGAAGATAGTACTGTAGAAAAAGCTAAAAATTGGGAAATTGCTATTGGTCTTCAAGATGTTGATGGATTAAAACCATCGAAATATTTAATTGAAACTGCTAAAGAACATATTGAAGGCAATATTGATTTAAAAGAAGCAGAAAAAAGAATTAATCAATATTATAAAGTATTAGATAATAGAAAACATGAAGAGGCAAGTGAAGAAGCTGATAAAGTTTCTGTAAGAATTACTGAATTATTAAGTGAAAAATCTTTTACATTTAATCCAACTGAATTAATTAATATTCACAAAAGATTATTTTCAGGAATCTTTAAGGATGCTGGAAAAATAAGAGATTATAACTTTATAAAAAATGAATGGGTTTTAAATGGTGATACAGTTACTTATGCATCTTTTGAAACAATTGAAGCAGCTTTAAAATATGATTTTGATGAAGAAAAAGAATATTCGTATAAAGATAAAACTCTTGATGAAGCTATAAAACATTTATGTAGATTTACTTCTAACATATGGCAAATTCATCCTTTTTGCGAAGGCAATACTCGATCTGTTGCAGTATTTATCATAAAATATTTAAAAACATTTGGCTTTGATATTAATGATGATGCATTTGCTAAACACTCATGGTATTTTAGAAATTCATTAGTTAGAGCCAATTATAAAAATTATGAAAAAAATATATTTGAAGATATATCATTTTTAGAAAAATTCTTTTATAATCTTTTAGACTATTCTAATTATGATTTAAAAAATAGTTATCTTCACATTGATTATAAATACAATAAACATTCTTTAGAAGAACAAGCCATTATTAATATAATAAAAAACAATCCTTCGATTACTCAAGAAGAAATTGCGGGGATTATTAATAAATCTTTAAGAACAGTAAAAACAAGAATGACTGAAATGCAAAATAAAGGATTAATTACTAGAAAAAATAGTAAAAAGAATGGAGAATGGATTATATTATAAAAACTTACCTAAATCAAAGGTAAGTTTTTTTACCTATCAATATCTTTAAATAGTTCTAATATACTTATATCTAATACTTTAGCTATGTGATATAAACTTCCTACAGATATAGTTTGAAATACTTTAGTACTTTCTAAATTACCTATAAAACTTAAAGAATAATTGCATTTTTCTGCTAATTGTTCTTGAGTTAAGTTTTTTAGTTTTCTTTGTTTTTTAATATTTTGTCCTATTACATAATAAATATAATTTTCATCGTTTCTATCCATAATTTATAATCACTCACTTGTTACTTATATTATCTCAATATATTAGTTTAAATTTTATCTACCGTTCGTAGATAAAATGTGATATAATAGTTTTATGAGGTAAGGTGTGATAGATGAAAAAGAAAAAAGTATTGTTGATAAGTGGTGGTTTATTAACATTAATTTTAATAATTATATCTATAGTTTTAATAACCAATAATAAAGATGAAAAGATTTATGCTACTAATAAACGAAAAGAAAATCTTAATAATTTTTTAACATTAATGTTAGAACAAAGTGATGGAACATATCAAGAAAGTACATCGAATACTTGGCCAGGGGATGGGTATATTTTTAATAAAGAACTATCATCATGTCAAAATGGGGGAGAACTAGATTATGATAGTGAAAATAATAAAGTAATACTTTATAGTAATAAATCAGATGGATGTTATGTTTATTTTGATATATATAATAAACCGATAATTAATAGTATTAATCTAGGAGAAGTAACAAATAATAGTATAACTATTACAGTTAGTGCTACTAATGGAACTAATCCAATAAGTAATTATTACTATATAATAAATAATGAAACACCAGTAAGTACTACAAGTAATACATATACATTTAGTGGATTAAGTGCTGGTCAAATATATACTATCAAAGTATATGCAGTAGATACAGAAGGGTTTTCATCTGATACTTCTAGTTTAAGTGTAGAAACTGAATCAATAGTTTATTTAGCTGATTATATAAAAAATACAGTATATCAAGGTGATGGGGTAAATGGATTATATTATCATGATGGTCAAGGAAGTTATACAAATGCTAATCTAGAAGCTGGAGATAATTCATATAGGTATAGTGAAGCAAATCCAAATAATTATGTCTGTTTTGGAAGCGATGAGGAAATATGCCCAGAAGATAACTTGTATCGGATTATTGGAGTGTTTGGTGATGAAGTAAAAGTAATAAAATCCACAAGTTATGGAAATTATGCATGGGATTCATCAGGAAATAACGATTGGAGCATTTCTAATGTTAATAATGTTTTGAAGACGACTTATTTAAATACAATTACTTCTGAATGGCAAAACAAGATATCTAATCATAACTGGAAAATTGGAGGATTGAGTTATTCAAATGGTACAAGTACACCACAAACGGCATATAACTATGAAATAGGAATATATTCCATTAATCGTACATACGCTTCAAAAATAGGATTAATGTATCTAAGTGATTATTATTATTCAGCAATACCAACATATTGGAGTTATTCTGGATTTGATAATGATGGTCAAGATTATAGACTTTCAATAAATAATAATTGGCTATACTTTGGTGCTGCAGAATGGACAATTACTATATTTACTGATTATAATTATGCATATGTAATTAACAAAAATGGTACAACAGGAATGACAGTTTTTGGAAATTCTCCACATAACATAGTCCGTCCCTGCTTCTACCTAACCTCAGATGTAGAATATGCTAGTGGATCTGGAACGGAGTCTGATCCAATTCGTTTGAAAATTGATTAACTTTAAAACTGATAATTTCATTTATCAGTTTTAATATTCTCTTAAATTTGTTAAAATATAGGTGTGATCGCTTATGTATAAAATTTTACTTATTGAAGATAACCCATATATTATTAAAGGAATTGTTTATTTATTAAAACAACATAACTTTGTTGTAGATGTTGTAAGTAGTTTAAGTGCTGCTAAAAGTTTATTAGAAAATAGTTATGATTTAATTATATTAGATTTAATGTTGCCTGATGGTGATGGTATAGATTTCTTTAAAAAAACTCTAGTTAACAAACCAACTTTAGTATTGACCGCTAAAGATGATGAAGATGTAATAAGTGATGCCCTAGATAACGGAGTAGAAGATTATATGGTTAAACCTTTTAAAGCTAAAGAATTATTATCAAGAATAAATAAAATAATTAGAAAGAATAAAGATAATAATTTAATTAAAGTTAAAAATGTCGTTATTGATACTGATGCTGCAAGAGTATATGTGGATGAAAAAGAGGTAATATTTACTAGTTTAGAATATCGTATTTTATTATTACTATTTCAAAATTTAAATAGAATTGTAACTAGAGAAATAATTATGGAACAAATTTGGGATATCTCAGGTAATTTTGTTGAAGATAATACCTTAACTGTTTATATTAAAAGGATTAGAGAGAAATTAGGTAGTGATATTATTAAAACAATTAAAGGTTTAGGATATCGGGTGGATGTATGAAAAAACATTTTATTATAGTATGGATAGTTGTTGTAATTACATTCTTTATAATTTCTTTTGTTGAGTATAAAAGTTATGTTAGAATTACTAATAATTTTACTAATAATATAATTAGTGAAGTTGTTAAAAACTATCCGGATGTAACTGA
>CALVYL010000043.1 GCA_944372215.1 uncultured Bacilli bacterium | reverse complement strand
GATAATGTTGACATGACTGTTGAACTAATCGCTCCAGTTGCTCTTGAAAACGGTACTAAATTCTCTATCCGTGAAGGCGGAAGAACTGTTGGTGCTGGTGTAGTAACTGAAATAGTTAAATAATTTGAGATAACAATTAAACTATTGGTTTTGCCAATAGTTTTTTTCTGTGGTAAAATAATATCTTAAAGGAGTAATATTATGTATAAATTAAGTATTATAGTTCCTGTTTTTAATTCTGGTGCTTATCTAAAAGATTGCTTAGATTCTTTAGTGAGCGAGTCTTTAAAAGATATAGAAATAATATGTATAGATGATGCTTCAACTGATGAAAGTTTAGATATATTGAATGGCTATGCAAAGAAATATCCTCAGATTAAAGTATTTCAAAACAAAATTAATATGGGTCAAGGATATACAAGAAACATAGGTATAAAAGCTAGTGGAACATATGTTGGTTTTGTTGATAGTGATGATTATGTAAGTAAAACTATGTATGAAAATATGTTTAATGCGGCAATTTCTTATAATTATCCTGAGGTTATAAGCACAAATATTACTTTTGTTAAAGATAATAGTAATTTAAATAAAGATATAGATTATAAAATTAATATGGTTAGTTATAACCCATTAGAGCAACCAGAAAGAATTTTAGATGAATCCCCTTCAGCATGTAACAAAATATTCTTAAAAACAAGTATAACTCCCTTTTTAGAAGGAGTAATGTGGGAAGATATAGCTTTTACTTATAATGCTTTATTTAAGTCAAATAAATTTGTTCGAGTAAATGCTCCAGGTTATTATTATCGTAAAAGTAGTAATACTGGAGTATCTGCTCGAGGATTTATATTTAATCCAAGATTACTTGATATATTTACTGTCGCCGATTCCTTAGAACCTAGGGATAACCCTTATGTTAAATACCTCCAATCAGTAATAGTTTTACAAAGAATGACAGAAATATTAAATTGGAATATATCAGAACATAAAAGAATGCAAATAATATATAAAATGCATCAATTAATATTACAAAAATACACTGATTGGAGAGTCTATGATCAAGCATTATTATCTTCAAGAATAGGTATATTGGAATTATTAAAAATAAAAGATATTGTTGATAATTACACTTATCAAGATAAAGAAGAGTTATCAAATATTTTATTAAAATTAAAATAATAATAGACAAATGCTGTAACTTATGTTACAATGTTTACTGAAAGGAGAAAATGACTAACATATAAAAAATAGATTCAATGAATAACGAACAGATTAAATTATTGACACGAATGAAGAATGCTATTAAATTAGGTAATTGTGATTTTCATGATAGAAAAGATAGAAATATAAAACATGATTTAGTAGATATTGATATAGATGAAAATGATGCTTGGAAAGAAATGTCAATTTTAAATGCTAATTTTTTTGTTATAGATTATAAACCAATTTATAAACAAAGTAATGATAGTTTAACATTTAAAAAAATTATTAATGGCAAAAATGTATATATAAAATTAGTGTTGGAAATTGATTCTAATGGTAATGATTTTGTATATTGTTGGTCATTTCATATTGATGGAGGTTAATATGCATAAATGTGTAAATTGTGGAAATACAGATACATATGTAAAAAAATATAAAGATACTTATAATGTAAAAGGGATACAAATTGATGTAGAGACAGATTGTAGATTTTGTTCTAAATGTAATCATCAAGTTCGCGATAAAGAATTAGATAATAATACAATCTTAGAAGTATATAATAAGTATAATTCTTTATATGGTATTAAACCAGAAGAAATAACGAATTTAAGGGAAAGTTATGGATTTTCTAAAGAATTATTTGCTAAAATAATTGGCTGTGCTAGAAAAACTTTAATTAGTTATGAAAATGGAACATCTATACCTAATGACAATTTCTATATTATATTAAAAATGCTATTAAATGATCCCTCTATGATTAATAATCTTGTTTTAGCAAATGAACAATATTTAACAGATAAAGATTTAAAAAGAATAAAAGAAAAGCTAGGTAAAGAACCAAATAATATTATATTACAAGCATTCTTTGATAATGAAGAAGATATAGCAGATTATAATGGTTATACGGAATTTAATATAAATAAGCTAGAAGAAATAATAGCTAATTTAACTAAAAATGCTATTAGTAAAATGAAATTATTTAAAGAATTATTTTATAGTGATTTTGTAAATTATAAAAATACTGCTGCAGGTATAACTGGTTTAGAATATGTTAAATATGCTAAAGGTCCTGTTCCAAATCATTTTGAAATATTATTAGATGATTTATATAGAAAAGGTTTAATAGACTATATAACAGAATATATCGACGGCAAAGAACATGAATTAATAATTAGTAAGGTGCCTATTAAAAATAAGTATTTATCAAGTAATGAGTTATTAGTAATAAATAAAGTAAAAGATTATTTTAAAGACTTTAGTGATCAAGAAATAAGTGATTATTCTCATAAAGAAGATGCTTACATTAAAACTAATATAAATGAATTAATAAGTTATGATTATGCCTTAGATATAAAAGGTATATATGATAAAGATATTTTAAATAAAAATAATAGTTCTAACTAGAGCTATTATTTTTATTTAAAAATTCTTCAAATCCATTAAATAAATCTCTTATATCCACATTATAAGTAATACATATTTTAAATAGAGTATCTAAGGAAACTCCAACACATAATCCTGGACTTTCTATTTGTGATAGAAAACCTCTGCTCATATCTATTTTTTCTGCTAAAGTTTCTTGGCTATCCTTATGTTCTAATCTGGTCTTTTTTATATTATCCCCGATTAATCTATAAAAGTCATTTAAATTGTAATTGTTCATGTATATCACCTAAAAATATTGTATATTAATATTTTTAATGTTTCTGCTAGTTTTGAACTAGCATTTTATTCAAATATATGTTATTATAAATTAAAAGGTAGTGAAATATATGAATTTAGAAAAAATTAGTCTAAAAAACAAAAATATATTGTTGATAAGTGGTGGATTACTAACATTAATTATTGTAATAATTACAATTATTATTGTTAATAGTAGTAACAATAACAATGAAATAATAAATAACAAAAGAGAAATAGTAAATAATTCTTTTCTAACATTAATGATAGAACAAGAAGATGGAACATATTTAGAATCAACATCAAATACTTGGCCAGGAGAAGGTTATATATTTAATAGTGAATTATCCGCTTGTCAAAATGGAGGAGAATTAGATTATGATAGTAATACAAATAAAGTAATACTATATAATAATAAATCAGATGGATGTTATATATATTTTGATATATATACAAAACCAGTAATAAATAGTATTAATTTAGTAGAAACAACAAATAATAGTATAACAATAAATATATCAACAACTACAGGAACTAATCCCATAACTAATTATTATTATATAATAAATAATAATACACCAATAAGTACTACAAGTAATTCTCATACCTTTAGTGGTTTAGATAGTGGAACAACATATAATATTGAGGTATATGTAATAGATTCTTTAGGTTATGAATCAAATAGAGCAACACTTAGTGTAGAAACAGAAAACGCAACTTTACTTGCCGATTATATTAAAGGATTATATACAAGCCAAGGATCAAATGATTTATATTATCATAATAGTAGTCTAGCCAATGGAGCAGAGGATAATTCCTACAGATATTCAGGAGCAAATCCAAATAATTATATCTGCTTTGGATCAGATGCATCAACTTGCCCAGATGATAATTTATATAGAATAATCGGAGTATTTGGAGATCAAGTAAAATTAATTAAAGCTGATTATGCAAATAGTAATTTACTCGGTACTGATGGAACGTACAATTCAAGAAATATTTTTAATGCTTCTGATTACAATACTTATAAAGGAAACTTAGAAACAATAAATGTGTATTATTGGAATAATAGCACAAATAACAACACATGGAACCAATCAAATTTAAATGAAATAAATTTAAATAGTACATTCTTGAATACCTTTAGTAGTATATATCGAAAAAAAATAGCAGATGCAATATGGTATGTAAATGGATATAACACAGGCAGTGCAACCCCAACAACATGGCATGATGCGGAAAGCGCTGGAACAACATGGACAGGAAAGATAGGAATAATGTACGTATCAGATTACGGATTTGCCGCAAGTCCAAGTTATTGGACAACAAATATGAGTTCTTATAGTAGTGCTCGTGATAACAATTGGATGTTCATGGGGCTTAACGAATGGACAATTTCTCGCAATTCGAGTATCACTCACTATGTGTACTATGTGAACACTAATGGCTATGTCTACGACAACGGCATCGTGTTCATGGGCAGCTTTGCAGTACGTCCTTGTTTTTACCTAACCTCAGATGTTACTTATGCTGGTGGTACAGGAACAGAATCTGATCCCCTTCGCTTATCATAGAAAAAGTATTATTATAGAAATAATGATTAATGCCCGAAATTAAGGAGATAATATATAATAAAATCTATAATAAAACTTACTTTAATTTTAACTGGAATAGGATAAAGTAGTAAATGTTAATGACATTATATTATTACAAAATTTATATCAAATAGACCAAATGATGTCAAATTTGAAGAGAAAACAGGTATTTTTAATATTAATTGCAAAATAAGTATATAAATAAAGTCACTTAGACTATTTGAAATTATTACTATAGATGCCATTTCCAGTTAATTAATAAACATGTATTATTATAGAAAATAAAAAGAGAAAGTCCCATAAATAAAGGCTTTCTCTTTAAAATCTATAATAAAACTTAATCTATGATAATCTAAATTATTATAGTTCTATAATAAATACGCATAAATTAAATAGAACAGTTCAACCAGACTGTTCTATTCTTTATTAAATTCCTTTGCAAGTAAACCACTTTTAAGTAAATGATTGTATTTAGCTTCATCTATAACTAAATCAAACTCCCCAATATATTCATATATATCAGGATTAAAGCCATTTTTAAAGCGATTTAAGCCATGATAAGGATTATCCCTAGAATCTACTGTAACTCCATTTAAATCAGCATATTTGTACTTATCTTTGTAAAAATAAAGTATTGCATAATAAAGAAAATAATTTGCGGGATATCTTTTTAAATCTTTATCATATCCACTAATATAAATTGTAATTCTATTATTAAATTTAATAACCATAGCTCCTGCAACATATACATCTTCATTAGTATTTAAATGTTTAGAAGCTTCAGTTATATCATTTTTATATGAAAGTAAAGCTCTATCAGAATTCATTTTAGCATTAATAATCGTTGGATTATTTTTTGTAATAATTTTTTCATTAAAAGCGTTATTTTTTCTTAATTCATATTCATAATAATTTTGAGAATTAATTAAATAATATTTATAATCAACTCTAACTAAAAAGAAATCTATATCATTTTGTTTACTAAAGACATTATATAGGTCATTATAATGAAATTCATCTCTATTTATTTTATCTTTAATAAAATCATAAAATATATTTATTTTGGAAATATCAGCACGTTCAAGAACTAAACCTTTTCTGATAGCTTTCTTAACTTTATTTCTAGTATTTTTATTTATTTTATCTAAATCAAAATTTTCCAAATTAACAATAGCATTAATTCTTGGCAGTAATGCCTCAAAATTAGTGTTGCTTTTTAATTTTTTATATCCACACTTATTTAAATTACTAATTATAGTATAATTTTCATTATATTCAAAATTACCAGTTTTTTTATTTAATTTACCAATAGCAATCTCCGGATTTATTTTAATAAAAACAAAATTTTTCTTTTTATAATATTCTCTTATTTCTTTAGTAAATGTTTCTAATATAAAAATATTGGAATAATCAACTAAAAAACCTCGAGGAGAATATCCATAATAAGAATTACCAATTTTTTTATATAATATTAAAGCAGCTGCAATTATAGAATTATCACTAATTAAACCAATAAATTCATAATCATATCCCTCTTCGGCTTTAAGCATTGCATAACTAACAGTTTGATAAGCATTACCAATTATATTGTTTTCTACGAATCCTTTAAAATCATTTAAAGATAATTCTCTTAAGTACATATATACCTCCCTCTTGATTAAGAGTAAATTATATCATATTTAAAAGTGATTGACAACTTTTAAATAAACATTTACAATTATAGTAGGGTGATGTATATGGCTACTCCATTTAAAAAGAGTATTGAAAATATTTATAATAAAATGATTATATTTTCCATTATTGGTTCCATTATTACAATTATAGTTGGAGCTGTATTATTATTTTTACCTAATTTATCAAACAAAATTGTTGGTGTAATTACAGGTATAATATTTATATTGTTTGGAATTATTACCGCCTACAAATATTTAAAGAGAGATGGTGCTAAAATATATTCATTAAATTTAGTCTTTTCTATTCTTTATTTAGTCTTAGGTTTAGTAATAATTGTATTTCCATTTAGTGTTATGGAATTTGTAACTGTATGTCTTGGCTTATTTTTAATTATCAATGGTGCAACTAAAATTAACTATGGTTTGTGGCTAAAAAGAGGAAATAGTGGCGCTTGGTTAGTAACATTAGTTGCGGGAATACTTTTAGTGATTTTGGGGATAATGATAGTATTTAATCCATTTACGGCATTTGCTTTAACTCAAATTACGGGAGCATTCTTAATTATTTCTGGGGTTTTAAATTTAAGTGATGCAATAACATTTAAAATTAGTAGCAAAGAAATAATGGATATATTTTGGTAAAATTAAGTCTGCAGTTTTGGTAAAATTAAGTCTGCAGTGATGCAGATTTTTTTAATTTGTGTTATACTTATTGTAGGTGATAAAAATGTTGATTAAAGATATTAAAGCTCGGGAAATTTTAGACAGTAGAGGAAATCCTACAGTAGAGGTCGAAATGACTTTAGATAATAATGTTAAGAAAAGAGCTAGTGTTCCTAGTGGAGCATCTACAGGATCTCGTGAAGCTTTGGAATTAAGGGACCATGATGAACACAGATATGGTGGTAAAGGTGTCCTTAAAGCTGTGGAAAATGTTAATAAAATAATTGCTCCAGCACTGCTTGGTAAAAAAGCTAATCAAGCCGATGTCGATAAAATATTAATTGAACTTGATGGTACAGATAACAAAAGTAATTTAGGGGCTAATGCCATTTTAGGAGTATCCCTAGCTTGTCTTAAATGCCTAGCGGAATCTGAAAAAAAAGAACTATTTGAATATGTTTCTAGTAAAAATGTTTCTATGCCAATTCCGATGATTAATATCATCAACGGCGGAGCTCATGCCGTAAATAATATAGATATTCAAGAATTTATGATTGTTCCAGTAGTAAAAACAATGAAAGAACGTGTTAGAGCAGGATCAGAAATATTTCAAGAATTAAAAAAATTACTTGTTAAAAATAATTATAGTGTTGGCGTCGGTGATGAGGGTGGTTTTGCTCCAGATTTAGAAAATAATGCGATGGCTTTAGAATTTATTGTAGAAGCTATAAAAAAAGCTGGATATAAACCTAAAGAAGATGTGTTTATAGCTCTTGATGTTGCTGCCAGTGAACTATATGATGAAAATGACAAAACATATAGCATTGATGGTAAGAAATTAAATAGTGATGAATTAATCGAATATTATAAAAATTTAATAAAAAGATACCCAATATTAAGTATTGAAGATCCATTCTATGAAAATGATTTTGAAACTCTTCAAAAATTTACGGCTGAGGTTGGAGATCAAATCATGATAGTTGGAGATGATTATTTTGTAACGAATGAAAAATATTTACAAAAAGGAATTGACATGAAAGCTGGTAATGCAATATTACTTAAAGCTAATCAAGTTGGAACAATTACCGAAATGACTAAAACAATATTACTTGCCAAAAAACATAATTATAAAACTATAATCTCTCATCGGAGTGGTGAAACAGAAGATACATTTATTGCTGATTTAGCAGTAGGTTTAGCAATTCCGTTTATCAAAACTGGTTCAATGTGCAGGGGAGAGCGAATTGCTAAATACAATCAATTACTTAGAATTGAAGAAAAATTAAATAAAAATAAGTAGGTTGGAAAATTAACCTACTTTTTATATTTATTAATATCCAAATGCAATACCCCCCGCACCAGAAAAATCCTTTCTAAGTATAGTTTACATAAATAAAAAATTAATCAATAGTAAATTGTTCCTTTTAAATTTTTTTGCTTGACATATTTCCAATTTCTTAATTTTAAGGTATAATTAATATAGTACGGAGATGATAAACATGAAAAAAATAGTTGATGGAAATGCTGCATGTAGTA
>CALVYL010000042.1 GCA_944372215.1 uncultured Bacilli bacterium | reverse complement strand
CTCCTTGTAAATTAATTTTACCAAACATATGTATGTGTGTCAATGGATTTATTAAAAAAAGTATAACTTTCCTATTATATAAAAATAATAGTCAATAAAGTAAAATTGAATATCGTAAATATAATTTCATAAAATCCTCCCTTCGCAATATATATTAGACATTTTTACCTGATTTTCTTTTTTTTGTACAAACTTTCTTTAACAAATTTTTATTAACAAATTTAACTAATTTTTCTAAAATTTCTAAAGAAATTTAGAACATAGTTTAATGCATTTGTCAAGAAAAATTATCCATTTTGCAAATATTCAATAGCTTCATCAAAAGTCGCCACCCCATGAATATCAATATCTAAAGCAAATTCTTCTTTGACAGCTATAGCTTCTTCATAATTTTCCATTGGGCACAAAAATATCTCAGCATCATTTTTAGAAGCTCCCAACAATTTATATTTTACACCATCTATTTCTCCCACATTTCCTAGGGCATCAATTGTACCGGTGCCTACAATGGTTCTTCCTTTAATTATGTCATCATCACTAATAGCATTATATATTGCCAAACTAAGCATTAAACCTCCACTAGAACCTGATTCACTAGATTTAGTCGTTACCTCAATCTCTGGATCTGTAGCAAACTCATAAGTGGTCAAAAAAGAAATACCGACCTTCAAGCCATCACTAGTATCATATATTTTGGCTTGACAATCTCTAGTTTTACCATCTCTATTTACTTGAATAGTAACAATGTCTCCAACACTTTTGGTATTGATATACTCTTTAAGTTCATCAATAGTTGATATTTCCATATCATCAACACTCAATAATTCATCATACATTTGTAAATCAGTTTCTGCTTCATCAGCAATGTAGACAATATTATGAGTTTCTTTTGATATAGATATATCTTTATCGGCTTTATTAAAAGCAACAACTGTGGCATTATCAATTGATGATTCCATATACAACTTTTCTAATTCCAATAACTCATCAACTGACTCATCTTCTCTTGTAATTTCTTCACTTGGCAAAATATCCCAATTAGGTATAATAAAAGAAAGTAGCAACATCGGAGCTGTCCCTTTTACTAAAGAGACATAACTCATATTAAGAGAACCATCACTAGTCTTTGTTGTGCCA
Organism: uncultured Bacilli bacterium; assembly: GCA_944372215.1. Taxonomy (GTDB): domain Bacteria; phylum Bacillota_I; class Bacilli_A; order RF39; family UBA660; genus Onthocola_B. The sequence continues at coordinate 7,236 of CALVYL010000042.1, read as the reverse complement.
TCAACAATAATTCTTTCCTCTAAATCAACTACTCCTCCCGGAGTATAAATAACATATGGCAATTCATAAAAGAACAAAACTATTATAATTAACCAAACAATTAAAAATTTATAATTATCAATTATAAAATTTTTAATACTAACATATACTTTATTAAACAAAATGTATCACCCTAATTAATTATAGCAAAAAAGGACGAACATATGAAAAGAAAATTACTATATTTGACAATTCTTATACTAATTTTTTTAATTTTTAAGAATTATACCACTGTTTTAGAAAGTACAACTCTAGCAGTTGAGCTTTGGATATATAAAGTATTTCCCTATCTTTTTATTATGATTGCTTTAAACGATATCTTAATAAATAGTAATTTTATTTCTTTATTTAAAAATACTAGTTTATATATTTTTATTGCTTCCCTGCTCAGTGGCACTCCCACCAGTGCTTATATAATTGGTAATTTATATAAGCAAGGTAATATTTCTAAAAACAATGCCCATATTACTCTTCTATTTACTTATTTTTCTAATCCTTTATTTTTATATTCTATGTTAAATACAATATTCCAATCAACTTATATAACAATTAAATTAATGCTTATTCATTATTTGAGTAATGCTATTATTTGGATAATATATAATAAAAAATTAGAAAAAAATTCTAAAATAATTAGTCAAAGTACCATAAATATTGCTAATTCTATTAAAAAAGCCATGAATACAACAATCATGGTTTTAGGTACTATTACTTTTTATTTAGTTATCAGTAATATTTTAAATTTAAATATTTATCTCCGCGGTATTTTAGAATTAACTCAAGGATTAAATTTATTAATTAATAACAATATTCCCTTTAAAGAAATTATAGCTATTATTTTTATATCTTTCGGAGGTTTATCTATTCATACTCAAGTAAAATGTATCTTAGATGAATATAATTTAGAATATAAATATTTTTTAAAAGGACGAATTTATCAAACAATATTAGCAAACATTATTACAGCAATAACCTAAACAATTACCAATATTAGTAAAATCAGCCGCCGGACCAACATGACTAATTATGAAATCATCTAAAGTATTATTATTATCAACTGTATTATTATCATTACTAGTATGAATTTCAATATCAATTTGTAAAACATATAAATCTCCCGCTTCAGGAGAATCCGGAGCTTGATAATACACATCTGCTCTATTTACATAAATATTTCCTTGGTCCATCGTCCATCTTCTAACATCACCCTCTGTAGATGTATAGACTAAAGTTGTACTTTCACAATCAATAACTGCAGTTGTACTATCCCTAAAAGTAAATTCCAGTACTAAATTTGTAGCAGTTGATCTACTAGCACTGATAGATGAAATTTCTTTAGTGCGAATATCATTTTCAATAGTTCTAATTATTTCTGCTCTCGTAATTTGATTATCTTTAGCATAATCATTATTAGCTTCAGTATTATTTAGATCAATAAGTAACTTTATCATAAATATTAATACTACTGATATTAAAGCAATACTAATAATTACCTCAACTAAAGTAGTTCCTCTTTTATTCATATTTAACCTCCGATCATAAAAGGATTATTTTGGGAACCATCTCCCCCATTAAATGCCGTATAATTTTTTAAATTAAATACTGGTCTAATAATTAATGTGGTAATATCACTAGTATAATTAATTACCCCATTATTTAGATAATAATATTCACTAGTACCAAGATCATTTAGATGTTGAGTTAAAAATAAGGTATTACTCACATTTAACCAATTGTTATTAGCTTCATCATTTGCCCCCAAAAAATCGCTAACATAAGGTAAACCAACCCAATCAACAACCGCATCACTACTTATCTCAGCACTATAGACATCAGCAAGATTTTGGATTATATCTTCACTAACATTACCACTATACCAATTAGTTCTATTAATATTACTGCTATTTAATGTTGCATAAAAACCTGTATCAGTATCATTTAAATAATTTAATAATTCCAAAAAAGCATAATTAGTAGTAACAGTAATAGAATTTACTTTTATTATTTTTACTTGATTATTAGTAATTCCAATAATTCTATATAAATTATCACTAGGACAAGGAGTAGTTGTTGAACCGAAACAGACATAATTATTTGGATTTGCTCCCACAAAACGATAAGAATTTATTTCCGCATTATAAATTAATTCAGTATCACTAGCAGCATCCATAATAAAATCCGCTAGGTCATTACCGTAGATATCTTCTTTTATATCACTAACTAATCTACTTACCAAAATCCGATTATTAATCATATTAGCCACAATAAAAAGTATCATTAACAAAAATACTAAGAAAAACGAATAAACCATGGATGTCGATAAAAAACCTTTATTATTCATAAGATCTCTCTAAATTCCTAAAGAAACATAATAAGAGTGGCACCTAATATCAGCTCCCATATTACAACCAATTATATTACCATTATCATCTAAAGTTTCAGAAAACTCTACCACTAGATAATAATCATGACCAGTATCATTTAATGAACGAATATAATTACGTAAATGATAACTAGTAATATAATTTTCATAAGTTTCTTCACATTTTCCTTCTATTTCTCCACTTAAATTACCATCACATTCAGTTATTAAATCACTAGGTATTAAAACCATATTGCGCACATGAAAATTATTCCACATGCGATAAAAATCTGGATCAGATGTTGTACCTAAGAATAATCCTTCATATATTGGCCCAATATTATGGGCAAAATAATCAGCAAATGTTTGTGAATCATTTTTTATTGTTTCAATATTAGAATTATTAATAAGATAATCTCTTAAATAACTAGCCTTATAAACATAAGCTGGATCATCATAATATATCCTGGTTTCTTCATTATTTATAATGCTACTATAAGAACTATATAAATAAATTAAAGAAGCACATAAAATAACTACTGTAACAATTGTTTCAATAAAAACAAATCCTCTATTCATAATATCCCTCTATAATAAAATTATACTCTAAATTAAAACTTAAAACAAGAACAAAATAAATACATATAATATACTAGGTGATATTATATGTATCCATGTGGCAAAAGACCTAATAGTGGCTTTACCATTATTATTCTTTTTATATTAGCAGTTTTAATTTTTTATCAATTAATTATTACATTAATTCTTCCTTTTAGATGGAATATATTCTTATTACTTTTAGAAATATTTTTATTCTTTTTCTTCCTCTTCCGTATAGTATGGCCGTATTAAATCTTCAGTTTTAAACACATAATCTATTACTTTATTATTTTCCCTACAAGCATTAAATACGGTATCACTTTCTTTTATCTCCAGGGGTAAAGTTATCAGAACAAATAATAATTTTTGTTCATAATTAAGTAAAGGAAATTTATAAAAATATCGTTCTAATATTTCACTAAAATTCATATTCAAATATTCATTTTTATATAATTTTACTATATCTATTATTGGAGTATCTATCAAATAATTATCCCAACTAATTAAAACCTCTTTATTACCCTTTAAATAATGTTCTATGCTTAAATTATTATGAACTACACTTACTCTTATTTTAGTTTCACTTTTAACTAAATCATACCATTCATCTATTTCTCTATCACAAAAATCTAATGCTGCATTGATTTTATAGAAATTTCGCATTAATTGATATGTCGCCGGACTCATGTATTCTTCACTAAATCTCATTTCAAAAAGAGTATCATAATAGTTTTTTAAATAACTAATATTACTTTTAATATCTTCATAGATACTTTTAAATTTATCTTCACTTACCTCTTTAAAATAGCTAGTTTTATTATGTAAACTAGCTATTAAATCTATTATATCATCACACATTTGTTCTCGAGGCATCCTAATACTTTCCACATATTCAAAGACATTAACATCTCTTCTTGAAGAATCAATTAATTTAGGAAAATTATCAAAACCCCTACTAATTAAATAATTATATAATTCATTTAAATCTTTTTTCTTTTCTTTTATTATAAAATCTCCACTAGTAGTTTCTAGTATTGTTGCTTTACCTTTTATAGTATATCTATATGGTTTATAAATAGTTTTTAGTATTTCTAAGCTTCTATTCATTTATATCAGGTATTATTAATTTATCATTAACAGCAACAGTACTTAAATCATTATATTCACTTAAAATATTACTAGTTGTATTATATTTAGTACATACTGATTCTATCGTATCTGTTTCTTTCATTATATGAATATGATATGTTACAAAATTTTCATCTGCTTCATTAATACTATCAATTATTGTTTTTTTATCTTCTTCTGATACATCTCTTTTTTCTTCTTCTGTTTCTTCTTTTGTTTCGGTATCATCTCTAGTTATATCTTCATCAATACTATCTAACATATCTTCCAGAGTTGTATCTTCTTCAACTCTTTCAAATAACGGTTCTTCTATTATTTCTTCTTTTGGTTCTTCTTGCTTTTCTTCTAAAGCATTAATACTATATTCTATTCTAACCTCCAAAGTATCATTATTCTTAATTTCATAAGTAAAATCTTCAATAGCAAAATCTACAGATTCTCGATCAATTCTAGTAGTTAAATCAACCGAAAAAGGTAAAACATATTCAAAATGTTCTTTATTAACACTTACCTCATGCGACTTATAATCTCCTGATATAATAAAATTTCCTAAAATCTCACTATCATTTACCGTATAATCATGTTCAAGTGAAATACTAACTATTTCCACTATACTAGTATTAAATTTAATATCCTTAGTAAATGGTATTATTAAGTTCATAAAATTCCTCCCTAATAATACTTATGATTAATGTTTTATTTTATGATAAGAAAAATCTAGTATGTTAATACTAGATTTAAACAACAATGCGAATGGGGTCGGATTCTGTTCCAGTTCCGCTGGAATATGCAACATCGGAGTTCAGGTAGAAACAAGGACGCACAGCATTTACATCCGAAACACCAGTTCCAAAAGTAGCCACCATCATAATACTGATGGTATTTAGTGCAAATTCTGATGTGCTCGAGTTGCGAGTAATTGTCCATTCACCAAGCCCCATAGACATCCAACTACCATCGGGATCTATAGGGGATATAGAGGTATACATCATATCACTCATATACATTAATCCTATTTTTGCCCTATAAACAGTGGAATCTACTGGATTTTTAATTTCATTTTCAAATACTGTTTTTGCCGACGATGAAATCTCAGCATTATATCCACCAACCTTCCAATTTGTTTGCGATATTTTATTACTCCATTCATTGTCTAAATTATTTAAATAGTTTGTATTTAAATTTACTGTGTTTAAACCACTTGCACTCCATATATTTGTTCCACTGCTATTCCAATAATATATTGGTATTGATGTTTGACTTAACCATCCTTTATAATAACTATGATATGTTACTAATTTGTCTGAAAAGGCAGAACTATAAAAATCTCCATTTGTTCCTAATAAATTTGATTGTGCATAATCCGCTTTAATCAATTTTACTTGATATTTTCCAGAATCATTAAATGCTCCAATGATTCGGTATAAATTATTACTTGGACATGTTGCTGCATCTGAACCAAAACATACAAAATTGTTAATGTTATCTCCCATTAAATACCCGTCGCTTACAGCTTGTTCTAAAGCCTCATTTAGTGAACTATAATGAGTTGATTTATCATAATTTGTTATATAATATAATTCATCATTTACATCGCAAAAATCCACGGGACCAACATTATTTTCGTTACAATATGGGCTAACGACTCCAACATATGAATTATAACCATATACATTTGTATAACCTTCACTTATTGCATTACTTGTTATCTTATAATCTCCCCCTGTATATCTATAACTATAATCTCCAGCTTCTTGATCAGCATTAGTATAATTGCCTTGTCCATCATGATAATATATCCCATTTGCTCCTTCGTTATTGGCATCATACTGACTTATTACCCAATCAGCTAGTAACACATTACTAGTGTTTTCATTTACATTTAAAATATTAGACATTACTCCATTACTATCTTCTACATAAACTTTTATAGTATATTCTGTACCAATTTCTAAACCACTAAATGTATAGGTGTTATTGCTTGAACTAACATACTCTCCATTATTTATTGAATAATAATATGTTTGGATTGCATTTGTACCTGCTGTAGCACTGACACTTACTGTGATTGAATCGGTTGTAGTTTCAGTTACAGCAATTTGATCAACTGTTGCAAATCCATAATCTGATGTCTTTATAGCTACTCCAGCACTAAATGTTTGTCCCATTGTTTCATTAGTTACTGATTCATCAATGTATAAATATAAATCATATGATACTTCAGTATCTTGTTGTATTCCTCCTGTATATAATCTATAAATACTTCCGTATGTTCCATTGATACCATTATTTAAATCACTTATTTCATAATCTTGTAAATCCCTTAAACCATTTGTTGCTTCACTAAGTATTCCTTCTGATATTACATTTGTATTTCCTTGTTCTGTTATAATATAATGAATTGCACTATCTGGTAATGTATTTGTATTAAGTGTTGCAATATATACACTAAAACCTGTACTATCTGGACAAGTTGAAGATACTGTAAATGTATATGGTGTTGTTTGTAGTGCTCTATTTCTACTCATAGGATAACTATTTTCTAAATCAATTGACTCTCCAGTATCTGTTAGTGTAATATTTGCACAACTATTTAGAGATACACTAGTAATAGAACTTGTTTCATTTATTGGACTCATAAATGAATATGTTATACCTAGTACTATACAAATTATTATAAGTACTCCAATTACTACTAAAGCTATTATTTTCTTCTTACTTAAATTAAAACTCATATTTAACAACTCCATTTTTATTATTATCTTTTTTATATTCTAATTTAAATTAATTATAGCACATAATCTGCATTAAATATATACATATTTAATATATAAGTATAAATGTTTACACATTTTTATGTAATATCAAATTGAGTAACTATTTATTATAATAAAATCATAGGTTGGAGGAAATAGTTATGGAAAAGAATGTATACTCATTAAAAGATTATGGTAAAGTAGAAATTACTTTAAAAGAAATATTAGATAAAAAAGGAATAAGTAGAAATAAATTAAGTGTAATGATTGCAGTTAATTATGATTTAGTTAATAGATATTATAATAATAGAGTTATTAGAGTAGATATAGATATAATAGCTCGTATGTGTT
>CALVYL010000041.1 GCA_944372215.1 uncultured Bacilli bacterium | reverse complement strand
GAACAATTATTAAATGATAAATCTCGAGAATTTTTTAAATTATATTATGAAGAAAATTTAACTTTACAAGAAATTGCAGATAATTATCATGTTTCCAAAAGCTATGTAGGGAGTGTAATAAAGAAAACCGAAAAAAAGTTAGAAACATTAGAAGCTAATTTACATATATATGAAAATCGTAGTAAATTAACAGAATTGTTAAAATTAAAGGATATTGAACAAATTAAAGAGGGTATAACTAACATTTTGAATTAAAAAACAAGAGATTTTGACATCAATATAATACAATGTCAAAATCTCTTGCTTTACTTTTTGTTGAAAGTGTGTTTAAATGTAAGTAGGAATAAAAATAATGGTGGATATTTATTAGAAGATTTGCAAGGAATTAGGTTGCAATAAAAATTTGTAACAAAGTAATGGAGGAAAATGAGAAAAAGGATATTGATTGTATGTGGGGCTTTGGTTTTAATTATAATAGCAGTTATAGTAATTATATATTTAGATAAGAACAATGATTATGTAACCGAAAGTGATACTTTGGAGGCTAAAGTAGCAAATAATATAACAATGGAAATTGCAACTGGTACACTAACTAATACGGGAGTAACATTAAATATTATGGATTTAAGTGGTCAAGATAATATTTATGGTGAATGGTATCGGTTAGATAGATTAATAAATGGCACTTGGAAGGAAATAACGCCGATAAATGATAATTATGGTTTTACTGATATTGCTTATTATCCTGATGAAAATCACCGCCTAAAGTTTAACGTTAATTGGGAATGGATATATGGAAAACTTATTGCTGGAAAATACAGATTATGGAAAAAAGTTTTTATGGCTGATAATCCATCAGAAATTAAATATTTAAAAGTTGATTTTATAATTGATTAATAACCTGACTGGGATTGCCAGTCAGGTTATTTTATTGTTTTAAAATGTCTTTGCCTTTAGAAAATATTGTAATATTACGAATTAAATAATCGAGCAAGGTAGCTTTTTTTATATCTTCTTTGACAGTTACATCTACCTCATCAATAATATTGCCATTATTATCAATTATTTCCGCAGTTCCAACAATATCACCTTTTTTTACGGGAGCTTTAATTGTTTTTACCTTTAAATTAAATTCATAATTACTAACATCGGCAGTATTTTTTAGTAATTCTGTGGCATCATTTAATAAAACAATTTCGGCTTGATTAACTTTGCCACCTTCAACTCTTACTTTGCCTAAAATTTCATCTGTGGTTTTAATTGTATTTATTTTATAAGTATTAAATCCATAATTAAGTAATTTTACAGTATCACTGCTTCTATTTTCACTACTATCTTCACCCATAACAACTGAGATAAGTCGAAAATTATCTTTTTTAGCAGTAGCCGTTAAACAATAACCGGCGCTTTCGGTAAATCCAGTTTTGAGGCCATCAACACCATCATAGAATCTTACTAGTTTATTAGTATTAACTAACCAAGTCTTTGTTCCATCATTTTTTTCTAAATATTCTTCATAAATGCTGGTATATTCTAAAATCTTTTCGTGTTTTAATAATTCTCTAGCAATAGTGGCCATATCCCGAGCCGTAGAATAGTGTTCTTCGGCATCAAGGCCATGAGCATTAACAAAGTTGGTGTTACTTGCTCCTAGTTCTTTAAATCTTTCATTCATTCTATCGACAAATTCACCTTGGGAACCAGCGACTTTTTCGGCGAGGGCGACAACTGCATCATTACCTGAAGCAATAGCAATACCCTTTAATAGGTCATGAACTTTATAAACCTCACCAGCTTCTAAAAATATTTGGGATCCTCCCATCGAAGCGGCTTCTTCAGAAATCGTTACCTCATCATCTAAGGATAATTTGCCGCTATCAATGGCTTCCATAATGAGTAACATACTACCAATTTTAGTCATTGATGCTGGAGCAAGTCTTTCATCCGCATTTTTTTCATATAAAACCTCACCAGTGGCAAAATCAATTAATATTGCACTCTTGGCGGTTGGAGTTAAATCCTCTGCTGCTTTTACATGATTTAAAAATAATCCAAAAATCAATATAATTAAACATAATTTTTTCATACAAACACCTTAATAATTATTATGAAATTTCTAAGTAATTATTACAGAGTAATTGCTTATAAGTTAAAAATGTTATATAATTTTCATTAAGAAGGACAAGATTTTTATGAAAAAAATATTATTTGCAACAAACAATCAAAGTAAAATAAATTGGTTTAAAGATGGTCTTATTAAAAGAAATATTGAATTAATTTCTTTAGCTGATTTAAATTTAAATATAGATGTTGAAGAAAATGGTAAGGATGCTATTGAGAATGCTTTAATTAAAGCTAGAGCTTATAAAGATATTGTAAATATGCCAGTTCTCGCTATGGATGATAATTTGTTTTTGGAAGGTGTTCCTGATGCAGAACAACCGGGGACTAATGTAAGAAGGGTTCAAGGCAAAAGACTCACTGACGAAGAAATGCTCCAACATTATATATCTTTAGTTAATAGATTTGGTATTGATGGCAAAATTACCGCTCGTTGGATATATGGTATTGCCATAATTAATGATAAAGAGTATACCTATACTTGGAGTAAAAGTGATTTTTATTTAGTGAATATGCCAACAGTTAAGAGAAATGTAGGATATCCATTGAATTCAATATCAATTAATAAAAAACTAAATAAATATTTTACAGATATGACGGAAGAAGATAAATTGCAATCAGAAGAAGATGAAAGTGAGATAATAGATTTTATAGCTAATTCTCTGGAGGGATAAAAATGAATTTTAGGAGTGCTAATTTGCAAGATTCTTTACAACTGGATAATTTATTAACAAAGTTAGTTAAAGATGAAAAGAACAATTATGATAAATATATTAAAGTAGAAGAAATTAATGGTTTTTATCAAAATATTCTTGTTAATAATAATACTAAGGCTTTTGTTTGTGAAGAAAGCAATAAAATAGTTGGTTATATTTATTGTTATGTTAATAATGAATCTATTGGAATATTAGATGCGTTATATGTAGAAGAAGAATATAGAGGATTAGGTATTGCTACTAAATTAATAGAATTAGCAATTAATTGGTTAAAAGAAAATAGAGTGAAGGTAATTGAAATAAGTGTTATAGATAAAAATGAATTAGCTAAAAAATTATATGCAAAATTAGGTTTTCAAAAATTTAAAGAAACACTTAGAATAGAAACATAAGGGAGGTATTATGGATACGGTTACATTATTGCCAGCGGATAGATATGTAATTTATAATAGAACCATCTTGACGGATTTTGATCGGAAAATACTGACAACATTTTATGAGCCTATCATTGGTCATTTAGCAATTAGTTTGTATCTAACTTTATGGAATGATTTAGAAGAAAATAGACAAATATCAAGAGAACTTAATCATCATCATTTAATGAGTATTTTAAAGTGCCCTCTAAAGACTGTAAAAGAAGCTCGTGAATCCTTGGAGGCTGTAGGTTTACTTAAAACCTATTTTAAAAGTGGTGATATCAATAATTATATCTATGAATTATATTCCCCATTATCCCCAATTGAGTTTTTTAATCATCCCATTTTAAATATTGTTTTGTATAATAATATCGGGGCTAGTGAATATGAATATTTAAAGAAAGTTTATCAAAAATTAAAAATAGATACTAAAGATTATTTAGATATATCCAAAAAAATAAATGAGGTTTATACTAGTGTTTCGGACTTACCATACTTTGAAAGTGTGGAAAGGAGTATTGGTAATATAAATTGTGCTGATCAAGTTGATTTTGATTTAATAGCATCAAGTATTCCCAAAGGAATTATTAATGAAAAAGCTTTTAATAAAAAAACTAAAGAATTAATTAATGAATTAGCCTTTTTATATAATATTGATTCTTTAAAAATGGTAGAATTAATTCGTAGTGTTTTAAATGAATATGGTATGATTGATAAAAACAATTTAAGACTCGCAGCTCGTAAAATGTATCAATTCCATAATGGAGCACTACCAACGCTTATTTACAGGACTCAACCAGAATATCTAAAAACACCAGCGGGAGATAATTCCATGCGGGGTAAAATTATTCAAATGTTTGAAAATATTAATCCTGTTGATTTTTTAAGAAAAAAATATAAAGGCGTAAAACCCACCAATAGGGATATTAAAATAATTGAGACACTCGTAATTGATTTAGAAATGCCTCCAGCAGTAGTAAATGTTTTGCTTGATTATGTTCTAAGGAAAAATAATAATCGCTTATCGCAAGCCTACATTGAAACCATTGCTGGTCAGTGGAAGAGAGCAGGCCTTAAAACTGCTGGTGAAGCTATGGATTTTGCCGAAAAAGAAAATAAGAGATTAAGTAAGAAAATGGATAATAAAGTTACAAGTAATAAAGAACCAGTTTGGTTTAATACGAAAAATGAAAAAGAAGAATTGTCAGCAGAAGAACAAAAAGAATTAGAAACTTTATTTGAGGAGTTTAAATGATGGAAAAATTAAATTTAACATTAAGTGAAAAAATTGAAAAGGAATTAGAAAAAAATTTACAGGAATCACTCAAGAATCCGGAGTTTTGCAAATTAGTTAAAAGGATTAAATTAAATAAAGAACAAACTAAAAAACATAATTCGGAATTAATGGATACAGTTGAAGAATTAAATAATTGTAGTAATTGTAAAGGTTTATTTATGTGTAAAAATAAATTAGAAGGTAATGTTTTATATCCAAGTTTAGATAATGATACCTTAAAATTTATTTATATGCCATGTAAATATCAAAAAGAATTAATTCAAAAAGAATTAGAAAAACAAAATAGTTTAAATGAACTTAAAAATGCCCGAATGAAAGATATCGATTTAAGTGATAAAAAAAGATTGAAAGCTATCAAATGGTTAAAGGAATTTTATGATAAATATGAACCTGTAAATACTTTAAAGGGTTTATATTTACACGGTTCATTTGGTAGTGGTAAAACCTTTTTGATTGCAGCTTTATTTAATGAACTAGAAGCTAAAAAACATGCTAATACCGAAATTGTTTATTTTCCGGAATTGCTTCGTAATATGAAAGAAGATTTTAGCTTAGTGGAAGATAAATTAAATTACTTACAAAATGTGGATATTTTGCTTATTGATGATATTGGGGCTGAAAATGTAACAGTGTGGGGAAGAGATGAAATTTTAGGTACAATTTTACAATATCGGATGAATAATAAACTAACAACATTTTTTACATCTAATTTGACAATAGAAGAATTAGAAAGACATTTATCACTAACTAAAGGTAGTGAAGATACCGTTAAAGCTAGAAGAATTATTGAGAGAATTAAACAACTTATGGATGATATAGAAATTGTTAGTGAAAATAGAAGAAAATAGTTATGTAATATATTAAAATTGGAAAAATAACTTTAATATTTTGATAATTTATGTTATATTTAAATAGAGGGTGTGATATAGTGATGGAACCATTGTTAAAAGATGAAGAAGAAAAATTAGTAGTTACGCCGAATAATAAGTTAGTACCAACCAAAAAACAGAAAGGAAAAATTCCTTTTAAATGGGATAAAAATATAATTATTACTATTATATTAGCTATATTTATTTTATGGTTTTTTGGTAGAAATATTGTAAAACCATTTTATATGGGATTTAAATATTATGATTTAAGATTTGAAGATAATGTTTCGGAAAATAATAATAGTAATAATACAGAAGAAGATAATATAATAACAGAAGAAGAGATATATGATAATTCAGAAATACTAAGTACAACATATAATAAAATTTATATAGATAATTGTCTTAATACTAGTGTAATACGTAATAAAATATATAGTAATACTGTAGTTGATAATTTGGATAATATGGAAAAAATGGTAGCAGTATTAAATTATTATAATTATTATACTAATGTTAGTAATCATGATGTATTTACTATACCATTAAGTGAGGTAAATAATTTAGGAAATTATTTATTTAATGATATAAGTTTTATTACTACCGATAATACTATATATGGTAATTATCAAGTGACATATGATGATGTTAATCAATTATTTAATGTAAATATAGTAAATGCTAATATTTGTGATGATGTATTTAATAGAGAATTTTTAAGAGCTACAACTTTAAATGACGAATTATATATTTATGAAAATGTTAATAATGTTATGTATAAATGGACATTTGAAAAGGGTAATGATGGTGATTATTATTTCTCATCAATTACCCCAGTATAATATTAGTAATTTGTCTAAATAATAAATTAATATTGTTTTCTAAATAGATTATTTTATAAGTATAATCTATTTTTTTTATATAACTTTTAGTTTTAAGTAAATAACCATTTTTATAATAAGTTATTATTACTTTATCTTTAGTATAATAAGCATTGATAATATTATTTTCTAGTTCTCTTTTTTCATCTTCAGAAAGTGTAGGCATTTGGACTTTACTTTTTTCATTAATTAAATTGTTTATTATAGTTTTACCATTCATTAATGAATTAAAAGGCATCCATTTAATCATTCCGCGATCTTTATTCATGATGACCTCCAATTTTGGTATTTCTTTCAATTGCTGTGGAATCCGGAAGCAAACTTGATGCTTTAATTAAACTATTCTTACCAAATTTATTTTTAATCTCATCAATAGTTTCATTAATCTTTCTTTCATTTTGAATGCTATTAATATTATCAAATAAATTTAATTGAACACCTTTTTTAGGTATTAATCCTCCGCAGGAAATGCTGACTTTTCTAATTGGTAAAAATTCATAATATCTGTCAAATATCATATTACAATATTTGGTAATATCTTTATTTATATCAGTTGGGGCATCTAGTTTAAGAGTATGGTAAAAGCCCCTACCAATATCTTGGGAATAACTAATACCTAAACCAATAACTGTTGTTTGTTTATTATTTTCTCTAAGTCTAGCACATAATAAATCAACCATTTCGTTAATAATTATTCTAATATTATGTTCATTATAATCTTTAAATAATACTTGGGAATGACTATAACTTTTATCTTTGGCTTGCACTTTAAAATCACTAATCCGACTTAAATCTATTCCGTTAGCATGATTCCACAATTCTAATCCCATAATCCCAAATTTATCTTTTAGTTTATAGGGATCTGATTTTGCTAGATCACCAACAGTGTAAATATTTAAAATGTTTAAATTTCGTTCCATCCTAGAACCAATTCCCCACATTTTAGATAGAGGAGTAATACTCCATAGTTTGGTGGGTACATCATCATAAGTCCATTTAGAAATGCCATTTTTATACTTTTTAGCTTCTATATCCATAGTAACTTTAGCAAGTAGTAAGTTGGGCCCAATTCCACAAGTAGCAGTAAGACCAGTTTGCTCGTATACTTTATTAAGTATTTCTTCAGCAAGCTCGTAGTCGGTCTTTTTATATAATTTTAAATAATCAGTAACATCCAGGAAACACTCATCAATAGAATAGACATGTAAATCTTCCGGAGCTACATAATCTAAGTAAATACCTACAACCTCTTTACTCTTAGCAATATATAATTTCATTCGGGGAGGAACAATGGTATATTTAATATTGTTTGGTATATCATAAAGTCTAGTTCTTGATCCAACCCCTTGTTTCTTTAAATATGGGGTAACCGCTAGGGTAATAGCACCATTACCTTGCTTTTTATTAGCAACAACTAAAGGTACTTTAAAAGGATCTAAGCCTCGTTCAACACATTCACATGAGGCAAAAAAACTTTTTAAATCAATACACATAATATTTCTAGTTGGATATAATTTTTCCATAATTTACCTCCGAACAAACGTTTCTAAATAAATTATAAAACAAATAGAAAAATATAGCAATACCTATTTTTGGAAATCTTTAATTAATTTTAAAATGTCTTTATCACTTATTTCTAATACATTAATTAATTTTATAATTGTTTCAAATTTAGCATTTTTATAACCGCCATTTTCAATTCTAAATAAATTACGCCATGAAATATTGCAGGCTTCTGCAACCTGTTCTAAAGTTAAACCTTTGTTTTTTCTGTATTCTTTAAACATAATTACCTCCATGACAATTATGTCATTGTATATAAGATTTGTGTATGTCGTAAATGTCATAGTTGTATTGACTTAAAAGTCAAAATAATGTTATACTATATATGACATAATTGTCATATATAGTATGGAGTGATTTGTTATGAAAAGGAAATTGTTGATAAGTGGTGGGTTGCTAACATTAGTTATTTTAATTATTACAATTATTATTGTTAATAATAGTAACAATAATAATGAAATAATAAATAATAAAAGAGAAATAGTAAATAATTCATTTCTAACACTTATGTTAGAACAAGAAGATGGAACATATCAAGAAAGTACATCTAATACATGGCCAGGAGAAGGATATATATTTAATAAAGAATTATCCGCTTGTGAAAATGGGGGAGAATTAGATTATGATAGTGAAGAAAATAAAGTAATATTATATAATAATAAATCAGATGGTTGTTATATATATTTTGATATATATACAAAACCAGTAATAAATAGTATTAATTTAGTAGAAACAACAAATGATAGTATAACAATAAATATATCAACAACTACAGGAACTAATCCCATAACTAATTATTACTATATAATAAATAATAAT
>CALVYL010000040.1 GCA_944372215.1 uncultured Bacilli bacterium | reverse complement strand
AGAAGTAGGAAGTAGCTCAAGTAGTACAACAGACAGTATGAAGATAGGATTAATGTATGTAAGTGATTTTGGATTTGCAGCAAGCCCAGATTATTGGACAACAGAATTATTTAATTATGAACCATCAAAAAGTAGTAATTGGTTAGCTGGATTAACCGAATGGACTATCTCCCGCAGCTCCGGCAGTGCGATTTACGCTTTCCGTGTGAGTTCTGCAGGGTATGTCCGTGGCGACCGCGGCGTGAGCACTACGCTTGCGGTCCGGCCAGTCTTTTATCTAAACTCTTCGATAAGCTATGTATCGGGCAGCGGAAGTTCCGCTGACCCGATCCGGATAAACTAGAGGCGATGCCAAGCCCCTCTTGGGCCCTTGCGGCATGATGAGCGGGGTAAAATAAAATTAAAGACAGCTATAAACAACAGCGAGATGTTAAATTAGAGGCACATCTGGCTGGTTGCGACGAAGGAGTAAACAGCATAGGTTTTCTTTTGATACTTTTCTTTTACAAAAGAAAAGTATCGCCGCCATTTTTTGTAGTTTATTTACAATAGGTAAATAGAAAGGATAATATGAATAGATTAAGAGATATATCTGTTAACAATAAATGTGTAGTAATTAGATGCGATTTTAATGTACCTATGGAAGGTAATAAGATTACAGATAATAGTAAAATAATTAAGAGTTTAGATACTTTAAAGTATTTATTAAATAATAATTGTAAGATAGTTATATTAAGTCATTTTGGTAGAGTTAAGAGTGAAGAAGATAAAAGAAAAAATACTTTAAAGTATGTAGGTAGGGAACTAGCTAATTTACTTAATCATGAGGTTAAGTTTGTAAGTGAGTGCTATGGGGAAAAAGTAAGAGATATAGTAATGAATTCTAAATTAGGTGATGTAATACTATTAGAAAACACAAGATTTATGGATTATCCAGAAAAACTTGAGAGTTCTAATGATTTAGAACTAGCTAAGTTTTGGGCAAGTTTAGGTGAAATATATATCAATGATGCCTTTGGCTCTATGCATAGAGCTCATGCATCAACTGCAGGTATTGCTAAATATTTAGAACATGCTATTGGTTTTTTAGTAGAAGAAGAACTTAATAATTTAGAAATACTTATTAATAATACTCCAAGACCATTTGTAGTATTTATGGGAGGGGCTAAAGTAGATGATAAATTACCTATAATAAAATCATTAATAAATAGATGTGATTATTTATTGCTTGGTGGAGGTATAGCTAATTCTTTTTTGAAAGCTAAGGGAGCTGATATAGGTAATAGTTTAGCTACTAATGATGAAAATATATTAAAAGAAATAAAAGAATTATTAAAAAATTATAGTGATAAAATAAAATTACCAATAGATTTTACTATTGATAATGGTATTATCTATGATATAGGTAATAAAAGTATTGATATGTATAAAAAATATATAGATGAAGCTAGTATTATATTTGTTAATGGAACTTGTGGTAAGTTTGAAGATGATAGATTTACAGAAGGAACTATTATGTTATTTGAAACATTAAAAAATAGTGGTAAAACTGTTATTATTGGGGGAGGAGATACTGCTAGTGCCGTCAAGAAATTTGGATATGAAAACGCATTTAGTTTTATTTCAAGTGGTGGAGGAGCAACGCTTGAATATATTGCTGATAAAACATTAAAAGCTTTAGAATGGATGAAATAATGAAATATTTAGTATGTAATTTTAAAAATAAATTAAATAAAAATGATATAGTTAAATATAGTAATAGATTAAATGAATTAAGTTTTAAAAATATTGAATTAATTATATGTCCATCAAGTATATACTTGAGCTTTTTTAATGGCATTAATTATAAATTAGGAGTTCAAGATATCTCATCATTTATTGATAAAACTATTACCGGTGAGGTAACTGGAGAACAACTTAAAAGTATGGGTGTAGAATATGTAATAGTAGGACATAGTGAAAGAAGATTATATAAAAATGAATTAAATATTGATTTTATAAATAAAATCAATAATGCAATTTATAATAATATTAATGTTATATATTGTATTGGGGAATCATTAATTGATAAAGAAAATGGTAATACTTATATGGTTTTGGAAAAACAAATAAGTGAGGTATTAAATAATGTTGAATTAAAGGGGATTTGCATCGCCTACGAGCCTGTTTGGGCTATTGGTAGTGGTATTATACCTACCCCCAAAGAAATAAGCGAAAATATAGGTTTTATAAAGGATATAATTGAAGAGAAATATGATATGAAATTAAAAGTATTATATGGTGGTAGTGTTAATAGTGATAATATAAAAGAATTAAGTAAAATAAAAAATGTTGATGGCTTTTTAGTTGGGGGAGCATCAACTAATATAGATAGTTTAGAAAGTATATTAATTGAACTTGAAAAATAACTGTGAAACTTTTTGACTAAATTTCAAAAAGTTTCACAGTTTTATAAATTATAATAACTAAAATATTATGAACTTAATTTTGGACTCATATTCTGTTCTTTTCTCACTACCCTGGGCTTCAACTATAAGTTTGCCCATGTTCCAATAGATAAATAGTGTATTGGAGTTATCTCTGAGGGCATTTACTTTCTTATTAGCTTCATTTTCAATTATTAATTCTTCGATATTTTTAAAATAATTCATAATTCCTTCTTATATTTCTATATATTCTCTGGCAAGTATTCTATCATCACTGCAATATTCCATTATAAATTTATTATCTTTCTTACATATAATAATACCAATTGTTTTATCTTGAGTTGCTTTTCTTAGGGTTTTATCAATATAGTTCATATATATTTCTATTTGACCAATATGTTCTTTTTTAAGTTCAGTTACTTTTAGTTCGACAACTACAAAACAATTAAATTCATAGTTATACAATAATAAATCTATATAGTTATATCTATTACCTATTTTAATTTTGTATTCATTTCTTATAAAAGTAAAACCAGTACCCAATTCATCTAAAAAGCTAGGAATATTCTCAAGTATAACTTTTTGTAATATTTTTTCAGAAATTATTTCTTTATTAGTATTATTTTTAATAACAATAGGATTTTTTATAAAATCAACTACTGCTGTTTCTTTTTGAGTAATTAATTTCTCTTTAGTTTTATCATCTAATCTTTCGTATTCATTGTTTTTGATTCGTTCGCGAAGTTGTCTTTTACTTAAATTATACATAATACACATCTGTGTATAGTATAAAATTTTATTAATATCTTTTAATGGTAATAATTCTGAATAATGACTCCAGGATAAATTGGTCGCCAATGGCGACCAATTTATCTGACTAAATGTTAAATAAAATTGGCGCATTCTTCTTAATGTTCTTTCATTGTATTTTTTATTCAGTTCTTCAGTTAATCTTTTAGAATATTCTTTAATAATGCTTTCTCCATAATGCTTACCGGCTTCACTTAATAATTTACCAACATTATAATAAGTAGTCAGATCACTTCTATTCTTACTATAATCTTTTACTTTTTTAGTTATTTCATTATTTATTAATTCATTTTTAATTTCACTATAATAATTCATAATTCCTCCATTTAATTCAAAGCATAGGTAGTAACTAAAATATCATTATTAGTAGTATATTCAATTACATATTTATTTTTTTTCTTAACTATAAGTATTCCAATTGTTTTATTGTGATTACTTTCTTTTATGTTATTATTAACATAATTAACATAAAACTCTAATTGGGATATATCTTTAGGTTGTAATGGTCTCGTTTTAACCTCTACAACTACAAATGAATTTAATTTATAATTAAAAAATAATAAATCTATTTTATAGGTATAATTATCTATATGTATTTTATATTCATGGCCAGCAAGAGTAAATCCGGTGCCTAATTCTAAAAATTTATCTTCAAGCAAAGATATAATATATTTATGAATGGCTTGTTCGTTAATTTTATCCAAGTTTTTATCAGCTTTAAGTATGATAGGATCTTTTATCATATCTTTAATTGATAATGTAGTAATATTATTGTCACCGATTAACTTGATATGTTCTTTATTGGCATAGGATAATCTATCAAAGGCTTTATTCTTTATTTCTTTTTGTAATTCTCTGGAAGATAAATTATTCAGTATTACTAAATTAATATAATAATTTCTTTCATTTTCGTTTTTTATTGATAATAATGTTCTATAGTGGGTCCAGGTCAATTCGGGCCGCACTGCGGCCCATATTGGAAAATTAATATAAAAAGTGCGAAATTTCCTTAAGTTCCTGATATCATAACCTTTACCATATTTTATACTTAACTTTTTACCCCATTCATTTATTAAATTATCGCCATATTTTGCTCTTTTTTCACCACCTTGGGCTTCAACTATAAGCTTACCTATATTCCAATAAGTAAGTAGTGTACTAGAGTTATCTCTTAGAGCATTAACTTTCTTATTAGCTTCATTTTCAATTATTAATTCTTCAATATTTTTAAAATAATTCATAATTCATAATTCCTCCATTTAATTCAAAGCATAGGTAGTAACTAAAATATCGTCACTTGTTGTATACTCAATTACATATTTATTTTTTTTCTTAACTATAAGTATTCCAATTGTTTTATTGTGATTATTTTCTTTTATGTTATTATTAACATAATTAACATAAAACTCTAATTGGGATATATCTTTAGGTTGTAATGGTCTTGTTTTAACCTCAATTACTACAAAAGAATTTAATTTATAATTAAAAAATAATAAATCTATTTTATAAGTGTAATTATCTATATGTATTTTATATTCATGACCTATAAGAGCAAACCCAGTACCTAATTCTAAGAATTTATCTTCAAGTAAAGATATGATATATTTATGGATAGTTAATTCATCTATTTTACCCATATTTTTATCAGCTTTAAGTATGATAGGATCTTTTATCATATCTTTAATTGATATTGTGGTAATATTATTATTACTGATTAACTTGATATGTTCTTTATCGGCATAGGATAATCTATCAAAGGCTTTATTCTTTATTTCTTTTTGTAATTCTCTGGAAGATAAATTATTCAGTATTACTAAATTAATATAATAATTTCTTTCATTTTCGTTTTTTATAGGTAAAATTGATTTATAATGAGTTCAAGTTAATTGTTGCCGCACTGCGGCAACAATTGGAAAATAAATGTAAAATGTTCGTGCTCTGGATAAATTACTTTTATCATATCCTTTACCATATTTTAGACTTAACTTTTTACCCCACTCATTTATTAAATTATCGCCATACTTTGCTCTTTTTTCACCACCTTGAGCTTCAACTATGAGTTTACCTATATTCCAGTAGGTATATAGTGTTTTGAGTTATCTCTTAAAGCATTTACTTTCTTATTAGCTTCATTTTCAATTATTAATTCTTCAATATTTTTAAAATAATTCATAATTCCCTCCTTATATTTCTATATATTCTCTAGCAAGTATTCTATCATCACTGCAATATTCCATTATAAATTTATTATCTTTCTTACATATGATAATTCCAATAGTTTTATCTTGATTTATTTTTCTTAGGGTTTTATCAATGTAGTTCATATATATTTCTATTTGGCCAATATGTTCTTTTTTAAGTTCAGTTACTTTTAGTTCAACAACAACATAACAATTAAATTCAATGTTATATAATAGTAAGTCAATGTAATTGTATCTATTACCTATTTTGATCTTGTATTCATTTCTTATAAAAGTGAAACCAGTGCCCAATTCATCTAAAAAGCTAGGAATATCTTCAAGAATAATTCTTTGTAATACTTTTTCTGAAATTATTTCTTTATTTGTAGTATTTTTTATAATAATGGGATTTTTAATAAAGTCTGTTACTACTGGATTAGCATTATTTATTAATTTATGTTTAGTGGTATCATCTAATCTTTCGTATTCATTATTTTTTATTCTTTTTCTTAACTCTCTTACTGATAGATTTTGTTCAATACACATTTTTATATAATAATTAATCTTATTAATGTCTTCAAGCCAAATTAATTCACAATAATGTGTATAACTCAAAATATCCGTCACTGACGGATATTTTGAAGCAAATATGTAAAATTGCTTCATATATCTTAGTCTAGTGGTTGAATATCCCTTACCCAATTCATGAGTTAATCTTTTAGAATATGCTTTTATAATGCCTTCGCCATAATGCTTACCGGCTTCACTTAATAATTTTCCAACATTATAATAAGTAGTAAGATCACTTCTATTCTTACTATAATCTTTTACTTTTTTAGTTATTTCATTATTTATTAATTCATTTTTAATTTCGCTATAATAATTCATAATTCCTCCATTTAATTCAAAGCATAGGTAGTAACTAAAATATCATCACTTGTAGTATATTTAATAATATATTTATCATTTTCTTTAACAATTAATAAACCAATTGTTTTATTATGATTAATATCCTTTATATTATCTTCTACAAAATTCACATAAAATTTTAATTGCCCTATATCCGTATGCTTTATTTTTCTTGTTTTAACCTCTACAACAACATAGGTATTAAGTTTAATATTAAAAAATAATAAATCTATTTTATAAGTCTTATTATCAATATGTATTTTATATTCATGACCTATAAGAGCAAAACCAGTACCTAATTCTAAGAATTTATCTTCAAGTAAAGATATTATATATTTATGAATGGCTTGTTCATTAATTTTATCTAGTGCTTTATCAGCTTTAAGTATAATTGGATCTTTTATCATATCTTTAATTGATATTGTGGTAATATTAGTATCACTGATTAACTTGATATGTTCTTTATCGGCATAGGATAATCTATCAAAAGCTTTAGTTTTTATTTCTTTTTGTAATTCTCTTACCGATAAATTATTAAGTATTACTAGATTGATATAATAGTTTCTTTCATTTTCATTTTTCATCGGTAAAATGTAACGATAATGCGACCAACTTAATTGTTGGCACAGTGTGCCAACAATTGGAAAAGTTGTATATAGAGTTCTCATTCTAAACAAATTACTTTTATCATATCCTTTACCATATTTTAGACTTAACTTTTTACCCCATTCATTTATCAAATTATCTCCATACTTTGCTCTTTTTTTACCACCTTGGGCTTCAACTATAAGCTTACCTATATTCCAATAAGTAAGTAGTGTACTAGAGTTATCTCTTAGAGCATTAACTTTCTTATTAGCTTCATTTTCAATTATTAATTCTTCAATATTTTCAAAATAATTCATTATATATCCCCCTTGATAAAAAAATATTCTAACACATAAAGAGTGCAAATTTTGTCGAATTAAGGGGCTAAATATGTAATTTTTATATTTTTTCATATTTCAAAAACACCTATGAATAGCTAAAAAAATTTATGCTTTGTAAATCAAAATCTTTGATTTCGTGAATTTATGTTGTTTTTTTCTTTAAAATATCCTAAAAATAACCATATGTAGGCTTTTTGAAATGAAGTTTGCTATAGAGAAGATCTATGAAGCAGAAAAGTCTTGTAGTGATACAATAATATAATACCTATTGAGGTTAAATCCGGGAAAAATTATACCTATAGTTCTTTAAATAAACTAATAAATAAATATGAAGATTATCTAGCTCTGCCAATAATAATTCATACCAGTGATTTAAAGATTGAGAATAATATATTATATTTACCAATATATATGACTATGTTTTTATAAATTATTTTAAGTTATAGTAGTTTTTTTCATTTGCAGTTATGCCCTGGAATAGTGTTGTTTTTTGTCATATTTTGTCGAAGAATAGATATTTTCGACAAAATGTGACAAATGTTTACATGGATTTACATAACTCGACAAAAGTTTTTGTAGCTTTTTGGGGAAATATATCTTATAATGAATTTAGGCACAGAAAAATATATTGAAAGAAAGAGGTTAACACATGAACAAAGAAATTAGAGTTGTTGCAATCGACGACAACGAAGCAGTATTAAGTAGTGTTAAGAAGCATTTTAAGAGTAGTGAAAGAGTTAATGTAGTGGCGGTATTTAATAATGGCTTAGATGGGCTAAATTATTTGATGCAAAACATCAATGATTATGATTTAGTTTTACTAGATATTTTATTATCCCAAGTAGATGGTATTAAAATATTAGAAGATTTAAAAAATAATAATATTGAAAAGAAAATAATTGTCTTATCTAGTTATAAAGATGATTATTCAATCAGAAAGGTACAAACATTAAATGCGGACTATTATATGCTTAAGCCAATTGATTTAAGTATTTTAGAAAGTAGAATGTTAGAACTATTTGATCAAACTAGTGAGTTTAAATTTAAAGAAAATGTCAATATTGAGGTTGAGGTAAGTTCTTTATTACATGATTTAGGAATACCTTCCCATGTTAGAGGATATCGTTATATTAGAGATGGTATAATGTTACTTTATGAAAGTACATCTATGGTTAATTTAGTAACTAAGGATATTTATCCAATAATTGCACAAAAATATGATACAACAACGACGCGAGTAGAAAGAGCTATAAGACATGCAATTGAAATAAGTTGGATGCGTGGAGATATAAAATTAATGGAAGAATTGTTTGGTAATAGTATTGATTTTGATCGTAGTAGACCAACAAATTCAGAATTTTTAACGACAATTGCTGATAAATTTAAACTTTACAGTAAAGAATTAATTGGATAGCATATAGAAATATATGTTATTTTTATCTAATAGGAAAGTTATACTTTTTTTAATAAATCCATTGACACACATACATATGTTTGGTAAAATTAATTTACAAGG
>CALVYL010000039.1 GCA_944372215.1 uncultured Bacilli bacterium | reverse complement strand
GATGAGTTTTATTATATTGCTCTTAATTGTGGAAGTTTTAGAAAACATCCTAATAAGAAAGCAAGATCTGCAACTAATATTTAGTATTTTTAGCTATTTTATTTTTAATAGCTTCTATAGTCTTAATGTTTGTTCCTGATGCCGATTTATTATCTTTTGTCTTATTTATTGTATTCTTTTATTTATTATTTGTTTTAATAATTATCAAAAGACATACTAAAATAACTCTTAATGAAAATGTATATATTAAAATAGATGAGGATGGTATTGAAGATATTTATGAAAATAAAATATCTACTAAATTATATTGGGATTATATAGAATGTATAATTATAAATAAATATTCTATTTGTGTAGTACCTAAAAGTTCTTATTCTATTTTAATAGGAACGGACATAAGTAATAAAGATGAAATGATTAAAGCTTTAAAGAAATATAAGAAAATAGATTTGCTTGTAGATAATAAAGAAATATATTAAAAATTATATATATTAAAGAGGTGTTATATAATGTACTAAAGGATATTCTAAGATAATATATAAGTAATTCTGAAATTAGGTTTTAGTAATAATATAAAGGTAAGATTATCAAAAGAATTAGCTAAAAAATATGATAATGGTAGTTATTATAATGCTTTAGCTCTTAATTTGCTGCAAAGAAAAATTACAAATGAATTTTTAACAATCATATTGACAAGGATGTGAAATAATGACAGATTTAATAAAACTATCTAGAGAACTAGTAGAAAATCTACTTAGTGGAAATAAACAAAAATTAGGCAAAGAATATTTTTTCATGTTTTCAATTTCAAGATTTATTTTATTAAAAGAAAGACTTTTAAAAAAGGACTCTACTAACAATATTTTATATTTTAATAATATTGAGAATGCTAAATATATACCAGCAATATTATCGTTTGCAGAAGAAATAAAGAAAAATGGTACTTTTCAATTTAATCCATTGACAATAAAATTAGAAAAAAATAATCAGGATTCACATCAATTAACTGAAGCACTATGGATTTTTAATAAAGTTAGGGATTCCCTAGCACATGGGCAGTATACAATTGATTTAGAAAATGATATATTATTAATTAATAATGACCATTCAAATGAAGCAAACAATGCTTATAAATTAGTTTGTTCTATTCCTATACAATTACTAAATTCTATATCATTTTATATTGAAGAAATTAATGAAATAATGAATAAAAAAGATCTATCTATAGCATATAGAAAATACCTAGAAAAAGCTGCGAATGATTATGATATAGATGCTAAAGCATTTGATAATAATTATATAATTAAATTTAATAATTATTTCGTAGAAAATACATATAATTATAATACTTATTTAAATTATATTACCAAAGACAATTATGTATACAAAATACAACCACAAAAACAAGAAAAAGAATTTTTTTATATCGATGATATAAATGATAATAGAATTAAAAATAATTTAACGATTAAGGAATTATATAGATTAGTAGAATTGTTATCAAAGTATAAACCTTCTAGTGAAAAACAAAAAGAACAAATACTACAAATACTTAAAAAGTGTAGATTTTTAGTAGAGCAAAGGATAAAATTAGAAGAACAAAAAATGTTTGATATTAAATCATCAGAATTAATTAGTGAAATATCTGATATTTTGGGAATTAAAGTAGGAACTCAAAATGCTGAATGGTGCTATCGCATTATATACATATATGAATTTAGTGTTTTCACAAAACAATAAAATAGATTATTCACGCATTTGTCTTCGAAATTTAATTTTAGATTTTGACCCATACAAAAATGGACGAGGAACAGGAAAAGTTTATAGTGATACGATAAATTATATAAATAGATTATGTATTGAATTTTCAGAAAAGATGGATTCCAAAATAGAGACATATTATAATAATCCTAGTGAAAATTTTAGAAGTTCATTAATGGATATTTATGTTGAATTTTATATTTCAATTATGAATTCTATTGGTAATAGAAATAAATTAGTTTTAACTTCTATGAGAAATTCCGTTGAGCATGGTAATTATTTTGTTAATAAAAATGGTAGTATAATCTTATACGATCAAAGTAATCCTAGTGACAATGATAGTATAAAATTTTTATGTTGTTCATTTCCCCAACAATTATTTAATATAACTAAAAGTATTGAATTAAAAAGTGCAAAAGATAAATATGTTATGGATGATTTCTTTAAAGAACTTGAAACGATTGTAGATGATACAACACTTACCAAAATTATGAATACTATGAATAGTTTTTCAAAAATAATATTTGGGAAAGATATTGATATTAATAATAGCATGGAACACATGTATCAAGAAGCAATAGCTAACATTATTGCACAACACATAACCAAAAATAATAAGGTGTAGTTGTTTAGATTTAACACAAGAAATGCATTTCACATCAGTCTTAAATTGTTTTTTTCTTTGATTAAAACAATAACATTATTTTAATTTTTTTCTAAAATAAAACTTACGAATTTTAAAAGTTCGTAAGTTATTTTCTTATGGAGCAGATGAGGAGAATCGAACTCCCGTCAGGAGCTTGGAAGGCTCTTATTCTACCATTAAACTACATCTGCATTTGCCTCATGTGTAAAAATTATAACACACAAGGCTGGTATTAGCAAGTATTTTTGCTAATTTTTTTCGTGTTCTAAACGCCAGTTTTCGACTTCTTCAGCATCATCAAAATGGACTTTATCGCGGCCTAGTATTTGATAATCTTCATGACCTTTACCTAAAATTAATAATATATCTTCAGGTTCTAATAATTCTATGCCTTTTTTTATTGCTTTATGCCTATCAAGTTCAACTTCATAATTTTTAGTTTTAACACCCTTTAAAATATCATCCATAATTTTCTCAGGATCTTCTGTTCTAGGATTATCACTAGTAAGTATTACATAATCACTTAATTTAGTGGCAATATCTCCCATAATGGGTCTTTTAATTGGATCCCTATCTCCGCCACAACCAACAATAGTAATTACTTTGCCAGTCTTAAGTTCATTATAAGCACTAATTACTTTTTCAACAGCATCAGGAGTATGTGCATAATCAATTACTGCATAACCACCATTTACTTTGTGAACCTCACACCTTCCTTTCGGAGGTTTGATTTCACTGGTTTTTTCTATAATATCTTCAATACTAATATTTAGAGCATGAATTATAGCAAGAGCAGTCATATAATTATAAACATTAAATTTGCTTGTTAAATGAGTAGTAACATTATATTCTTCCTTTTTATAAATAAATTTAATATCAGTATGATCTGGAGCAATATTAGCATCAACTATATTATAATTAAATTTTTCATTAAATCCTAAAGTAATTCCTTCGTTATTATTCTTTTTAATAAATTTTTTACTTGCTTCATCATCACCATTAACAATTAAAGTGCCATCATTAGATAAATAATCAATTATTTTTAATTTTTCTTTTAAATAATTTTCCATAGTTTTATGGTAATCTAGATGATCTTCAGTTAAATTAGTAAAAGCTGCAATCTTTAATTTTATACCATAAATTCTTTCATAAGATAAAGCATGAGAACTAACTTCCATTACTAAAGTATGACATTTAGCTTTTGCTAGTTCTAAAAGTATTTTATAAATTGTTAAAATATCTGGAGTTGTGTTATCTAATTCTACACTTTTACTGTGATACTTATACCCAATAGTTCCAAGGTATGCTGTATCAATACCAAGTAAGTTTAGTAATTGATAAGTTAAATAAGCGGTTGTTGTTTTACCATTGGTTCCAGTTATCCCAATAATTTGTAATTTGTTAATTTCTTCGGCGTAATCTTCCTTTAAATGTCTTTTTAAATATTCTTCAGTTGATGGCACTACTTCAACAGGAACTCCTGCCGTAACTTCTTTTTCGGCGATAACTCTTATTGCTCCGTTATCTACTGCATTAGTTATATAATCGTGTCCATCCACGGTGTGACCTTTAATTGCTACAAATATTTGTCCTGGTTGAACCTTCCTAGAATCTGTTTCGTATTTCATAAATTCACTCCCTTTATATATTTTATTATATCACTAAATTTTATTTTCCCATAGTTTTTATTTATTTATCATGATATAATTATATATAGGTGGTTTATAATGGAAAAGATTATATTAACGGGGGATCGCCCTACAGGAAGACTACATTTAGGTCATTATGTTGGGTCTCTTAAAAATAGAGTGGCTTTACAAAATAGCGGCGAATTTGATAAAATTTTTATTATGATTGCTGATGCCCAAGCTCTAACGGATAACTTTGATAATCCTGGTAAAGTGCGAGATAATGTAATCGAGGTGGCATTAGATTATTTGTCTTGTGGCTTAGATCCTAGTGTTACAACAATGTTTGTGCAAAGTGAGGTTTCAGAATTAACAGAATTAACATTTTATTATATGAATTTAGTAACACTAGCAAGATTACAAAGAAATCCAACAGTTAAAAATGAAATAAAATTAAGAGGATTTGAAAAAAGTATACCAGTAGGTTTTTTGAATTATCCGATTAGTCAAGCCGCTGATATTACGGCATTTGATGCCACTTGTGTACCAGTTGGGGATGATCAATTACCAATGATTGAACAAACTAGAGAAATTGTTCATAGTTTTAATAATATATATGGGGAAACTTTAGTTATGCCTGAAGCTAAAATTCCTGATTCTGAATTGGAAAGAAGATTGCCGGGGTTAGATGGTAATGCTAAAATGAGTAAGTCTTTGGGTAATTGTATATATTTATCTGATGATGAAGAAACTGTTCGTAAAAAAGTAATGAGTATGTATACCGATCCTAATCATATAAAAGTTGAAGATCCAGGTAGAGTAGAAGGAAATGTTGTATTTACTTATTTAGATGTATTTGCATCCGATGAAGATTTTGCTAAGTATTTACCAGAATATAAAAACTTAGATGAATTAAAAGATCATTATCGACGTGGTGGTCTAGGTGATGTTGATATTAAGAAATTTTTAAATAATGTTTTACAAGATTTACTTAGACCAATTAGAGAAAAAAGACATGAATTAGAAAATAATATTGAATATGTTTATGATGTTTTAAAAAGTGGTACAGAAGTTGCTCGCATTCAAGCTCGTAAAGTACTGGCAAGAGTTAAGAAAAACATGAAGATAGATTATTTTGAAAGTGATGAATTTAGACAAGAAATAGTTGATAAATATCAAGAAAAATGATAATATTTTAATATAGAAGAAGGGTGATGAAATTTGGCTAGTTTTGATACGCATTTTGCTCCGGATTTATCTAAAACAGTTGCTAGTGATCAAGTAACATTCCAAGGGGAACATTATCGTATTACAGTGTTAACCGAAAGATTAGTTCGTTTGGAATATAGCTTAGATGGCCATTTTTCTGATGCCCCAACAACTTTGGTTAAAAATAGGAAATTTGCTACTCCTATATTTAAGGTTGAGCAAGATGAACGATACTTAGTAATTACGACTAGTTATTTTGTTTTGCAGTATTTAAAAAACAAACCATTTTTAGGGCCTAAATTTGCTCCTGATTCAAATCTTAAGGTAAATTTGGTCAATACAGACAAGACATGG
The DNA here is from genome assembly GCA_944372215.1 of uncultured Bacilli bacterium. GTDB lineage: Bacteria > Bacillota_I > Bacilli_A > RF39 > UBA660 > Onthocola_B. Next base: position 3,261 of record CALVYL010000039.1, on the reverse strand, counting down.
TATTATGGTCAAGCTGAAGCTCGTAATTTTAAAGGAGGAGCAGTGAGCTTAGATAATTATCGAGGTAGTGTTAAGTTAGATAATGGCCTTTATTCTACTGATGGTTTTGTTATGTTAGATGATTCTGCTAATTTTGAAATAGATGGTAGTGGATTATTAGTAAAACCAAATTCTAACAAAGTAGATTTATATTTATTTATGTATAAAAGAGATTTTGCATTATGCTTGAAAGATTATTTTGTATTAACTGGGTATCCGGAATTAATACCAAGATATGCTTTAGGTATCTGGTGGAATAGAGATAAAATTTATAGTTTTAATGATGCGAAATCTTTAATTAAAGTTTTTAATAGAAATAGAATACCTTTTTCGGTTTTATTGTTAAGTGAGTTTTGGCATATTAAAGATTCAACTAATTATAATTTATATAAAACAGGTTTTTCATTTAATAGAGATTTGTTTTCCAATCCTAGTGAATTTATTAAATATATGCATGATCGAGGCGTTAAAGTAGGTCTTAATATTGATCCAAGTGAAGGAATTAGAAAAGAAGAAGATAGATATATTAATTTTGCTCAAGAGTTAAATGTTGGTGATGGAGTTACTATACCTTTTAATGTCTTAGATAAAAATTTTATGGCTTTGTATGTGCATCATTTGATTGATCCTATGCTTGATATGGGTGTTGATGTATTTTGGCTTGATTATAAAAAAGATTTAAGTACAATTCAAGCTTTAACATATTATTACAATCAAAATTTTAAGAAAGTGAAAAATTTTAGACCTTTAGTTTTAACTAGATCACCGTTGGTAGCACCTCATAATGCGGGAATATTGTATTCGGGAGAAACAATTGTAAGTTGGCAAACTTTAAAATATTTACCATTTTATAATTCTATGGCCGCCAACAAAGGGGTTTCTTGGTGGAGTCATGATGTCGGAGGATATAAAGACGGAATTGAAGATAGTGAATTATATGTAAGATATGTACAATTTTCCACATTTAGTCCGATATTTAGATTTAGTGCTAAAAGGGGAATATATTATAAAAGAGAACCTTGGGCGTGGGATGTAGAAACATTTAATATTGCGAGAGAATATTGCTTACTGCGCCAAAGATTAATTCCTTATATATATACCTCAGCATATGAATATTCTAAAACTGGCAGACCTTTAATTCAGCCAATATATTATTCTTATCCGGAAATATATGATGAACCAGTGTATCGTAATGAATATTATTTTGGTAAAGAATTATTTATTGCTCCGATCACTAAAACTAAAGAGGCCACAATGAATAGATCAGTGGAAAGAATATTTTTACCTAAAGGAATTTGGTATGATTTTAAATCCGGCAAAAAATTTGTTGGTAATAAAAGATATGTAGTTTTTTATAAAGAAGAAGAGTATCCTATATTTGCTAAAGCAGGAGGAATTATTCCTTTAGCTAATTTGAGTAAGAATCTTAATGATACAACACCACCAGAAAGCATGGAAATTCATGTTTTTCCAGGAGAAAGCAATATATTTAAATTATATGAAGATGATGGTGTAACTAAACTTTATCAAAATGGATTTTATATTGTTACAGCAATAGATTATAATTACTTACAAAATAATTATACTTTAATAATTCATCCAGTTGAAGGAAAAACTGAGATTATTCCAAGATATCGAGATTATAAAATTAGATTTAGAAATACAAGGACAGCTGATAGCGTTGAAATATATTTAAATGGTGATAAAGCTAATTTGGATTATGAATATTATGAAGATGAAAATGATTTTGTAGTAGACATAAAAAAGGTTGATACTACTAAACAATTAACTATTAATTGTAAAGGTAAAGATATTGAAATTAATGCGGTAAGAATTATAAATGAAGATGTTAATTCAATTATTAGTGATTTAAAAATAAAAACAAGTTTAAAAGAAGAAATTGCTAGTATATTCTTTAGTGATTTGGATATTAAAACTAAAAGAATAAGAATTAAAAAATTAAAAGGATTAGACCAAAGATTTAAAAGAATGTTTATAAAACTACTTGAATATTTGGCGGAAATTTAATATAATAACTTGTAAGCAGATGAAAAAAGAGTAGTAAATTATTTATTCTTCCTAGAGATTTAGTGGCTGGTGGAAACTAAAAGGAATAGTAATTGAACTTGCTTTTGGATGTATTAGGGTAATTCCTTTATCAATTATAAAGAAGTAAATAAGGTGGTACCACGAATAATTCGTCCTTTGGTATTACCTTTTTTTGTGGAGGATGCTATGAGTGAATTTGAAATGACCTTAATTTGGGGATTAGTATTATTTGTAGTTATATTTTTAGTTAATTACTTTTGGGTATTAAAGCATGGATATAAAAAGATTCAAAACAGTAAGGCTAATAAAAGAAAAAAAGAAAAAAGATTAGAAGATTTTATTGGCTTTTCTTTACTTATTCCGAAATTTAAACTAGATGTTAATAAAATGAATCTAAATTATGTCTTTATTTTATCTAGTTTAGTTAATGCATTTATTATTGCTTTGGTATTTGTAGTAATTTATAGTATTCCTTGGGATTTACCGTTCCAAATACTTTTAGGATTTGTCCTCTTGTTTGGACTTATATATGCCTTATATGAATTATTAGGAAGACACTTAGTTAAGAAAGGTTGGATTAAAGATGGAAACAAAAAAAATTGAAGAAAAATGGCAAAAATATTGGGGTGAACATAAAACTTTTAAAGCAGAAACAGGTAGTAGTAAGGAACCTTATTATATATTAGTTGAATTTCCTTACCCATCTGGTTCTGGACTACATGTAGGTCATGTTCGTAGTTACACGGCCCAAGATGCAATGGCCAGAATGATGCGGATGCAAGGGAAAAACGTGCTATTTCCAATGGGCTTTGATGCTTTTGGAGCACCAGCAGAACAATATGCGATAAAAAATCACATTCATCCAAAAGATGCCGTTAAAGAAAATATTAAAACATTTAAAAATCAAATGAAAACATTAGGTTTTTCATTTGATTGGGATCGAGAATTTTCAACAACTGATCCGGAATATTATAAATGGACGCAATGGCAATTCTTACAATTTTATAAACATGGAATGGCTTATAAAGCAACTGTTCCTGTTAATTGGTGTCCAAATTGTAAGACGGTTTTATCAAATGAAGATTCTGCGGGTGGCGTATGTGAAAGATGTGGCACCCAAGTTGTGCAAAAAGAAAAGAGTCAATGGATGCTTCGCATGAGTGATTATGCTGA
>CALVYL010000038.1 GCA_944372215.1 uncultured Bacilli bacterium | reverse complement strand
TGCAGGCGTTCAGGGGGGGGCCGCTTTTGGAGTTATCAACACTCCCGCCGGTATAGCGGGATATAATACTATACTAAACAAAATTAAAGACAGCGAATAAATTTTACAGCGAGATGTTAAATTAGAGGCACATCTGGCTGGTTGCGACGTAGTCGTAAACAGTCAGATGCTTTCTTTTGCTTCTTTTCTTTATAAGAAAAGAAGCCCCCTTATTATAGGGTGATTTACTATAGGTTAATACAAAAGTGTAATAATATATCAAAAAGTATTTTAAATTAATTGCAATATATGATAAAATAGTAATACAAAGAGGTGGGCTGTATTATGGCTAAAATTATATCACTTGTTAATCAAAAGGGTGGTGTTGGTAAAACTACCACTAGTATTAATTTATCGGCAGCTTTAGGGAAATTGGGTAAAAAAGTATTATTAATAGATATGGATCCCCAAAGTAATGCAACAACTGGTTTAGGTCTTAATTCTAATGATTTTAAGTGTGATGTTTATGAACTTATCACAGGTAAGTGTGAAGCGAAAAATGCTATTAAAAAGACTAAGTTTCAAAATTTAAGTATTATACCTGCAACAATTAATCTCGCGGGTGTTGATGTTGAGTTTGTTAAAAAGATGCTTGAAGATAAGACTTTTGAACAAAATAGTCAATTAAAGATTAAATTAGATGAAATAAAAGATAATTATGATTATATTATCATTGATTGTCAACCATCACTGGGTTTAGGTACTATGAATGCTTTAGTTGCTAGTGATAGTGTAATAATACCAGTGCAATGTGAATTCTTTGCTCTGGAAGGTATTACGCAATTACTTAATTCTATTATCATGGTGCAAAATGGGATGAATCCTGGTCTTAGGATTGAAGGAGTACTTTTAACAATGCTTGATGGCAGAACTAATATTGGTTTAGAGGTAATTGAAGAGATTAGAAAATACTTTAAAGATAAAGTATTTAATACAATAATACCAAGATTAGTAAGATTAGTTGAAGCACCTAGCCATGGTAAACCAATCAATGAATATGATCCAATGAGTAGAGCAACTGAAGCCTATGCCAATTTAGCAAAGGAAGTGATAAGTAGAGATGGAAACTAAGAAAAAAGCTTTGGGGAAGGGATTAGAACAATTATTTTCTAATACAGTAATTGATTTTGATGATTTTGAAAAAGATATAGTTGAAGAAAATAGTAGTAATGTTGTGGAAATTAAAATTGATGATATTCGGAGTAATCCTTATCAACCAAGGAAAACTTTTGATACGGAATCTTTAAATGAACTAGCTAAATCAATTAAAGAATATGGGGTAGTACAACCAGTAATTGTTAAGAAAAGTATTAAAGGGTATGAACTTGTGGCAGGTGAAAGAAGAACTAAAGCCGCCAAGATTGCGGGTTTAGATAAAATACCTGCTATAATTAAAGATTTTGATGATCAAGAAATGATGGAAATAGCTTTGATTGAAAATATTCAAAGAGAAGATTTAAATCCGATAGATGAAGCAACATCTATTAATAATATTATTAAATTACGAGGATATACTCAAGAAGAATTTGCTTCTAAATTTGGTAAGAGTAGAACTTATGTAACAAATATATTAGGGTTATTAAAATTACCTGATGATGTTAAAAAACTAGTGGAAAAGAAAAGTATTAGTATGTCTCATGCTAGAGTACTTAGTAAAATAGAAGATGATGATAAAGTTATTGATTTAGCGAAAAAAGTAATTACTGATAACTTAAGTGTTAGAGAATTAGAAAATATGAGTAGAGAAGAAAAAGTAGTTAATAAAATAACTAGTAATAAGAAAAATAATCATGATACTAAGTATAGAATGTATGAAAATATACTTATGGATAAATTAAATCAAAAGGTAAGAATAAATAAGAATAAAATTGAAATATATTTTGATGGTACAGAAGAATTAGAAGAATTACTTATAAGTATGAATATTAAGTTTGAGGATGAATAATGAATGTAATTGATTTTAATTTAAATGATGAGGTAATTATGAAAAAGCAACATGCTTGTGGGACTAATATGTGGACTATAACAAGAAATGGGGCTGATGTTAAAATTAAATGCAATAACTGTGGTAGAGAAATACTTATGGATAGATTGGAGTTTATGAGAAAACTTAAAAAGGTGATTAAGAATGAAAAAACATCGAACTAAAGAAAAATTGGGGTTGCATCCAGTAATGATGCTATTAGTACTTTGTTTTGTAACAATAGTGCTAAGTGGAGTTTTAAGTTTTTTTGATGTTCAAGCCACTTATAACAGGGTTTCTACTTTAACGGGAGAATATGTTGTTACTACTGAAGCAGTAACTAGTTTATTTAATCTAAGTGGTTTAAAATATATATTTACTACTACTGTAGCTAATTTTGCTAATTTTGTTGTATTATCCCATTTAATAATTATATTATTAGGTATTGGGATAATGGTTAAGAGTGGTTTTTTAAAAACAGTTATTACGATCCTTACGAAAAAAGCTAAGAAAACAACTGTTACCTATGTATGGGTTTTAATATGTATACTAGCAAGTATTATGGGAGATCTTGCTTATATTATATTTATACCTCTAGGGGCTTTACTTTTCCTTTATGGGAAAAGAAATCCCCTACTGGGTATAATTACCTCTTTTGCATCTTTAACTTGTGGTAGTGCTTTAAGTGTGTTTTTAACTAGTATAGATTCTAGTTTACTTGATTATACTTTAGTTAATGCTTATATATTTGATAGTGGTTATACTATTTCATCTTTTGGTTATATATTTGTGATGCTTGTTGGTATTATCTTACTTAGTTTAATTATTAGTAATATAGTAGAAAACTATATGGCTAAAAGAATGCCTAAGTATGAATTTCCCGAAGAAGATATTGAGGATGAATTAGTTATAACTAAGAAGAAAATGCGGGGATTAATATTTTCTTTAGGGGCTGGTTTAATATATTTATTAATATTTATTTATAATATTATTCCCGGATTACCATTCTCCGGTAACTTACTAGATTATTCCCAAGATTTATATATTGATAAATTATTTAGTTATGATTCATTTTTCTCACAAGGATTTGTCTTTGTTGTGGCCGTATTATTTGTATTACTTGGTTTGTTTTATGGTATTGGGGCTAAAACAATTAAGAATAATAAAGAATTTGTTGATGCTTTAGGTCATTCTTTAAATGGTATTGGTAAAATATTAGTAATGATATTTGCAGTTGCAACTTTTATTAATATTTTTAAAGAAACAAATATTGGTAATGTTGTAGCCGCATCCCTAGCTAATTTAGTTAATAATTCTAATTTTAGTGGATTTCCAATTAGTATATTGTTATTTATTGTATCAATTATTACTAGTTTTGTAGTACCTAGTCCAATAAGTGGATGGTCGATTTTATCATCAACTGTACCAACTTTAATGCAAGCCGGAGTTAGTCCAGAATTTGCCCAACTAATATTTAGATTTGGTAATGCCGTTTCAATTGGTTTAACACCAGTATTTGCTTATTTCATTGTCTATTTAGCGTTTTTAGCTACATATAACCAAAGTAGTAAACCAATTACTTTAAAAGCTGCTGTTAAGTATCAATTACCATTTGCGGGAGCAACATTAGTTTTATTCTTAGGTATTATATTAGTTTGGTACATTGTTGGTATGCCACTAGGTGTTGGTACTAGTGTAGCACCATAAGGAGGTTTTTTATGAGTTTAAAAGCAGGAATAGTTGGGCTTCCTAATGTTGGTAAATCAACATTATTTAATGCCATAACTAAACAAAACATCTTGGCGGCGAATTATCCATTTGCGACAATTGAACCAAATGTTGGGACAGTTATTGTTCCTGATAAGCGAGTAGATTATTTAACAGAACTTTATAATCCAAAGAGGAGTATTCCTACAACTTTTGAATTTACTGATATTGCAGGTCTTGTCAAGGGCGCATCAACTGGTGAAGGTTTAGGTAATAAGTTTTTAGCCCATATAAGAGAGGTTGATGCTATTGTTGAGGTTGTTAGATGTTTTATTGATCCAAATATTACTCATGTGACTGGTAAAGTTGATCCAGTGAGTGATATTGAAATTATCAATATTGAGCTAGTTCTAGCAGATTTAGAGGTAGTTAATAATCGAATAGGTAAAGTTGAAAAGAAAGCAGAAGCTACTAAAGATAAATTATTGTTAAGCGAGGTAGATTTACTTAATAAATGTAAAAACAATTTAGAAGCAAATGTTCCTCTTAGAAGAATTAGCTTTAATGAAGATGAATTAAAAATACTTAAAAACTTTAGTTTTTTAACTATTAAACCGATTATATATGTTGCTAATGTATCGGAGGATGATATAGCTGTTGGAGATAATGAATACTCTCTTGCGGTTAAAAACTATGCGGAAGCAGAAGGTTCAGGAGTTATAGTTATGTGTACCAAGTTAGAAGCGGATCTAGCCAATTTAGATGATGCGGAAAGAAAAGAATTTTTAGAATCCGTAGGAATTAAAAATAGTGGTTTAGATAAACTAATATTTGCTAGTTATAACCTTTTAGGTTTAAAAACATTTTTTACGGTAGGAACCGATGAGGTTAGAGCTTGGACATTTAAAGATGGAATGAAAGCACCAGTTTGTGCAGGGATAATTCATAGTGATATGCAACGTGGTTTTATTAGAGCAGAGATAATGAGCTATGATGATTTAGTAGAATATGGCTCAGAATTAAAAGTAAAGGAAGCAGGAAGACTTAGAATTGAAGGTAAAGATTATATAATGCAAGATGGTGACATCTGTTACTTTAGATTTAATGTATAAATAGTTGACTCATATGTAAATTAATGATATTATAAATTTATAAAGAACTGGCATATAAGCCTTATATGATTTATTCAATATTGAATAATAGAGTAATACTCAATCATATAAGCACTGCCAGTTCTTTTATAATTAAATATAAGAGTAAAAAAAATACTTTTTGTTATAAAAATATGTAAAAAAATTACATTTTGTGATATAATGTTAATAAGGAGGTGTTGTATGCTTACAAGTTTAACATTAAAAGATTATACAACTTTTATTGGTGAAACAACATTTGATTTTAAGGCTACTAATTATAAAATATTAGAAGATACGAATGTTGGTTCCAACAGAATATTAAAAGGTGCATTATTTGTTGGAGAAAATGCATCAGGTAAAACACAAGTATTAAATGCTATTAAATTGTTATTAGATATTTTGCTGGATAATTCTGAACAAAATATAGTATCTAAAAAATCATTATATACTAAAGGAACAAAATATAGTATGATTTTTACCTTTAATGTTTCAAATAATATAATAAAGTATGAAATAGTATTTAATAACAATAATATTTATTCAGAAAAACTTTATGTTAATAACATTTTAAAACTAAATAGATTAAAGGAAAATGGTGAAACTAATTTTGGTGATGAAACTATTAATGTTGAGATAAATCCTGCGCTTTCTTTAGTAAAATTAGAATATTATAATACAAAATTTAATAATGATAAAATATTAAATAAATGGTTTGATTATCTGAAAAATTCTGCGTATATAAATTGTCAATTAAAAACAATAAAAGTATTTAATCCAATTAATTTATCTAAACAATTTATTAATGAATATGCTTTAGAAAATGATGCTACATTTTTGAATAAACTAATTGGAAAATTGGGGTATAATAGTGAGTTAGTATTTAATAAAGAAAAAGATAATATTTTAACTATGGCGAATCAAGAAATAATCAGTTTAAGAAAAAGAGGAACAACTATTGATATACCATTAAAATATGAATCGGCTGGAAATAAGGCTTTTGTTAATATAATTTTACCAATTTATTTTGCTACACAAAATAATTGTATAATTTTAGTTGATGAATTTAGCAGTGGTCTTCATAATGAATTAGAAGAAGCATTAATAAGATACTTTTTTAATAATAGTAAAAACTCTCAAATGTTTTTTACATCTCATTCAACTAATTTGTTAGATAATGCAATTGTTAGGCCCGATCAAATTTATTCATTTAAATTTGATGCACAAAAAGGAACATTAATTAATAGATTTTCTGAAGAAAATCCTCGGGAATCACAAAATATAGAAAAAATGTATTTAAATGGAGTTTTTGATGGAATGCCAAGTTACAACAAAGAATTTAAAAATTAATAAAAATAAAGCAATAGGAACGATTATAATTGTAGTGGAAGGTGAAAGTGATGAATTTTATCTTTTAAAACATATCTTTACTAAAGTTTTTCACTATAATTATATTTCATATAAAAGAACTAAAACAATTAAGCATGAATTCGTAAGTTCAGAAAATCCTAATAACCATGTTATTGTTGCTAATACAAATAGTTCTAGTATAAAATCTATTATAAACGATAAAGATTATAAAGATAAATTATATTATTTATTGAAAAGCGAATTTAATAAAAATTTAAAGAATACTCCTATATATATTATATGGGATAGAGATAAAGATGAAAAAACTGATAAAGGAATAGAAGAACAATATAAGATAGCTTTAAATTGTTTTTCTAATTCTATGGATAATGATTATGATATGAACGGTATTTTATTATTAAATTATCCTTGTCATGAAAGTTATATTTTATCTAATTTTAGTAAAACAGAATGGAAAGAAAAGTATTATACTAGCAAGGAATGTAAAAGAAAATCTAATATGGCATTATGTTCTATAAATGATATAAATGAAAAAACATTATTAATAGCAGCTACTAATATGCATCGCAGAATGTTAGATTATAATATTACAAATTATGATACAAGTGATTTTAAAAAGATTAATGAAACAATTTATAGGAAGGAAGAGGAATGTTTTAAAATTAATAAATATTTTAACTCATTATCATTAATTAGTATAATGCTAGTTGATTTAGGTATAATAACTGAAATATAGCTTTTGCTATCATATAAAAATTACTTTATTTACATATAATAATAAAAATGATATAATTTTATCAGGAGGAATATGAAAAATAATTTAATTAGTAAAACATTTTTATGGATGTGTTTTGGTTTACTTGTAACATTTGCAACAGGTTATCTGACATCAACAAGTGAAATAATGTTAGAAAATATTTTCTTAAATAATTGGACATATATTATATTAATAATTGTTGAATTAATTTTAGTAATTGTCTTATCAGCAAGAGTTATGAAAATGAATCCTGCAACTGCTAAGGTATGTTTCTTACTTTATTCATTTGTCAGTGGTTTAACTTTTGCCTCAATTTTTGTGGTATTTAATGTTGAATCTATTATTTTAATCTTTTTAGTAACAGCCATATTTTTTGCTATACTGGCATTAATTGGTTATACTACTAACATTGATTTGACTAAAATGGGAATCTATTTATTTATTGGTTTAATTGCGGTAGTTGTAGTATCATTAATAAATATTTTTATTGGTAGTTCAATGTTAGAATTAATATTATCAATTATAATTATAGCTATATTTATTGGTTATACTATATATGATGTACAAAAAATAAAATATTTAGAAAATAGTGGTCTTCCAGAAGATAATTTAGCTATTTATGGAGCCTTAGATTTATATTTAGATTTTATTAATTTATTCTTACGACTATTACAAATATTTGGAAGGAGCGATGATTAAATGGATACCAGTTTAAAAAGAATTATAGCTTATTTAATAGATATATTATTAGTATCTATAGTTGTTACTCCTTTTATTAATATTAAGGCTATTAATCCTAATATTGATGATTATAATAAATACTATGAAGAATATACACAGTTAATTGAAGATGCTAATAATGGTGATATTGATACTAGTAGTGAAGAATATAAGAATGAGATTATTGATTTAAACTATAAAATAGCCGAATATAAAGTAATTAATAGTAGTATATCTGTAGTTAGTTTAATAATATATTTTGTTATTATCCAATATTTCTTAAAAGGACAAACTGTTGGTAAAAAAATACTTAAATTAAAAGTAGTAAGTAATAAAGATAAAGAATTAAATATAGGTAATTATTTTGTTAGATCACTTATATTGAATAATATTATATTTAGTATTATTTTAATTATTGGGGTATATATATTTAAACCTAATGGTTATTATAATTTATCAATGGTAGTTAGTTATCTGCAATTATTAGTAATGTCTGTTATTATATTGATGGTGGTACTAAGAAAAGATAATCGTGGTCTACATGATATTATTGCTGGTACAAAAGTAATTAGTCTTGAACCAGTTATTAGTGAAGAAATTGTTGATGATAAAGAAATAAAAGAAACAATAGAAATAGAAACTAAAGAAGAAAAGAAAAATACTAATAGTAAGGAAAAGGTAACAAAAACTAAAACTACATCAACAAAAAAGAAAAGTACAAGAAAAACCTCTGGAAAATAGTCCAGAGGTTTTAGTTTTTAAAATTTCGTTAATGTCAATTAGAAACATTGTGAAATTTTGTTGACAAAAAGCACCATATATTTTATTATTTATATAGTAGAGATACTAGGAAGGGATTGATTTATGAAACAAAGTGGTAAAATATCAACTATTGAATTATGGCGATTTATATTAACTGTAGCTATAGCTTTAGGACACTTAAATTCTTTTATATGGCGAGAATCTGGCGAAGATTTAATATTTACTGGTGGTAGAGTATTAGCTTTCTTCTTGTTTTTGTCCGGCTATTTCTTGATGGCTCATTATCAAAAACATAAAAAAGAAGATTCGGAAAAACCTGCCAAATCAGCTTGGAAATATACAGGTGAAAGATTTAAAGCTTTATATCCAACAATATTTATGGGAGTGTTATTTGCATTTATTGTAAGAAATGCTATAAGTGGTACTAAAATAACCGAAATTTTTGGAGTATTTATGGACTCTATTTGGGAATTTTTAGGAATTTCGCAAATTGGAGCTGTAGGTCTTATGGAACTTAAAACAGTTATTGTTGAACCTGTTGCAGGAGTTTCCCAACTTTGGAATGGACCATTATGGTATATCTCAGCTTTAATTATTGCAGGTTTATTCTTATATTATATTGTATCTAAAAGTGAAGATTTCTTCACAGGCTTATTTGCACCATTATTTATAGTTCTTACTTATGCTAGTGTAGGTCTTACAGAAATTGGTTGGGATAGAACTAGTGTTAATGCTATTGGTTTTCCAAATGGCCTTGCTCGGGTTATGGCAGGAATGTGTATAGGTATGTTAATATATTATGTGGTTGATTATCTGCGGAAAAAGAAATTTAGTGAAGGCATGAAACTAACATTTAGTGTATTACATATCGGTATTGCAATATTCTTGATATATACAATATATGCGGGTATTTCTTGGAGTGAATTTACTAATAGTATTATATTATTAGTATTTACTATAATACTATTAACTAATAAAGATTATATATCTGTGCTTTATAATAAAAGTAGTGTATGTAATTTCTTGGGTAGATTATCCCTATATTACTATGCCACTCATATAGTAATAGTGTTTTTAGTGGCGCATATATTCCCAGAAATGAGTTATCATGCTGCTATAGTGTTTAATATATTATTTACATTATGTTGTGCTTATATAATGATGTGTATTGATGATTATGTAGTTACACCATTATTTAGAAGAGAAAAGTTAGAAAAGAAAAATACTAGAAAGAAATTAGCTTAAGATAGTAAATATATACTATCTTTTTTCTTAAAAATAATTAATTTTTGTTGAAACATTTGCATATATTTGTTATAATACTTGCGAGTAAAAGAAATTACTCCTTGCTTCTTTTTGAAGCCGTACTAGACCGTAAGG
>CALVYL010000037.1 GCA_944372215.1 uncultured Bacilli bacterium | reverse complement strand
GTATTAATTTATCTTTATCTAATATACATTTTTTTATTATTTCTTTTTCTATATTCATATATCCCAAGTTCTTTCATGTTATTATCTTTAATTATTTTATATACCGTTTCTATTTCAACATAATAAGTAGTATTTCCTAAATCAATTCTTTTTCTTATAATCATATATTTATTCTCCTTATTTTTTTAACCAAATATAAACACCTTCTTGGTTTTCTGGTTTGTGTTTCATGCCACACTTAACATAAAAAGGAATATTGCCTTTAGTTGGAGCTGCTTCAATACACATTAAATCACCAGTTTGCATGTTTTCTTGAGCAAGTTTTAAAAGTTCTGTAACAACAATTTTACCATAACCTTTATTTTGATATTCTGGTTTTACAATAATATCTGTAAACATTCCCTTAAAAACTTTATCACCAACAATTCTTCCCATGGCAACTAAAGTATCATTTTCATAAACTCCAACAACATACATCGAGTTATCTAAAGCAATTTTTAGTTCAGCCAGATTAACATCTTTCCAATTAACGGATTTACGCAATTTTAAAAATTCTTCTGCAGTAATGCTATAGTTTATTTTCATAATTTACACCCATATAAATTATAACAATTATCTATAATGAAAACAATATTATTTAAAACAATGGCGAATTTTAGCTTGTTTTGTCGATGCGTGTCGAAATGCTTGCAAATAAAAAAATAACAGTTATAATAGATAACCGTTACCCATTATTGGTGCAGCGCCGACAACTTTTTAACCAAAGGCTCGAAGGGGGTCAGATGATTCTTAAGAGAGTTTCTAGGTTGAGGAGGTGCTTATGAGTGAAAAATTATTTTTTCAACTTGTGATAATCATGGTTATTATCATTTTTGGTAGTAACAATGACAAAGACGCCACTAGAAAGTAGCGCCGAAAAAATACTAGGCGTTACCCAATATGGGTAACACTTACATATATAATATACCAAATTTCAAAATAAATTACAAGTTAATTACTCACAATTTCCACCATTTTCCCTAAAATAGGTTTTAATGTTTTCTACACTATGATCTATATTGGCCCAATCAGTAATATCTTTTAAATAAATTTGCATATCCTCATTGCATTCTGGACAATCAAAATAGTTATCATCACCAATAGTTACAGTATAGTTATTATCTTCAATTGAACAATTTAGAGTTGCACTTGCAGCTTTATTACTAACTGATTCACTTGATTCTTTGCGAAAAACAGTAAAAGTAATAATACCTATAATCAACAACAAAATATATATTATAATAAGTATTCCAAAAACTTTAAGTATTTTAATAATAATGCCTGCTAGTTTTTCGGTATTAGATACTTTTTCTTCAATCACAGCTTTAATATCATTATCTAAAAGTTCATCAATACTTACATTAAGTATTTTTGATAACCCCTTTAATTGTTCGGGATTTGGTTGTGTACTCCCAAGTTCCCAATTAGATATTGTTTGTCTAGTGACTCCTAGTTTTTCTGCTAAATCTTCTTGAGAATATCCTTTTTCCTTTCTTAATTTTAATATTTTGTTTCCTAAATCCATAATTTCTTCACCTCGATAACAATTATATATTAGTACCATTTTTATATCTACCAAAATAGTTTGGAAATTACGCAAAGTTTTTTAACATTTATGTATTTTTATGATTTTTCTTCCATTCTTTTATTTGTTCAAGTCTTTGTTTAAATTTAATTTCATTACCTTGAGTTGTTGGTTGATAATATGTTTTACCAATTAATGAAGGTGGCAAGCAATCCATGGTTGTGAGTTTATCTTCATAATCATGAGCATATTTATAACCCTTACCATAATTAAGATTTTGCATAAGTTTTGTTGGAGCATTGCGAATTTGTAGTGGCACTGGTTCAGCAATAGTATTTAGGGCATCCCTGCAAGCATTCATATATGCAACATCACATGCATTAGATTTAGGAGCAATGCTCATATAAATAACCGCTTCCGTAAGGTGGACATTACATTCAGGCATACCAATAAAGTGACATGCTTGATAAACATTTACTGCCACATTTAGAGCATTAGTATCAGCAAGACCTATATCTTCTGATGCAAAACGAACTATTCTTCTAGCAATGTAGAGTGGTTCTTCTCCCGCTTCAAGCATGCGAGCAAGCCAGTAGACTGCTGCATCAGGATCACTATTACGCATGGATTTATGAAGAGCTGAAATAATATTATAATGTTCTTCCCCATCTTTATCATAAAGTAGTGTTTTTTTAGTTAAACATTCTTCAATATTTTCACGAGTTACATGAATAACTCCTTCTTTATCTATATCACTATTAGTAATAATCATATCAAGGGTTGTTAGGGCACTACGAGCATCGCCACTCGCAAATGTGGCAATAAATTTTAAATCATCTTCTGCTATTTCAACTTTACTTTTGCCAAAACCTCTTTTGTCAGTAATTGCTCGTTTTAAAAGCGTTAAAATATTTTCTACTGATAATTCTTTTAACACAAAAGTGCGACATCTAGATAAAAGAGCATTGTTTATTTCAAATGAAGGATTTTCTGTTGTTGCTCCGATTAAAACAATAGCTCCCTTTTCCACAAATGGCAAAAAAGCATCTTGTTGAGCTTTATTAAACCTATGAATTTCATCAACAAATAAAATAGTTTTAATACCTAATCTTTTATTATTATCGGCATCTTCCATTACTTTTTTTATTTCTTTAATTCCTGATGTTACCGCAGAAAAATTAATAAAATCCGATTTAGTTTCATGAGCAATAATCCGAGCGAGTGTTGTTTTACCTACCCCCGGTGGCCCCCAGAAAATCATTGATGAAACATTATCGCTTTCAATCATTTTCTTAAGTATTTTACCATTCCCTATCAAATGTTCTTGACCAACAAATTCACTTAAATTTCTTGGACGCATTCTATAAGCCAGTGGTTCATATTTTGATTCATCAAAAAGTGATGCTTGTTCCATTTTATCCCTCCTTTTTAGTAATTAATATTATACAACAAAATAGCCAAACCGCATATAGATTTGGCTAAATATTTTATTTCATTAGAATATTACATTCTATATCTTTATCAATTAAATTTTTAAAATTAATAACATCTTCTTTAGTACCTACAATTAAACCATAATGAATTGGTACAACTATTTTTGGTTTAATTTCATTAACTAACTCTGCTGCTTCAAAAGTATTCATTGTATATGTTCCTCCGATTGGAACAAATGCCACATCACATTTTACTTGTTTGTTTTCTGGAGTTTTATCAGTATCACCAGCAATATAATAAGTTGTATTGTCTAAATTTATTATATAACCAACCCAATTATTATCTTTAGGATGAAAATTCTTATTCGTGTTATATGCCGGAATTGTTTTAACATTAATTCCAATAATATTATATTCTCCATTTGGTTTTACAACTATTATATGTTCTTTGTCAAAACCAAATTCTAATACTTTTTCTTCTAAATCACTAGGTATTACAATAATAGTATTATCCTTTATTACTTTTTTCAAATCATCTTCTGAATAATGATCATAATGACTATGGGTAATAAATACTATATCAGCATCATTATAATCTTTATTTATTTTATAAGAGTCAAAATAAATAACTAAACCTTTATTAATTCTTATACTACTATGAATTAATACTTCAACATTATCTAACATAAAATCATCTCTTTTCTAAAAATAATTATATCATTAATTAAAGAAAAAAAGTAGTATACACTACTCAATTCTAAATGGATTTTCTTGTGAGCCATCACCAGATGCGTATGCAACATCGGAGTTTAGGTAAAAACAAGGCCTAACTGAAAGCAAAATATTATATGGCAAATCCTGACTAATAGCACCGGATTGTGATATTGAAAATACACCATTGGAAAATGTCGATTCATGTGAAATTGTCCATTCACTAGCTCCAATATACATCCAATTAGTGCTTACAGCACTATTATAAGTACTCATAATTGTTGTCCAAAAATCTGGACTTGCTGCATACGCATAATCACTAACATACATCAACCCTATTTTAGCATTAAATGTTAAATTATTCTTTGTCTCCAATTCGTAATTATATACTGTTTTTGCTGTTCCGTTTCTTAGATAAGTATAACTACCTCCTCCTATATTCCAATCAAAATAAACAATTTCATTATTTTGAAACAAATTATTATTTAAAACAGCTGTATTTAGCAAACTTTTACTCCAATCAGTGGAAGCATTACTACTTGATCCACTCCAATAATAACTTCCATTACTTGAATTCTTGATTAATTTCACCTGATTTTTTTCTGTATCATTAAAAATTCCAATTATTCGATATAGATTATCACTTGGACATGGTATTTTATCAGAACCAAAGCATACATAATTATTTGAATTTGCTCCGCTATATCTGTATGAATTGTCTCCTGCCTCTTGATCTGCATTTGTATATGAACCTTGTCCATCATGATAATAAAGGCCATTTACTCCATCTTCAACATATATATTATTTATAATATAATTTGCTAGTGTTGGAGGTTCATATACATCAAAATAAACATAACATTTTTCTGTATTATTAGTTTTTAAATTAACTGCACCTAATTCTTCATTCCATGATAATTCCCCACCATTTTCACAACTAGATAAATTAACATTAAAAACATAACCATCCCCTGGCCAAGTGCTTGTTGTTGATTTTTCATATACTCCTGAACCGGCTTCTGTTTCAAGCATTATAGCAAACACACCAAAATTGTTATTTGTTTTTGTGTTTTCCATATACACTTCATTAGTATTTTTTTGTCTTTGTCTTATTAAACCAACACTTAAACAAATTGATATAAATATCAATAATGATAAAGACAAAATTAATATAATTCTTTTTTTCCTATTCATTCTCATTCTCCTTATTTTATTTTTTCTTTAAAATATAATAAAAATTATATCAACTTATTTAAATGTTATTTAATGGACTATTTTAAATAAAAATCGTATCATTAACTAAATTAGGTGATGCGATGTGAAGTTAAATAAAATATTCGGTTATAACATTAAATACTATCGATATAAAGAAAATTATACCCAAGAAAAACTTGCTGAACTAACAAACACTAGCGTTACTTATATAAGTTTGTTAGAATCAGGTAGACATCATACTCCATCGTTTGACAAAATTGAATCTTTAGCAAAAGCTTTAAAAGTTCAACCTTTTGAATTATTTGTGCCAAGAGATAATAAAAAATTACCTAATAGAGTCGATATGACTCGTAAAGAATAACAATTAGTATTTGTTATTCTTTTCTATATTATATCACATTTTGTGCATATTAAAAGAACTTTTTTGAAATTTTAGGAGAAATTATGAATTTATATGAAAATAGATTAGAAGAATTAAAAGAAGAATTTAATTATAAATCTAAAGATATAGCAAAATATTTAAAAGTTAATAAATCAACATATTCTGAATGGGAACATAATAAAATACCTATTCCAACTAGAAGATTAATTCAGTTTGCAGATTTTTATAAAGTTAATATAGACTATATATTAAAATTAACAGATAAAAAAGTTAAAATAAATAAAGAAACAGAATTAGATTTAAAACTTATTGGTGAAAGAATTAAAGAAACTAGAAATAAATTAAATTTATCTTTAAGAGCTTTAGGAGAAAAAATAAATTGTTCATTTTCTGCTATAGCTAGTTATGAACGCGGAGAAAAATTAATAAATAGTGATATATTAATTAGTTTATGTAAAATTAGCAGTACTTCTATTGATTGGATTTTAGGAAGAATATAATTTTTGGTGTCAAATTTTGATATGTTTTGTCGAGCCTTGTCGAAATGCTTGCAAACAAAAAAATAACAGTTATAATAGATAACCGTTACCTGTTATTGGTGCAGCGCCGACAATTTTCATATCCTCCTCGAGGGGGTCTAGTGATTCTTAAGAGAGTTTTAGGTATGGAGGTTGCTTATGAGTGAAAAATTATTTTTTCAACTTGTGATAATCATCGTTATTATCATTTTTGGTAGTAACAATGACAAAGACGCCACTAGAAAGTAGCGTCAGACAAACTTCTGGCGTTACCCAATATAGGTAACACTTACATATATAATATACCAAAAATTTAAATAAATTACAATATTTTTTAATTTGCGACGGAGTAAAAATTTATCGGAAAACATAAAAAAAGAAAGAACTCGTGGTATAATATACCTATAAACAATAAAAATAAAGGAGTTCTTTCTATGAATATCATATCACATTTTTTGAAAATTGAAACTAAAAATTTAATTCAAGCCTAACAAATTAAGAAAAACAATAAGTTAAAAACTGACTTATTGTTTTTTTAAAATTCTTTTTTCAAATATATTTTTTTAGATATTAAATAAGAAATTACTAAAACTATAATTAAAGTAATAGGAATAATCAAATAATAATACTTATCAAAAAATACTATAAAATTATTAGCATCAACATTAAAGTTTTTAAGTAAAAATCCAATTAATAAAGCAATACCAAATGTTCCTACAAATATAGTAATTCTACCCTTTTCTACTCCAAACTTATATATTAAAGGAAACATAATAGCTTCTAATATAATAATTGATGCAGCACAAATTAATACATTAGCAATTATTTCTTGAAAATTTATATTATCATAAATTAAACCAATAATAAGACTTATAATAATTGTAAAAATAACTGCAATAAATATCAATATAATAGATGCTATATATTTAGATTTAACAATATCTTTTCTACTAACTGGCATACTTATAGCATAAGCATCCCACAAATTATATTCATCATAACTAAATGTTGTTATAAAAATCATCATACTAATAAATGTTGGAATATAATATATGATGCTTACATCTTCTAAAGAAATAATTATAAATACTACTAAAAATAAAAGTGCATATTTTAAATTACCTTTAATCATTAATAAATCTTTTTTAATTAATCCCTTCATTTTTATCTCCTTTTATAATTAAAACCATTAAATCTTCTAAAGTGATATTATCTACTATCATATCTTTATATTTTTTCTTTATTTTAGCTTTATCACTAACAAGCATTTCATAATCATATTTATTTTTCTTATAAGTTATATAATCATTTTTATCAATACTTGAAAATTTATCTATATCACATTTCAAAATACCATAATTATCCAATAGTTCATCCCTATTCTTATTCAAAATTACTTTTCCCTTATTAATAAATATTATTTCATCAGCAATATGTTCTAAATCACTAGTTATATGAGTTGAAAATAAAATTGTATGTTCTTCATCAGCAATAAATTTCAAAAATATTTCTAAAACTTCACTTCTAACGACAGGATCTAGGCCACTGGTAGGTTCATCTAAAATTAAAAGTTTAGGATGATGCGCTAAAGCGGCAGCAATTTCTAATTTTTTCTTCATGCCTTTAGATAATTTTTTAATCATTGTATTACATGGCAAATTAAACTCATTTAGATATTTAAAATATAATAAGCTATCCCAATTTTGATAAATACTTTTCATTATCTTATCTAAATCTTTCGGACATAATATCTCTGGAAAAAAAGAATTATCTAAAACTACTCCAATATCCTCTTTAATTAATACTTCATTTTTATCTAAATTTTTATTAAATATTTTAATTTCTCCTTTATTCTTTAATAAAATACCTAATATAGATTTAATTAAAGTTGTCTTACCTGCCCCATTTTCACCGATTAAACCGATTATTTCACCAGAACTAATATTTAAATTTATTTCTCCTAGAGTAAAGGATTCAGGATAATTTTTTACTAAATCTTTAATTTCTATTGCTTTATTCATTTTCATCATCTCCATAAAATATATTTAAAAGTTCAATTAATTCATCTTTACTTATATTAAAATTCTTAGCAATATCTATCATTTTTTCTAAATATTTTTCAATATCTTTTTGGGCTTGTTCTTTAACAAGTTCACTATTTTTCGGAGCAACAAATGTTCCTTTACCTTGTCTTGATACAATATAGCCTTCACTTTCTAATTCATCATAAGCTTTTTTTATCGTCATTACACTTATTTTAATATCTTGTGCTAAAACTCTAATTGAAGGTAAGGCCTCATCTTCTTTTAATTCCCCATCCATTATTTGATTGATAATGGCATTTTTAATTTGTTCATATATCGGAGTAGAACTACTATTACTTATTATTATTCGCATTATTGCCTCCTTGTTATACAGTATATAACAGTATATGACAGTTGTCAATGATATATTATTAAAAAATTAAAAAAGTATGCTAATTGCATACAATTTATTAATTACTAATATTTTTTTCACACTTAACCGGAATTTCTATTATTTTTCTTTAACCTCAAAGCCTAGATCAGTAATCTTTTTTATTACCTCATCTAATACACTCTCTTTTTTTACAGTAATAGTTAATACTTTAGTATCAAGAGTTATATCATAACATGTAACCCCTTTAATATTTGATACTACATTTTTAATGCGATTTATACAACCTTCACATTTAATTCCATTAATTGTTAATTCATATTTCATATTTTCATCCTCCTTAATCTTAATGAATTTAACACAACAGTTATACTACTAATAACCATAGCAATGCTACCAAGCATTGGGCTTAAAACAAAACCAAAGCTAGCAAATGCACCAGATGCAATTGGTATCATACATACATTATATAAAAATGCCCAAAATAAATTCTGTTTAATAATTTTATATGCCTTTTTACTTATTTTTATTAAATCTAAAATATTGTTAATATCATTATTCATAAGTATAACATCTGCTGAATCTACTGCAATATCTGTTCCTTCATTAATACTGATAGCAATACTGGCTTTAACTAAAGCTGGGGCATCATTGATACCATCACCAACCATAGCCACAAACTTGCCTTCATTAATTAAACCAGCAATGTATTTATCTTTATCCTGCGGTAGAGCATTAGCAATAACATTTTTAATTCCTACCTCTTTGGCAATAATACCTGCAGTAATGGGGTTATCTCCAGTTAACATATATACATCGATATTATTTTTACTAAATTCTTTAATAGCTTTTTTTACATCTTTTCTTATAGTATCACGAACTCCAATTAATGCTAATACTTTTTTATTTTCAATCACATAAACTATACTACAACCACTATTGATTAATTCGGAATAATCATCCGCATAATTATTGCGAATTTTTAGTTTTTCTAAAAAATTAGCATTACCTAAATAATAAGTTTTATTATTAATACTCCCTTTAATCCCTACTCCATTTATAACCTCGTAATTACTGACATCTAATTTTTCTTTTGCACTAAATGCTGAGGATATTGGATGATTAGATAAAGATTCGATATTGCCAACAATATTTAACAATTCAGAATTACTCAATTTCGAATAATTAAAAACTTTATATATATTTAACTTACCATTGGTTAAAGTCCTTGTTTTATCAAAAACTATTGTATTAATATTACGAGCAGTTTCTATTATTTCACCACTTTTAAGAAATATTCCTTTTTTTAGTAAAAGACCATTACTTACCACAACTACTAAAGGTACTGCTAAGCCTATTGCACAAGGACAAGCAACAACTAGCACTGTTACAAAGTATATTAGTGATTCACTAAAAGAGGCACCTAAAAGCAAATGAACAATAAAAGTAATAAGGGCAATAATAAATACTATTGGGACAAAATAACCACTTATTTTATCAGCGAGTTTTTGAATTTTACTTTTATTAGATGTTGCATTAATTACTATTTCAATTATTTTAGAAATAGTTGAGTTTTTACCAATATCGGTAGCAATGTATTCTAAAAATCCGTCGTAAAGAATGGATCCGGCGATAACTTTTGCACCTTTAGTCTTTAACACTGGCTTACTTTCCCCAGTAATAAATGATTCATCAACATAACTTTTGCCGCGTTCAACTATACCATCAACTGCTATTTTTTCTCCGGCTTTATTAATTAAAATATCCCCCGATTTAATTTCATCAATTGTTACTTTAATTTCTTTGTTCTTCTTTTTTAAAATGGCATAATCTGGAGTAATTTGGACTAAATCACTTAAAGCACTCTTAGTTT
>CALVYL010000036.1 GCA_944372215.1 uncultured Bacilli bacterium | reverse complement strand
TTCTTTTGATGAATTAGGTTTATATTACAGTTATTCTAATGAACTTGGTTTTAATAAAATAAAGGCATCGACTGTTACAAATCTACTTAAAAGTGGTTGGAAAACAAATAGTACATCAATTCAAACTATATTTGCCAAAGATATAACTAAAAACACAAGATAAAAACTTACCCACTATTCAGGTAAGTTTTTTAAGTTTATTATATATTAAAGTAATTATTTTATTAAGTTTTCCTTCATCTCTTTTTAATTTCATCATTAATCCAATTATATTTTTTCACTTTGCAACACCTAATAATAGTATAGTCATAATTATTGCTAAAATCTACTAAAAAGTGTATAATTTATTTGGAAATACCGGAGGAATTATGAACATATTTAATCAATTTAGAGAAACATTTTTTTTAAAAACTACAAGTGCTTTAGAAAATGATATTAATGAATTAAAAAATATAAGAAGTAATATGAAAAATAATTCTAATATAGATAAAGATATTAAACTACTAGAATACGGTTTAAATGGCGAAAAAGAAATAGAATATGAATTAAAAAATGCTAATATAGGTATGTTTGTAATTCATGATTTAAATATTGTATTTGAAGATTTAACATCGCAAATAGATTATGTTATTGTAACTAAAGCTTATACTTATTTAGTAGAATGTAAAAATATGATAGGTAATATTACTATCAATGAGCATGGCGAATTTAAAAGAGAATATACATATAATAATGAAAAAATAGTTGAAGGCATTTATTCGCCTTTCAGACAAGCACTAAGGCATAAAGAAATATTAAAGAAAATTTGGTTAAATAAAAATAATAAATTAAATATATTATTATATGAAAAGAAATTTGATAGAGTTTATAAACCTATTGTAGTCTTAACTAATTCTAAAGGCTTATTAAATAAAAGATATGCTCCTAAAAATATAAAAGATGTAACAATTAGAAGTGATGAATTAATAGAATATATAAAAAAGGACATTGATAACTATGATAAAGATTATTATTTATCAAAGAAAAACATGGAAGATTTTGCAAATGGTTTATTAAAACTTAATGTAAATAAAGAAAGTTATTTAGTAGAAAAATATCAAAAAAGTGTTAATAATGATGATAAGTTAATCGAAAAATTAAAAGAATATAGGAAAACTAAAGCTTATACTAAAAATATTCCTGCATACTACATTTTTAATGATAAAGAATTAGAAAATTTAATAAAGTTTAAACCAAAATCACTAGAAGAATTAAAGAAATTAAAAATATTAGAAGATATTAAAATAAAATTACATGGATTAGAAATTATAAATATTATAAATAACATAGATTTATAATAGAATGTTTGATAAAATATCTAGGGAGGTCTATATGAAAGAAAAAATATTTCCAATAATTATATCAGTTTTATTTGCTTTACTTTTATGGTATTTTATGTTACCACCATTAAATCCAACTAGTCCTACATTTTGGGTATATTTATTTACGGTAGCTATATTTGTTTTAGTTATTTTCTTTATAACAGGATTAAATCAAGCAATTACTTTAAGAAGAATTCATTCCAGTAATATACCAAAATGGTTTTCCATAACAATAGCATCTGGAGGTGTAATTTTATTAGTAATTATCATTATTAATATTTGTGTATCTCCAGTATTTAATGCTAGTAAATATGCAACAAGAATTTATGTTGATGAAACAAGTAGTTTTACAGATGATGTAGCTCCTGTTGATTTTTCCAAAATTCCTTTACTTGATAAAGAAAGTAGCCAAAAACTTGGAGATAGAGTTATGGGTCAAGCAACTGAATGGGTAAGCCAATTTTATGTAAGTGATTTATATACCCAAATTAATTATAATGATCAAATAATTCGAGTAACTCCAATAGAATATGATGGTATAATCAAATATTTCACTAATAGAAGTGAAGGTATTAAAGGTTATATTACTGTTGATTCAACTAATGGGGAGGCAAAACTTGTAACACTAGAAGAAGGTATGCATTATATGCCAAGTGCTTACTTTTTTGAAAATTTATATCGCAAGTTAAGAATAAATTATCCAACAACAATCTTTGCAGAAGCATCATTTGAAATTGATAATGAAGGTCATCCTTATTGGATAGTGCCAACAATCAAATATAAAGGCATTGGCATGCGAGAAGAAATATCTGGTGTAGTTATTCTTGATGCTGTAACTGGTAAGTCCGAAAAATATTCCATCGGAGAAATACCTTCTTGGGTAGATCATGCATATCCATCAAGTTTAATAATTGATCAACTTGATAACTGGGGAGAATATAAAGAAGGATTTATCAATTCTATTTTTGGTCAAAAGAATGTTACAGTTACAACTGAAGGTTATAACTATTTAGTAATGAATGATGATGTTTATTTATATACTGGAATAACATCTGTTTCTAACGATGAATCAATCCTTGGATTTGTTATGGTTAATCTAAGAACTAAAGAAACTCATTATTATAGTGCTCCAGGTGCTAAAGAATATAGTGCTATGGCATCAGCTGAAGGTTTAGTTCAAGACAAAGAATATGTAGCATCATTCCCGCTTTTAGTTAATTTAAATAACAAGCCAACTTATTTAATGAGTTTAAAAGATAATGCCGGGTTAGTTAAAATGTATGCCTTTGTAGATGTTGAAGACTATCAAAAAGTTGTAGTTAGTGACTCGGCTTTAGGTATTGAAGCAGCAGCTGATGCATACTTAAATGAGGTAGGTAATGAATATGATGCTTCTTATTTAGTTGAAGCGACCATTACAATTAGTAATATAACTACTGCTGTAATCGATGGTTTTACCTATTACTACATTACGGATAGCGAAAATAAAAGATATATGACATCAATTAAGAATGGCCAAAGTATCCTACCATTTTTAAATAATGGTGATATAGTAGATATTACCTATTCTGAAGGAAATATAAATCAAATAGCTACAATCAGTTTAAATGAAGAATAAATCATGATATAATGATTATAGAAAGAAGGTAGTTATGAAAAAATTTTTAAAATGTCCAATCTGCGGCAAAATAGTTGAGGTTATTAATGATACTAATGTTCCACTTATGTGTTGTGGAAAACCAATGGAAGAATTGATAGCTAATACAACAGATGCTGCAGTTGAAAAACATATTCCAGTAGTTGAAGAAAATAATGGTTTAGTAACAGTTACTGTTGGAGAAACACTCCACCCTATGACTGAAGAACATTATATAATGTGGATTCATGTATTTACAAACAACCGCGAATATCATTTTGATTTAAAACCTAATGATAATCCTAGTGTTACTTTTACTAAATCTAATAATGAAGAAATATTAGAAACATATGCTTATTGTAATTTGCATGGTTTGTGGAAAAAATAATGTTGATAACTTAAATGTTACCAACATTTTTTATGTCGAATTTTTTCTAGTTTTGTCGATGCGTGCCGAAATGCTTGCAAATAAAAAAATAACAGCTATAATATATAACCGTTACCTGTATTTGGGCAGCGTCGTGTTATCCAAACTTTTCTCCTCCTTCGGGGGGTAAAGGATGTTATCCTGTAAAGGAGGATGATGCAATGAACGAAGAAATATTTCTTCAAGTAGTAATAATTTTAGTTATTGCTGTTATAGGTATTAACCAAAAAAAAGACGCTGATAAATAGCGCCACCAACATTTGGCGTTACCTAAGTATAGGTAACACTTACATTTATAATATACCAAAGTTTGCAATGAATTACAAGCCCTATCTACAATTTCACAATATCTTCACTTTATTTATTACTAAAACTTTGTTATACTATATGCGAGGGATAAATATGGAAAAAAATGAATTAATGTTAAAATTAACTGAATTAAAAAATAAAGTAGCAGAACTAGCGAGGTATCTTTGACTTAAATAAGAAAAAAGAAGAGTTAAATAGTTTAGAACAAGTTACAACTAAAGAAGATTTTTGGCAAAATGTGGATAATGCTAATGTTATCAACACTAAAATTGCTCATTTAAAAAAAGAAATAGATTTATATGAAGAATTAAATAAAGAAATAAACGAAGGATTGGAAATTATTAATTCTGGTGATGAGGATTTAATTGTATTGATAGTTGAAAATATTCACGATTTAGAAAATAAAATTAATGAATTAGAAATAACTACATTACTAAGTAATGAATTTGATGAATACAATTGTTATTTAGAAATTCATCCTGGAGCAGGTGGAACAGAATCTTGTGATTGGGCGAGTATGCTAGCAAGAATGTATGAAAAATTCTCGGAAAAAGAAAATTTCAAATGGGAAATTATTGATGAGCAAAAAGGTGATGAAGCGGGGCTTAAAAGTATTACTTTAAAAATCAATGGAGATTTTGCCTATGGATATTTAAAATTTGAATCCGGAGTTCATCGTTTAGTTAGAATTTCGCCGTTTGATTCTGGAGGAAGAAGACATACATCATTTGCATCAGTTACAGTTTTTCCAGAAATTAAAAAAAATATTAATATTGAAATTAAAGAAGAAGATTTAAAAATTGATGTTTATCACTCTAGCGGTGCCGGAGGACAATCGGTTAATACCAGTAATTCTGCTGTAAGAATAACGCATTTACCAACAAAATTGGTAGTAACTTGTCAAAACGAAAGAAGCCAATTAAAAAACAAAGAACAAGCATTAAGTATTTTGAAAAATAAATTGTATATGTTAGAATATCAAAAAGAACAAGAAAAAATAAATGCTCTAAAGGATACCGATGCTGCCATAAATTTTGGTAGTCAAATACGAAGCTACATCTTAGAGCCGTACAAACTAGTAAAAGATCATCGAACTGGTTTTGAATCGACTGATCCTACTAAAATCTTGGATGGCTTTATAATTGATATGTTAATATATAATTTAAAAAACATGAATAAAGGTGCCAAATGAAAAGAGAACTAGAATTTTTAGAAGCAAATATTACCGATAATTCTAAAGTAATAATTGCTTGCAGCGGTGGACCAGATTCGATGTGTTTACTTAATTTATTAATTAAATTAAAAAACAAAAAGAATTTAGAGTTAATTGTTGCTCATGTCAACCACAAACTAAGAACAGTCAGTGATGAGGAAGCTAAAATGGTTGAAAATTATGCAATACAAAACAATGTTGTTTTTGAATTAAAAGAACTTGATTATCAAAATACTAAATTTAGTGAAGATGATGCTCACCGGAAAAGATATGGATTTTTTAAAAGTTTAATAAAGAAATATAAAGCGCAATATTTAATTACAGCACATCATGGTGATGATCTAATCGAAACCATTTTAATGCGTATTGCTCGGGGTAGTAATTTAAATGGTTATATTGGTATTAAACAAATAACCAAAAATAAAGATTATATAACATTACGACCATTACTTATAACTACCAAAGATGAAATAATAAAATATAATAAGAGCGAATTTGTCCCTTATGTAATTGATGAAAGTAATGATTCTCTTAAATATACCAGAAATAGATATCGTAAGAAGATATTACCATTTTTAAAAGATGAAGATAAACTTATTCATCTAAAATATTTAAAATTTAGTGAAGAGTTAGAAGAATATGATAACTTTGTAAATAATTATATTAAAGAAAAAGAATTTATTGTGGATAACCAAATAGTTATTAACAAAATAATTGATGAGTCAGTTTTTATTAAAAGAAAAACAATTGAATTAATAGTTAAGAGTATTCAAGCAAATGATTACTTTAATATCTCAGATAAACAAATGAATGAATTAATTAAATTAATATATAATAGTAATAAAAGTATTGATTTAAATAATAACTATATTGGGTTAAATGAATATGGTTACTTAAAAATAATAAAAAAACATAATAAAGAATATCAAGAAATAATATTAGATAAAAATTTGGAATTTTTAGGTTTTAATTTTTATTATAATTGTAATGAAGGAAATAACTCTAATAATTGTATTTATCTGAGTTTTGATGAAATTGCATTACCTTTAAAACTTAGAACCAGGCTTAATGGTGATAAAATACAAGTTTTGAATTTAGGAACTAAAAAGGTTAATGATATATTTATTGATAATAAGATAAATAAAGAGATTAGAGATAAATTTCCAGTACTTGTAGATGCTAATAATAATATAATTTGGCTTCCAAGTTTAAAAAAATCGCAATTTTGTAAAGACAAATCTAAAAAATATGATATAATAATTAAATGTGAGGCAAGGTGAATTAATTAAATGAATGTAAAACAAAAACAAAATGATAGTTTTAAAAATCTATTACCCTATGTCGTTTTAGCGGTAGTGGTATTAGTTGTTGTATTTGCACTTAATATGCAAGGATCAACAGTTAATGAACTTACAACTGGTGAGTTGATGACTGAATTACAAGAAAACAATGTAACAGAAATTGCTATTACTCCAAAGAGTGATGAATCAGTATATTACATTGAAGGTAAACTAGAAGGTTACAAAGAAACTGAAAGTTTTACTGCTCGAGTTGTTGGTAGTGAACTTGATAATGTTTTAGCTTTAATTGGTGAAAATGATATTGAAGAATATGATACTAATAGTGATCCTGGTAGTAGTCCATTTCTTTATATTTTAGTGAATGTTCTACCTCTAGTATTATTAGTAATTACCATGTATTTCTTATTTATGAAGCTAGCTAACTCTAATAAAAGTTCAATGGACTTTGGACGTAGTAAAGCAAGACTTAGCAATGAAAATGACAAAAAGAATTTTAAAGATGTTGCAGGCTTAAAAGAAGAAAAAGAAGAGGTAGCAGAACTTATTGATTTCTTAAAAAATCCTAAAAAGTTTGAAAAACTAGGAGCAAGAATTCCTAAAGGTGTTTTACTTGTAGGTCCTCCAGGAACTGGTAAAACATTGCTGGCTAAAGCTATCGCCGGTGAAGCAAATGTTCCATTCTTCTTTATAAGTGGTTCTGACTTTGTTGAACTATTCGTTGGTGTTGGTGCCAGTCGTGTTCGCGATATGTTCAAAGAAGCCAAAAGAAATGCTCCATGTATCATCTTCATTGATGAAATTGATGCTGTAGGTCGCCAAAGAGGAACTGGCCTTGGTGGAGGACATGATGAAAGAGAACAAACTCTAAACCAATTGCTTACTGAAATGGATGGTTTTGGAGAAAATGAAGGAATCATCATTATCGCTGCAACCAATAGACCAGATGTACTAGATCCAGCACTTCTTCGTCCAGGTAGATTTGACCGTCAAGTAACAGTAAGTCTTCCTGATGCAAATGAAAGAGAAGCAATATTAAAAGTACATGCTAAAAATAAAATATTAGATAAAAGCGTTAATTTAGCCAATTTAAGTTTAAGAACACCAGGTTTTAGTGGAGCAGACCTAGAAAATCTTCTTAATGAAGCGGCTTTACTGGCAGTTCGTCGTAATAAAAATGCTATTACCATGGATGAAATAGATGAAGCAACCGATAGAGTATTACTAGGACCTGCTAAAACTACAAGAAAGATTACTGATAAAGAAAAGAAATTAGTATCTTTACATGAAGCAGGACACGCAGTAATTGGTTTAAAACTTGAAGATGCTCAAGAGGTTCATAAAATAACAATTATTCCACGTGGTATGGCTGGTGGTTATACTATGATGCTTCCAAAAGAAGAAAAAATAGCTGTTCATACTAAAGATGAATTACTTGCTCAAATTACTGGTCTTCTAGGAGGTCGTGTCAGCGAAGAAATGTTCTTAAATGAAATTTCCACTGGAGCAAGCGATGATATCAAAAGAGCAACCAAAATTGCTAGAAGCATGGTTACCGAATATGGTATGAGTGATTTAGGACCTGTTCAATATGAAGAAAAAAGTGAAGGTGTATTCTTAGGAAGAGATTATACTAAAGCAAAAAATTTCTCAGATCAAGTTGCCTTAGAAATAGATAAAGAAACCAGAAAAATAATTGAAGAATGCTATGAAAAAGCTAAAAAAATCATTGCTGAAAACAAAGATTTAATTTTCAAGCTTAGTGATGCCTTAATGCAATATGAAACAATCACTAAAGAACAAATTGAATCAATAGTTAAATATGGTGAAATTAAACCAGTTGAAGAACCAGAAAAAGATATAGAAGAATCAGAAGAAAAAACAGAAACAAAGAAACCTAGAAAAAATAAATCTAGTAATAAAGAAGAATAGGGAGTGAAAATATGTTAGAAAATATTTTATTAGTAGTTTCAATACTTTTAATAGCAATTGTACTATTACAAGGAAATAAAGCTAGCGATGCCGGCGGGATTATAACTGGTGGTAATGAAAATTTATTTCAACATGCTAAAGAAAGAGGACTAGAATTATTTATCAGTCGAGCAACCATGGTTCTAGGACTACTATTCTTTGTAATTTCTCTAATACTATTCTTACAATAATAATACAGCATTGTTTTTGGAATGCTGTTTTTTTAATGGCAATTCGTCCTTGTTTTTACCTAACCTCAAATGTTACCTATGTTAGTGGATCTGGAACAGAATCTGATCCGATTCGCGTTGGAATATAAAAATGAAAGCGTTCTTGCTTTCATTTTTATATTACCTATTATTTATTTGTTTTATCTTTTATAATTATTTCTAAATTATGGGCTTTAGCAATTTCTATTAAGTCATCAATAAAATATCTGCTTCTACCAGTTTCATTTGATGCTTGCCAATCTCTAGTTTTATTGATTGTTTGAGCAAATTCCTTTTGTGTCATATTAGAATTTTGTCTAATAAATTTTAAAATATCTTTACCCTTATACTTTGTTGCTTTTATTTCCATATTAATCACATTTCAATTATAACAATTACAAATAGATTTAGAACAATCTGTGTATTGACATACACAAAATTAGATGATAAAATTTATATATACTAGAGTGTATGTCAATACACAGAAAGGATTTGTCTAAATGTATAGAAAAATATTGTTGATAAGTGGTATATTATTAACATTAATTATAATTACTTATGTTATATTTTATAACATTAATGATTCTCAAAATCATGTAATTTCTAATATAAATAAAGATGAAGAAATAATAAATAACAATATGATTACTATGATGTATGAAACTGAAGCAGGTTCAGGAGAATATACAGAAACTTTAGATAATACCTGGCCGGAGTCCGGCTACATATTTAATGAAACATTAAGTGGTTGTGAAAATGGGGGAGAGCTAGAATATAATTCGAAAAATAAAACAATAAATCTAATAAGTGTTAAATCTGACAAATGTTATGTATATTTTGATAAATATGAGGGTGTGTGGATAGATAATGTAATAGCAACAAATATAACAGGTTCATCAGTTACATTAGATGTAACAGCAACAAGTGAAAATGGAAATATAACAACATATTATTATTCTCTAAATGATAGTGAATATATATCAACAAATACAAATCCAATAGTAATAGATAATTTAAATCAATTAACAGAATATAATATAAAAGTATATGCAATAGATAATACAGGAGCGAGATCAAATATATATGAATTAAATATCACAACATCAGATATATCAATACCTATAATAAATAGTGTAAGTGTAAGTAATATATCCTATGATGGTTTTACTCTAACAGTCAATGCTACTAGTGATATAGAAATAGAAAGATATTATTATATAATCGAAAGCGAAAATATATCTGGAACTAACACGACAAATATGTATACTTTTGCTAATTTGGACGATGGAACTAATTATAGCATAAGTATATTTGCTGAAGATGTAAATGGTACTTTTTCTAATAAATATAATTTAAATGTTACAACAGACAAACTTTCATTAGCAAATTATATAAAAAGTTTATATATATCACAAGGATCAAATGGTTTATATTATCACAACAGTAGTTTAGCCAATGGAGCGGGTGACAACTCATACAGATATGCAGGAGCAAACCCAAATAACTACATTTGCTTTGGATCAACAGCCAGCACCTGTCCAGATGCAAATCTATACAGAATCATCGGAGTATTTGGCAATCAAGTAAAACTAATCATGGCGGATTATCCAACAACAAGCCAAACAGGTACAAGTGGGGCATATTATACAACATATGCAAATTCAGGCTTGAGTACAAGCGATTACAAAGGAGATCAAAGTGCATCCTCAATAGGAGTATACTACTGGAAACCAAGTGGAACAAATACATGGAGCAGTAGTACATTAACAACAACAAACTTAAGGGATACATTCTTGAATACATTCAGTAGTACATATCAAGAAGATATAGCAAGTGCAACATGGTATGTCAATGGATATAGTACAAATAGTGCAACCCCAGCAACATGGCATGATAACGAAAGTACGGGAACACCATGGACAGGAAAAATCGGTTTAATGTA
>CALVYL010000035.1 GCA_944372215.1 uncultured Bacilli bacterium | reverse complement strand
CCACTAGTAGGAGATTCATAAATCTCAGCTAGTTCTAACTTGTGTCCTTTACCATCAGAAAAATATTTAATGGAACCGTCCTCTCCTGTTAAAATATCATTATAATAAAGTTCTAATCCCGATAAACCTTGATTATCGATACCAACATAACCCAAAACATGGCTGAGTAGGGTATCATAAGGATAATAACGTTTTGATTCTTTAACCAAATAAACACCATCAATTTTTAGAGCATCTATGGCTTCAGTTGTTTCATAATCCAGTTGTCTTCCTTCTGGGTGAACTCTTTCAATTGATGTTTTTTTTGACAAATGCTCTAACATATCTTCATAATCACTACCAAGTATATCACTAATCTTCTTCGCAGCATCTTCTTTATCAACAATTTGATTAGGAATAACTACTAAAGATGTAGTAGTTATATTGGTGGCTAAAACCTCACCATTGCGGTCAACTATTTCCCCACGATCTGCCGAAATTGGTAACTCACGACTCCATAAAGATTCTGCCAAAGTACTTAGTTTATCATAAGCAAAAACTTGAATATAAAAAACTCTAGCAATAGCTATAATTAAAACGATAATAACTATCAAAAATACATATCTTATTCTAGTGTGTATTTCATTAAAAAACATTATTATCACCCTTATTTAAAAATATGATAATAATGTCCAATTTATTAATTTTCAATATCAAGTTCTTTTTTTATTATTTCTTTAATTTCATCTGGTATATAATAAGATAAATAATTATCTTTTTCATATAAAAATACAAAGAAATCTTCAATATCACTCCCATAAGGGGCTAAAATATCAGTATTTTCATTATCCAATAAATTATTAAAAAACATTTGCGTAAAAATATCATCTTTACTTACTTGTAAAGTTATCTCAAACATACTAATTATTTCTTCTGCTAATTCTTCTATATCATTAGCATCATGTTCTTTCATTGCTTCTTTTATGATATTTTTATCAATTTTCTTTAGCGATGAAACCATATCTGTATTATCATCTTTTATTATTATATATTTTTCGTGCTTCATATTTTTCTTCCTTTCTTTTCCTATAAATAATTATTACTGTAATCACACTTATAATAATTACCCCCAAACCAATACTAATTAATATTATATCATTATTTTCTTTTTTTAAATTATAATTGTTATCCTTTATAATTTCTTCTTTATCTAATCTAGTAATATTTATTGTATATTCTAGCGAACTACCATCTTCTGCAGTTATCACAATAGGGTAGGTATTAATACCCACACTCAAAGCTTTATCACCTAAACCTGTAATTATTGCTTTATCATCTTCTGGAGTACCTTTAATAGAAATAACTTGTTTTCCAAAAGGCACCTTTAAATTATATTCCAAAATATCTTTATCAAAAGAAAAATCTTCTATATCTATTTCTAAACTAATTATATTTTTATTACTAGATAATTTATTATTTGAATTACTTGTATTATTATTAGCATTATTTTTCGGAACATCATTTAAATAAATAAAACCAATTAAATTTGCAGCACTAGTTGATTTTCTGGCACCAACTATAATACCTTCGGTATCTATAGCATCAGGCATACCTCCTTCATTAACCGTCATATAAACACCATCACTATCTACACTAACTACATAAGCGACATGCCCATAGGTATCATTACTTGACCAAACTGCAATAGCATTAGCCTGCGGAGTACTCCCAACACTAAAACCAGCGATAGCAGCTGAATTATACCATTCTTGTGCATTTCCCCAACCAGGCAGGGCAACTCCAGCATTATTATAAGCTTGCTCCCAAGCATACCAAGTACATCTAACTGTTTTAACCCCATATAAATCTTGATATTTACCATAAGGATTAGCATAAACATTTAATATAAATGTAAAAAATAATATAATAAATAAACTAATTTTTTTCATTACTACTCACAATCCAAATTAAATTGCTCACATATTTCTTCGGTAATAGTAACATTTTCATAATAATTATAACCACCACAAGGACCCATTGCATAATAAGAATTATTTAAAGCATCTTGAATTTGCTTATGAGCATTAGTGCCATCAGCAACATCTAGGCCATTAAAAGTAATATATTCATATTCCAAACTAATTTTATGATTATTGTTACTAAAACTAATTAAATTAAATCCTGGAGTATTATCATATTTTTTTAAAGTGTTTTCTAAAGTGTTTTCTTTATTTGTGTCATATGTTAAATTATTTAAATCTTCCAAGGCAATTTCTGCAGAACTACAATCACTTTTAGGAAATAGACAAAAATCAATATTGTTTATGCCATTATATTTGTCAATTTCAATGTCGGGATACACACTTTCTAAATTAGTAGGGTACATATAGAAAAAACAATTTTCTGATCCTGTACTTACTTTATAAATGGTAGCACTCATATCTATTAAATTAATATTATTTGAGGTACTACCACTAGAAATATCATTACTATTACTTGTACTATTTTTCTTCCAAATGGCTTTTAAAGTTAAATTACTATTTACACCATTATCAAAGTTATATTCTCTACCTTCATATTCCCAATTAACAAAACTATAGCCATCTTTACTAGGATTATCAGGTTTATCTATTTTTTCTCCAGATTTAACAACTACACTATCAATACTAGAACCACCATCTGTATCAAAAGATATTGTATAGTATTCATCATTTAATTCATAATCATCTAAATTCTCATCGTAATTAAATATTGCTTCAAGATCATCAGCATTAAACTGGTAATCACTTGTAATTATCACATCTTCTAACTCTTGATCTTTAATAAATTTATTAATATTATTAATTATATCATTTAAATCTTCACCAAATATGTAATCATCTATATTATCAATTTCTATATAAAGCTTAGTCGTATCAATATTATATACTATATCACTACATATTTCAGTTTTATTAAATCTACTACATTCTAAATATCCTTCATGAAAAGTAAATGTTAAAATATCTTCATCATTATTTTTTAATTGAACGGTATAGTAATTATCAATTTTTTCTACTTTTTCTTTAGTAACTACTTGAAATATAGCTAAAACACCTATAATTAAAACAATAATGATAAATATTATAATCCCTAACTTTTTCTTGTTTTTTAAATCTTTCATCTGACCAACTCCTTATAAATAAATTTTAACAAAACCCTTATTAATAGTCAATTTAAAACTATTATATTTATAATTCTATATGATTATTAAAGTATAGATTGATTTAATGGAAAAACATACAAAATTAATTAAAAATAAAGACTTTTGTTGAGAAATTTGGTACAATTTTGTTGAGGTTATAGTTATTATGAATTTAGAAATTAAGGATATTAAAGATTTATTCAAAGCAAGAGATTCCCTTGCTAATAAGGGTAATTTTGGTGCTTGTGGTATTTTTGGTGGTTCTATAAATTATACAGGTTCCGTTAAACTGGCTACTATGGCTTGTGCTGCAATGCGTAGTGGAGCAGGTAAATGCCGTATTATTATAGATAAAGATTTAACTAGTGCCATAACCCCTTATATACTAGAAGAAACGTTGTGGCCCCTAGATAATGATTTAGATAAAGCTATTATAAATATTGATAGTCTAGCCATAGGTATGGGTTGGGGTATTAGTGATAAAAATAAAGAAATGTTAGAATATATTTTAAAAAATTACCAAGGTATTTTAATAATTGATGCTGATGGCTTAAATATTTTAGCAAAGAACTTAAATTGGCTAAATGACACCAAAGCTAAAGTTATTTTAACGCCACACCCTAAAGAATTTTCGCGACTTTTTAATATAAATATTAAAGAAATATTAGATAATCCTATAAATTATACAATGAATTTTGCTAAAAAGTATCAAGTAATAGTGCTTTTAAAAGGAGCTAGAACAATAGTCGCAGATGGCAATAATTATTACGAGGTAAATATGCCTGTACCAGGGTTAGCTACTGCTGGTTCTGGTGATGTCTTATCAGGAATCCTGGCGGGATTTATGGCTTATAACAAGTATAATATCAAAAGTGTTGCAGCTGGGGCAATTCTTAATGCCATCGCCGGCAAAAAGGCAGAGGATAAATATACAGATATAGCCATGGTTGCCCATGATACAATAGAGTGTATTCCTGCTGCTATCAAAGAAATTAGAGGGGAGCGATAAATATGAAAATAGCAGTTATCGGCGGAGGAGTATCAGGCTTAGCAGCAGCTATAAGTGCTGCCCAAAATAATAATGCCGTAACTATTTTTGAAAAAAATAGCAAAGTATTAAAAAAACTATTACTAACTGGTAATGGTAAATGTAATTATTTTAATGAAGATCAAGATATAAGTCATTACCATACAACAAGTAATATTGCTATTAATCAAATAATAAATCCAAATAATATTAGTAAAGTAAAAGATTTTTGGGATACTTTGGGAGTTATTCCCTTTATCAAAAACGGCTATTATTATCCCTATTCGGAAAATGCCCATAGCATCAAATCTCTTTTAGTAAATAAAGCTTCATCCTTAAATATTAAGATAATTACTGATAGCGAGGTAACTAGTATAACTAAAGAAAAAGATGTTTTTCATATAACTGCTAATAATTATAATGGTGATTTTGATAAAGTAATCATTACTACCGGTTCTTATGCTTATCCGCAGACCGGTTCTACTGGTTTTGGTTATGATATTGCTAAAAATTTTAAACATACTATTATGCCGGTTAATCCTTCATTAGTTCAATTAGTTACTAATTTAGGCATTGAAGATAAGTGGAGTGGTGTAAGATGCCATGGCCGAGTTACAGACCTAACAACAGGCAAAACTGAATTCGGTGAAATTCAATTTACCAATTATGGTATTAGTGGTATTTGTATTTTTAATATAAGTCGTGATATTAGTATTAGAGTTAGTCTTCAACAAGAAAGTTCAATTATGCTTAATCTCGTCCCATGGTATTCAGGAAATAATTTTTCCGATTACTTAGAAAAACGGGCCCAAGCAATAGAAAGTAATAGCATTATTGAGTTGTGTGAAACATTTATTAATTATAAATTACTAATAGCTATTTGTAGTTATAGGCATATTGATTCCCATAAAAGGTGGCCTGAACTAAGTAATCGTGAAAAAGTGGAATTTTGCCAATCTTTAACCAATTTAGAAATACCAATTGTGGGCACTAAAGATTATAATTCCGCTCAAGTTTGCAGCGGTGGAATTAATCTAGCAGAACTTAATTTAGCTACTTTAGAATCAAAATTAGTTAAGAATTTATATTTTTGTGGGGAAATTTTAGATTTAGATGGTGATTGTGGGGGCTACAATTTAACTATAGCAATACTCACCGGTATTTTAGCAGGTGCCTCATGTTAAGTTTAAAAAATATAAAAGTTCCGGTAGATTATCAAGGAAATATTCCAGACATTATTAAAAAATATCTCAATAGGGATATCATTGATTATAAAATTATCAAAAAGTCATTAGATGCTCGTAGTAAACATGAATTTTGTTATATCTATGAATTAGGTGTAACTATTAAAGATGAAGAAAAATTTTTAGAAAAAAATAAAAACAAAAACATAACTAAATATACCCCAATAGCCTATCATTTTCCGAAAAGCGGTACAGAGCAATTATTAAATCGCCCAATCATCATTGGTTTAGGACCGGCGGGTTTATTTGCTTCCTATTTTCTAGCGAAAAACGGCTACAAACCCATAGTATTTGAACGTGGCAAACGAGTTGAAGAAAGAATTAAAGATGTTGCAGATTTTTGGGAAAATGGAATTCTTAATAAAAATTCTAATGTCGAGTTTGGTGAAGGTGGGGCTGGAACTTTTTCCGATGGCAAATTAAATACCCAAGTAAAGGATAAAGAAGGCAGAATTGCTGAGGTCTTAAAAATTTTTGTTGAATGTGGTGCTCCTGCCGAAATAATGTATGAGAAAAATCCCCATATTGGTACAGATAATTTAAGGAACGTTGTTAAAAATTTGCGTAAAAAAATAATCGCCGACGGCGGCGAAATTCATTATAATTCTTGTTTAGAAGATATAATTATCCAAGACGATAAAATCAAAGCAATTATAGTTAATGGTCAAACTATTAAGACCGATGTTTTAGTTTTAGCAACTGGTCATAGTGCTAGAGATACTTTTAATATGCTTTATAAAAGAGGAGTAAATATTACCTCAAAACCTTTTGCCGTAGGTATTCGAATAATTCATCCCCAAGAATTGATTAATAAATGTCAATATCCGATTATTTATCCCAATTTACCAAGTGCCTCATACAAACTGACATATAATACCCGGGGTAGAGGAGTCTATTCATTTTGTATGTGTCCTGGTGGTTTTGTTGTCAATGCTAGTAGTGATGAAAAAAACATAGTTATTAATGGTATGAGTAATTATTTAAGAGATTCGGGATTTGCTAATAGTGCTATAATTGTTACAGTTACCGAAAATGATTTTGGCCCTAATCCTCTAGATGGCCTTAAATACATGGAAAATATTGAAAAAAGAGCTTTTGAATTAACTCGTGGCAGAATACCTATTCAAAGATTTGGTGATTATGAAAAAAATAAAGTAAGTAATAATATCATAGATATTACTAAATTTGTGAAAGGTAACACTAAATATATTGATATCAATGAAATACTCCCAGAATATATAAATACCTGTTTAAAACTTGGCATCAATTATTTTAATAGATTAATCCCGGGATTTAATGAAGGTATTATTTTAGCTCCTGAAACCAGAACATCATCCCCAGTTAGAATTCTCCGGAGTGAACAGTTAGAAAGTAATATTTCTGGTCTTTATCCTTGTGGGGAAGGTTCAGGTTATGCCGGAGGAATTACCACATCAGCAGTTGATGGCATAAAAGTTGCAGAAATGATTGCTAAAAAATATCAAAATATGCTATAATTTATAGGTAAGTGAGGTGTGAGTAGTGAAAACATTTAAGAAAAATTTACCAGATGGCGTTAAAAAGAAATTTGCCAGATATAAAGGTGTTAAGGTAAGACTTATTAATAAAAATAAGAAGAAGGCTAAATAATGATAAAATATATTGATGAATTTATTAAAGCTGCGGAAAAGAAAAAAGTAAGTAAGGAAGAAATGTTAACTAAAATAAGTTTCTTTCAACATGAAAGATTAATTCATTTATTAGTTACTTTATTTTATGCTCTTATTTCATTAATATTTTTAGCATTAATTAGTATTTCTTTGATATTTATAATACCAACAATACCATTATTAGTATTTCTAATTTGTTATATATTACATTATTTTAAATTAGAAAATAGAGTTCAATATCTTTATAAATTATATGATAAAATAAAGGAGTAAAATCCTTTTTTTCTTGGATTTTTTTAACTTTTCGACAATACCTGACTTGGTTCGACAAAACTAGACAAAACTAGTCATTTTTCGCTCTTTACAAAATTGTGAATAGGTGATAATTTATTACCAAGGAGGTGAAAAGATTGAAAAAATTATTTATTTTAGTGGTTATGTTATTATTACCTTTATCTGCTAAAGCTAATGAATCTCAATATTATATTGCGATTGATAATGGTCGTGAGATTATTTATGAACAATACACCCCAGTATTAATTGATTGGCTATATAATTTTAAAGTAAGTCCTTTTGGCACCTATGAAATTAATGATGCCTATTATCTAAATAATCTAGCAGAAGCATCCACCTATTTAGGGACTCAAGAAAATTTAGCAACAATTCAAATGCTTATTTATCAAAATACGCATCCCGATTATAATTTTTATTTAGTAGATGAAAATCTCAATTATTATGACAATTCCGGAGCAATTGAATATGTATTAGATAAAATAGCTCCATATGAAATAACCCCTGATTTTGCTAATCAAACATTTTATTTAGACATCAACGAAGAATTAACTTTAGAACACCCAAGTTTGTCTAATTATATTATTGATGATTTTCAAATTAATGATAATACCGTTACTATGAGATTTTCCGATATTGGTGAATATGTAATTAATTTTCATGATTTAGGAATAAATGTAGCTGAAAATAATTATTTTCATACATGTTATTTTCTAAATAAACCATTTTCTATTAAAGTAATAGTCAATAATTACTATGATTTAACTATTGAAACTTATATTAATGATCAATTAGTTACTAATGATTTTAGTATAGATGAATTTAATTACAATGATTCACAGATCAGGTTATCAGCAGGAAATTATAATATAGTAGATAATTACACTAATAAAACTTATAACTATGAATTATTAGAAGATTCTAATTTAATAATCAATAATTATTTTGTAAATAGATTAGAAACTAATATTGCCATAGATAAGATTTGTGATGAATTAGGATGCTATGAATTTACAAGAAATAATAACATCTATGAATTTAGCAATAAAATGGCTACTCATAATTATCAAATATATAGTGATGGTACTATTTACAATGTAGATTTTGCTAATAAAGATAATTATGAAATTAATAATGGCAAACTCACTTATAAATATTTTGTAAAGTTACCAGAAGATAATGAAAGTTATATAGAAGAACCAATAATTACTACACCCCTAGAAAATCCAAATACGGAAATAATTATTGCTATCCCCGATACCAATATAACTTTTATGGACAATTTAACATATTATGTGGAAAAAAAGTATTATATTTTTAACAATATTGGTAATTATAACCTGTTCACTAGTATTTAAAAATAATGATATAAGTATTACTAATAAAACTAATATTAATTATGATAATTATAATACTTTGGAATATATTGGTTATTTAAATATTCCTAAAATTGCCATGAATTTAGGATTTTATGATTATGATAATCCCCTGAATAATGTTGAATATAATATCGAATTTATCAATACTGGTATTGATGAAACCTATTTAATTGCTGCTCATTCTGGAGTAGGTCAAAAAGCCTATTTTAATGATTTAGCCAAACTAAGTATTGATGATGATATTTATTTAGAATTATATGATAAAGCTTTGCATTATAAAATTATTGATATTACGCGTACTCCTAAAAATGGTTCAATTAATATTAGTAAATCTTCCGGATTCTTATATCTTACAACTTGTGATCAAACACTTAAAGGTTATCAATTGACAATTATTGCAACAATTATTCTTTAAATATTACTCTTACTACTATTATTTTAATAAGTTTTTTGTTATAATTTTAGTTGTTAGGAGTAATTTTTTATGAGAAATTCAAGAAGTAAATTAAGAGAAAAGATAATGGTTATTTTATATCAAATCGATATATATAATGAAAGAAAAGTCCCATATGAGGTAGATGAGGTTATCAAAGAAAATATCGAAATTGATAATGAATTTGTTAAAGATATGGTATATGGTGTAATTACTTATAAAAGTGAACTTGATGATATCGCCAACAGATTGATGAAAGATTGGACTATTGATCGCTTAGATAAATCAGGAGCAGCAATTATGAGAATGGCTTTATATGAGTTAAAATATATGGATACCCCTGAAATAGTAGTAATTAATGAAGCAGTGGAACTAGCTAAAAAATATTGTGATGATGCTGTTAAGAATATGATAAATGCTGTACTAGATAAATATATTAAAAAGGGATGAATTAAATGGAACAAGAATATATAAAAATAAGTGAACTTAATAATTATATTAAAGGTTTACTAGATAAAGATGTTTATTTAAATAAGATTTATTTGAAAGGAGAAATTAGTAATTTTAAAAACCATACGCGGGGGCACCTTTATTTTACTTTAAAAGATGATACCTCCAGAATTAGTGCTGTTATGTTTCAAAGCAGTGCAATTAAACTGACATTTACTCCCGAAGATGGAATGAATG
Organism: uncultured Bacilli bacterium; assembly: GCA_944372215.1. GTDB lineage: Bacteria > Bacillota_I > Bacilli_A > RF39 > UBA660 > Onthocola_B. Next base: position 892 of record CALVYL010000035.1, on the reverse strand, counting down.
TTTTAGTAACTGGCCGAATTTCCGCCTATCCGGCACAAGGGACTTACCAAATATATGTCGATAAAATGGAACCTGATGGCCTTGGAGCTTTATATATTGAATATGAAAAATTGAAGAAAAAATTGGCTAGCCTCGGTTTATTTAATAAAGATCATAAAGTGCCAATACCGAGATTTCCAGAACGGATCGGCGTAATTACTGCCCCCACTGGTGCTGCGGTAAGAGATATTATGAGTACTATAAAAAGAAGATATCCGATGACGGAGGCTATACTATTTCCTTGCTTAGTTCAAGGTAAAGCTGCGGCACCAGATATTGCTAGACAAATAAAGCGAGCTGATGAATATGGCGTTGATACCATCATTGTAGGCCGTGGTGGTGGTTCTATCGAAGACTTGTGGGCGTTTAATGAAGAAATAGTTGCCTATGCAATATATGACTGTAAGACGCCAATTATTAGTGCCGTAGGTCACGAAATAGATTGGACAATTGCAGATTTTGTTGCAGATTTAAGAGCACCAACTCCCACTGGTGCAGCCGAAATGGCCGTACCAACAGTTCTTGATATCAATACCTTAATTGATAATTATAAAATAAGATTAAATAAAAATATTAAAAACATGATCAATACAAAATTTATTAAATTGCGGAGTTTAAGACAAAGTTTTATCTTGAAAAACCCTATGAGTATGTATGAGGTTAAAGAACAAAAATTAGATTCTTTAATTGATACATTAAATAAAGATATTAATAAAGTTTTAAGTGATAAAGACAATAATTTAAATAAAATAAAGATGTCTGTTATCTTACAAAACCCATATAATTTAATAAAAGATAAAAAAATAAAGTTTGATTTACTAGTTAATACCTTAAAACTTGTTAATCCTTTAGG
>CALVYL010000034.1 GCA_944372215.1 uncultured Bacilli bacterium | reverse complement strand
TTTTTTGCGTCTATTTTTTGGCATATCTTAGCCAAAAAAAGAGTGTTAATAAAAAATTATTGAAAAAAATTTGCTTAAAAAAAAGAATTTGGGATATTTTTGTCTAATATATATTGCGAAAGAATAAATATTCTTTCGATAAAGTGGAAAAGAAAGCGAGGTGATAAAATGTTATATCCACTTACCAATGATAAGGTATTTAAGTATGTGTTTTCTCACAAAGATATTCAAGAAGATTTTTTAAATTCCTTTATAGAATTTTATAATAATTTAAATATCAATACTAATATTAAAACAATAAGTGCTGAGAAGCTACTTATGGCTCCTCATATATCTGTTAAAGATTGTTATGGTGACTTAATAATAGTATTAGATAATAAGATATTAGTATCATTAGAGATGTATAATGGCTTTGAAATGGCCGATTTAAAAAAGAGTTTATGTTATGTAGCCAGAATATATGGGAATCAATTAAAAGTAAATGAAGAATATTCCAATGTCAAAAAAGTAGTAGGAATAACTTTATTTAAAGATGCAACATATAAAATGCAAAGTATGTTAGAAGATTATGAATTAGTAGATAAAGTAAATAAGATTAAAATAGAAGAAGGAGTAGAATTAATATTAGTAAATATTGACAAAGCAGAAAAGTTTACATATAATAAAGATATGAAATTTATAAAGTATTTAAAAATCATAAGGAGTGAGAATATTATGGTAATGAAAGAACATAGTGGAGGTGATGAGATGTTAGAAAAGACCATAGCATATGCGAAAGAATTTACGAGTGATCCAAATAATCAAAATTTATTAAATCACGAAGAATCAGCCCTTAGGAATGCCAGGAGGATAGCCAAAAGCGAAATAGCAAAGAAAATGTTAAAAGATGGTTTATCAGTGGAAATTGTGAACAAATACACAGGAATAGATTTTAAAGATTTAAATAATTTGGTGGTGAATTAAATGACTGACGAAGAAAAGTTAGAAAAGACCATAGCATATGCGAAAGAATTTACAAGTGATCCAAATAATCAAAATTTATTAAATCATGAAGAATCAGCTCTTAGGAATGCTAGGAGGATAGCTAGGAGTGAAGGAATTGAGCTTGGAAAAATTGAAACAGCAAAAAAAATGTTAAAAGATGGTTTATCAGTAGAAATTGTAAACAAATACACAGGCTTAAGTTTAAATGAAATAGAATCATTGGTAGTTTAGGTTAATTAGAATTAGATTTAATATTTTCTAATTCTTTTTTTATGTCTTCGATAGCATTTAATAAAAAATCAACCTCTCCTCTTTGGGTTTGATTGCTTCGGCCATGTTCATTATCAGTGAAAGGACCGCCATTACCACTTTTGTTTTTGGCGGAATTAATATTTAAGTTATTATTTTCTAGTCTTGCTTCAATTAATTGTTGTTGCGCGGCATGAGTAAGTATATATTGTCCTACTAAAATGAGCCAATTTCCAATAGCATTTTGCTCATTAGCATTGTAATTACCAACACAAGAAAAACCAACAGTTACTGCTAGCATTGAAAACAAATGCGGATCAGCACTCGGAGGAAAATTAGTATTATGGTAATTATAATGCATTAAAATCACCTAATAAATAATAATATATTATTTTACAAGTATGCAAAAATATGCTAAAATTATGATAATAGAGGTAATAATATGAAAAATAAAGATAAAGCTAAAATGTTATTAGGATTGGTAGCAACTATGCTATTAACATCTTCTTATGATTTGCCTGAAGAAGAAACGGTTCATAGTATAACTAAAATTGAAAAAACTAGTATTGAACAAGTAATAGATAATGATTTAGATACTGTAGTTATTAATATACCTACTATGGCACCAGAATCTATTCCTACTGCAACCCCTGAACCACCAGTTCCAGCAATATCTAGTTTAGATATTGATTATAATAGTTTAACTATGCCCGAAATATATGAACTGGGAGATGATGCTATCAATTATTATTATGAAACATATGGTTATGATAAAGCTATTTCTTACATATGTGATAGATATAATATTACTTATGATGAATTTAAAATAGTTAGTGCTATTATTATGGCCGAAGGGAATCGTACCTATGAAGAAGCCTATTGTGTTGCTAATACTATATATAATCGAATTCATAGTATAAGTAGTATTAATTATGTAAATGCCGTTTTTGGCATGAACGTCGGTAAAAGCCTATTTTATCAAGCAGTGTGCCCTGATCAATTTGTAGTTTATCAAAATGGCCGATATTATGAATTTTATAATGTTTTAAGTGGTCCGGTTTTTAGAGGAATAATTGATATGTTAATATCAGAAATACCTAGACATAATTATTTGCAATTTTTAGCTAATGAAACTAATGCTCAGGGAGAAATGTTTACAGATAAAGGCAATAGATATTTTACTGTATTACAAGAAAATGATCGTTTAGTTGAAAAAAGTACTTTACAAATGAAATAAATTGTGGTATGATATTCCCCTTAATTTGAAAAAGGGGGAATTAATATGAAAAATAATTTGAAAATATATTTAATTGTTGCCGCTTTAGTATTAGCGGGTTTAAATATTAAAAACCTTGGTGGTAACAGGACTTTTACCATCAAAAATAATGATAAGTATCAAAAAGAAGAAATAGTTGAAGAAAATAAACTGGGGGGGAGTTCTAATGAATATTCCTATAGTGAATTAGCTATAAGTTATGAGGAAATTACCCCAACTGCTACACCTATACCTACACCAGAGCCTACACCAATACCGATAACTCTTGATACTTTACCAATTACGGAAATATATGAGTTTCCGGAAGATACTATAAACTATTATTATGAAAAATATGGTTATAGTGCTGCGATAAATTATATTTGTGAAAAATATAATTGGTCTAATGATCAATTTAAAACACTATGTGCCATAGCTTTAGCTGAAGCAAGTAGTGATTATATTGATGGTTATTGGGTTGTAAATACCATGTATAATCGAACCATTGCTAAAAATTGGGTTAGAGCCCATGGAACCGATATGTATGATCAAGCTATAGCTCCCGGCCAATTTGTAGTTTATGAAACTGGTAGCTATTATAGCCTTTATTATAATTTAGAATCACAAATTTATGATCCGGCATTCCGCAGTATAATTGACTTTTTAGTCACGGGAATTTCTAAACACGATTATTTAAGTTTTAAAGCTAATGATTATGAAGGTCTTTCAGTTTTTGAATACAGTTGTCCGAATGGTAATAAATATCATAATAAGTTAACTTTAGAAAATAGAATCGATTATATCGAGGAACAAACGGTTTCTCGCTAAAATTTTATTAATCAAATGTAAGCTTATCTCGAGTTTGCATTTTTTCACTATTTAATATATAATAAAAGTGGTGATTAATTGTGCAAATTGAAAAAGTGTGTGAACCAATCATTGCTGTAAGACGGAGCCAATATCCGGAGGATAATCTTCCCGAGTTCTTACTAGTAGGTAGAAGCAATGTCGGTAAAAGTAGTTTTATTAATACGCTAATTGAAAGGAAAAACTTTGCTAAGACCTCATCAAAACCCGGTAAAACGCAAACATTAAACTTTTATTTAGTCAATGATGCCTTTTATTTAGTTGATGTTCCCGGTTATGGCTATGCTAGTGTTAGTAAAGATAAACAAAAAAAATTTGGTTTAATGATTGAAGAATATTTAAAAAATAGACCAAATTTAAAAAATGTCTTTTTATTAATCGATTATCGGCATAAACCAACTGAAGATGATATACTTATGTATGAATTTTTAAAATACTATAATTTAGATATAACAATTGTAGCTACTAAATATGATAAAATTAGTAAAAATAATCGAATGAAACAAGATAAGTTAATAAAAGATACCCTTAAAATCAGTGAAGATGATGAGTTTGTAACATTTTCAACTGTTACTAAAAAAGGGCGTAGTGAAATATTAGAGATATTAGAAAGCAGGATTAAATGAAAAAAAAAGGGTTTACATTAGTTGAATTACTAGCAGTAATTGTTATATTAACAATAGTAATTACTATTGGTTTTACAAGTGTTATCAGAGTTAGAGAAAATTCTTTAAGAGAAATCGTTGACACTAAAATCGAACAAATTGAACAAGCAGCTATTTTATATGGTCAAGAAAATTCGGAAGAATTAACTAATACTGATTGTCCCGAAATAACTACAACCGTTAATCGTAATGGTCAAGATGTTACTACTACCTTTACTCCCGAATTCTGTGTCATTAAAACCGCCGGGGATTTAATAAATAGTGGATTTTTTGATAGTGGTTATCTAACAGAAGATGGTCTTGATTTAATAAATGATGTAACTGATAAAAGTATGCGTGAAGATACAGTAATAATATATCGTCGCAATAATCGTATTTATTCAATAATAGACGATATAAAAAGTAATGAGGAATAATTATGAAAACAGTATGTTTAATAGGAAAACCAAATGTCGGTAAAAGTAGTATATTTAACCGTTTAATTAAAGAAAAAAAGGCTATTATTATGGATACCCCAGGTATTACTCGTGATAGAATATATGGTAAAGTTAATTATAATGGCAAATCTTTTCATTTAATTGATACGGGAGGTATTTCTTTAGAAAATACTACATTTGATAAAGATATACTCATGCAAGCACAGCTGGCTATGGATGAGGCCGATATCATCCTTTTTGTGGTTGATGGCCTAGCGGATTTAGATAGTACCGATTATTACATTAAGGAATTATTACATAAATCTAGTAAAAAAATAATTGTTGTTGTTAATAAACTAGATAATACTAAAAGAATGGATAATTTGTATAATTACTATGAGCTAGGATTTAGTAAAGTATTAGGAGTTAGTGCTGAACATAATTTAGGATTTAAAAAATTACTTGAGGAAATAACTAGTGATATAACTGAAGATTCGGAAGAAGAAAATAACAATTTGAAATTTTGTGTTATCGGTCGTCCTAACGTCGGCAAAAGTAGTTTAATTAATGCTTTAATTAATGAAGATCGAGCTATTGTAAGTGATATCGCTGGAACAACTAGAGATGCGGTGGATACCAATTTTAAATATAATCATCAAGAGTATACCGTTATTGATACGGCTGGAATGCGCAAAAAAGGTCGTATTTATGAAAATGTTGAAAAATATAGCTTAGTAAGAAGCTTAAAAGCTATTGATAGAAGTGATGTTTGTGTTGTAGTTTTAAATGCTGAAGAAGGAATTATTGAACATGATAAACATATTATTTCTTATGCTGTAGATGCCGGTAAAGGGATAGTTATTTGTGTTAATAAATGGGATACAGTCAAAAATCCTGATCAAGAAATTAAACACTTTCAAGAACTGATTAAATATGAATTAAAATTTGTTCCGTATGCTAAAGTTGTATTTTTAAGCGCTTTAACGAAAAAAAGAATCAATACTTTAATGCCGGAGATTATTAGTGCTTATGAAAATAATAAAAAAGAAATCAAAACATCAGTTTTAAATAATATTATCATGGATGCTGTTAGTTTGCATATCCCTCCATCATATAAGGGTAAAAGACTTAAAATTTACTTTGTTCATCAAGTAGATAATCAACCACCAAAATTTGAACTACAAGTAAATGATAAAAAATTAGTACATTTTAGTTATGAAAGATACTTAGAAAATCAATTAAGAGCCAATATTGATTTTACAGGAACACCAATAATATTACAATTTAAAAATAAGGGTGAGTAACTCTTATTTTTTCTTTCATATAATATATAGAGGTGACTAATGAAATTTGGAGATGACTTTTTTAAAAAGGTAGAGAAAAAAACTAATGTTAATAAAGATACAATATTAAATCTTGCCCAAAAATTACAAAATGGCAATATGAAAGATGAAAAAACAATCAGAGAGGTAATTGACACTTTGAGTATTATGACTGGGAAAAAGGTTGATAAAGACCTAAGTGATAAAATTGTTAACAAAATAATAAACGATAAAGTCCCAGAAAATGTTGATAAAATGTTTTGATTTGACGAATTACAAAAAATATGGTACAATAATCTCTTCATTAAAAAAGAGGAGTTGAGTTTATGAAGAAGGCTACAGAGCAAAGACATTTTTTAGCATTATTAAGAAGACCTGGCGATTATATATTTATCGATACATCTAAATTAGATATATGTGGTAATTATTTAATATTTTTACCAGATATTGATGCCTTTACTATGAAATTCACTAAAGAAGAAATTATATCATCGATAAGAAGGGCCAATATAGCAGATGAAACATATTTAAATGGTGAATTAGTAATTCAAGATAATCAAAAACATAACCCAATTAGGGTAATAGATAAAGAATTTTATAATGATTTTAATATCGTAGAGTATTTAAATAGTAAATTAAATGATAAAAATCAATTAAATAATATTATTAATAAATTTTCATCAATAACTAAAGATGAAAGAACTAATAAAGATTTTAAAGAATTTTTAAGAAATGGTAATATAGATATTGCTTTAAATATATTATTCGATTTACCATATTTAATGCAAAGAAAATTTATAGTATATTTGATTGAAGAAAGAATTAAAGAAAAAGAAATAAAAGAAGAAATAGAATTAATTAGAGATAAAGCAGCATAAAGTTGCTTTTTTCTGTTAAAATTAAAGAATTTGTATTATAATATTAACAAGGAGGATTCTATGTTTAAGAAAAAAAATAATATTGATACTGATGGATTAAATGAAATAATATATTTAAGCAAAAATATTTTGAAATTATTATTTATAGTATTAATAATTAGTATCGTATTAGTAGCGGTGATGCTTTGTCGCGAAATTGGTATATTTCGTTTTATTGGTAATGTTTTAAATGTTATATCACCATTATTTATTGGTTTTATTGTTGCTTGGTTATTTAATCCCTTAGTTAATAAAATGACTAAAAAAGGATTATCCCGAATATTAGCATCAATTATTGTCTATATTATATTCATCTTATTTTTAGTAGTATTTTTTAGAATATTTATACCAGTTATTTATAATGAATTAAATGAACTTATTTCGACAATTCCTTCAATTATTAGTGATATTACTGACTTTATTAATAATTTGTTTATGAAAATTGATAATGTTGAAGGATTTGATATAGATAGTATTAAAGAAGGAATACTTAATGCTATAACCGCTTATGGGAATAGTATTTCTAGTAATTTACCTACAACTATTATGGGTATCATGGGTAGTTTATTTAGTGGTCTAGGTAGTATCTTCTTTGGTTTAATTATTGGTTTATATATGTTATTTGATTTTGATAATGTTACAGTTTTATTTTTAAAACTTATTCCTACTAAACATCAAATGGAGATCGCTGGATTACTTGACAAAATAGGTATCGAGGTCAGAAAAACTGTTAATGGTACATTATTAGTCGCTTGTATGGTATTTGTTTGTGATACTATTGGTTTTTCCATTATTGGTTTAAAATCAGCTCTTCTTTTTGGATTGTTCTGTGGTATTACCGATTTAATTCCTTATATTGGGCCATGGTTAGGAACGGCTGTAGCAACTATTGTTGGTTTAACTCAAAGCCCATTAGTAGGTCTAGGTGTCTTAATTATTGCCATTATTGTTCAATTAGTTGAGTCATATGTTTTACAACCACTAGTTATGAGTAAAGCAACTAACTTGCATCCGGTAACAATTATTTGTGGATTATTAATATTTGGTCATTTCTTTGGTATAGTAGGAATGATTTTAGCTACGCCAATAATGTCTATTATCAAGGTTATATGGCATTTTGTTGCTGAAAAATTTGAGTTATTTGATAGAAAAAATTCACAAAACGTTGAAGAATCCAGTTAATTATGATATATTATTGTTGTAGTCGTTGAATTAAGAGGGTAAATAATTGTTTTCCTAGAGATTTAGTGGATGGTGGAAACTAAAAAAATGATTATTTATTTGCTGCTTGAGGAGACTAAACGTTAAACCGCGTTAAGGTAAATTGAGCAAATAAAAGGATGGTACCGTCGTAATAGACTCCTTGGTATTATCCTTTTTATTTTTGAAAGGATGGATATATGAAAATATTTGTTGTTGGGGGTAAAAGTGGTAGTGGTAAAGGTGAGGTTGCCAAAATGATTGAAGAATACTACATTTATAAATTAAAAAAGTGTGTAGTAACTGAATTTAGTAAGTATTTAAAAGAATTTGCTAAAGAACTAACAGATTGGGATGGAGTTAGCCAAAATAAACCAAGAGATTTCTTACAAAGTTTTGGTACCCAAATTAGAAATTATGATAAGTATTTTTTTACTAAAAGAATGATTGAAGATATCAGTATTTATGATTTAGCAAATGTTGACATAGTTATTATTAGTGATGCTAGAATGCCTGAAGAGTTTGAAGAAATGAAAGAAAATTTTGATAATGTATATAGTATTTTAGTCGAAAATCAATTTGCCCAAAGTAAGTTAACTATTGCTCAACAAGCACATATTACAGAAACAGCCTTAGAAAACTATAATGAGTTTGATGTAACTTTAGCTAATGATTCACTAGATGCATTGAAAGAAAAAGTATTTAAATTTTTAGATGAGGTGGAAAATAATGAAACAACTAACTAGTAAGGAATTAAGAAATTTTTATTTAAAGTTTTTTGAGGCACATAATCATGCCATAATTCCGTCGTCTTCGATTGTTCCGGAGAATGATCCAACTGTGTTATTTACAACGGCAGGAATGCATCCTTTAGTACCATACTTACTTGGTGAACATCATCCAGCTGGTAAAAGATTATGTGATTGTCAAAAATGTATTAGAACCAGTGATATTGATGAGGTTGGAGATGCCTCACATTTAACATTTTTTGAAATGCTTGGTAATTGGTCTTTGGGAGATTATTTTAAAGCTGAAGCTATAGCTATGAGTTATGAATTTTTAACTAGTCCCAATTATTTAAATATTCCTAAAGATAAATTATATTTTACTTGCTTTGCGGGTGATGATGATGCTCCCAAAGATGAAGAAAGTTATAATATTTGGAAAAGCTTAGGAGTAGAAGAAGATCATTTATTCTATCTACCTAAAGAAAACAATTTTTGGATTTTAGGTAGTGGTGTAGGACCTTGTGGTCCTGATACGGAAATGTTTTATGATACTGGTAAACCAGCATGTGGACCGAATTGTTCCCCAGCTTGTGATTGCGGCAAATATTTAGAAATTTGGAATGATGTATTTATGGAATATTACCGGGATGAAGAAGGTAATTTAACTAAACTTGCTCAACAAAATGTCGATACTGGTATGGGTTTAGAGCGAACCATTACTGTCCTTAATGGCCTTGAATCGGTATATGATTCTGATGTATTTCAAAATTTAAAAGAAAAGTTAACAGAATTATCTGGTAAATCTTACGAAGATAATAAAAAGAGTTTTCGTATTATTATGGATCATATAAGAACAGCAACCTTTATTCTAGGTGATGATCATGGAATTACTCCATCCAATGTTGGCGCGGGTTATGTCTTAAGAAGACTAATAAGAAGAGCCATAAGACACTTAAGAGGACTTGATTTAATGGAAGATGCTCTAATTAAACTTGCGGATGTTGTTATAAGTGATTATAAAGATATCTATAATGAACTTGAACGCAACAAAGAATTTATTTATCATGAATTAGAAAATGAAGGCATTAAATTTGGTAAAACGATTAAAGATGGCGAAAAATTATTTTATAAAGTTATCAAACATTTAGATGGTGATACTATTAGTGGAGAAGATGCTTTTAAATTATTTGATACTTTTGGTTTCCCTTTAGAAATGACGGAAGAGTTGGCCCGCGAAAATAATCTCACAGTTGATGTTGATGGCTTTAATAAAGCATTTATAAAACATCAAGAAAAATCCAGAACTATCGATGCCGGCTCATTTAAAGGAGGCCTTGCTGATAGCTCTTATGAATCAACTAAATACCACACACTAGCCCACCTTATGCTTGCGGCATTGCAACAAATGTATGGACCTGATATTATTCAAAAAGGCTGTAATATCACAAGTGAACGGATTAGATTTGATTTTAATTTAGATCATAAAATGACTGATGAAGAAAAAACTGAATTAACTAGAATAGTTAATGAAAAAATAAAAGAAGGTATTCCTGTAACTATGGAAGAAATACCTTATGAAGAAGCTAAAGCCAAGGGGGCTCATGGTACTTTTGAAGATAAATATGGTAGCATCGTTAAAGTATATACCATTGGGGATTTTTCTAAAGAAATTTGTGGGGGACCACATGTAAGTAATACCAATGAACTTGGTACCTTTAAAATAATCAAAGAAGAATCATCATCGGCAGGTGTTAGAAGAATTAAAGCGGTATTAGAATAAAAGTAACTTAATGTTGCTTTTTTCTTTAACATTCTATGTAATTTTTAGCAAAATTCCTGGAATCGTGGGAAATAAACACTTTAAAATTCCTGGAATCGTGAGAAAACAGTGGTTTAAAATTCTTGGAATCGTGATTATAATGTTGCTTTTTCGTATAATATATGGTAAAATTTTATTGAAATTAGGTGATTTAAAGTGAAAAGAAAGGTGTATGACCAATTGCTAAAATGGAAAGAAAATAGCAATGGAAAAACAGCAATATTAATTGAAGGCGCAAGACGAGTGGGCAAAAGTTATATTGCTGAAGAATTTGCCAAAAATAATTACAAATCTTATATTTTAATAGATTTTTTTAAAGCAAAAGATGAAATAAAAAATTTATTTTACGATTATTTAGATGATTTAGATAAATTGTTTGTTTATTTGTCGGAATACTTTGGCGTTGAACTTTATGAGAGAGAGACTTTATTTATTTTTGATGAAATTCAATTTTGTCCCCGAGCAAGAGCCGCTATAAAATATTTGGTGGCAGATGGTAGATACGATTATATAGAAACTGGATCTTTAGTTTCTATAAAGAAAAATGTTAAAGATATATTAATTCCTTCTGAAGAAGAAAAAATCAATATGTATCCCATGGATTTTGAAGAGTTTTTGTGGGCCATGGGAAGAAATACTCTTATGGATTTTATTCGGA
>CALVYL010000033.1 GCA_944372215.1 uncultured Bacilli bacterium | reverse complement strand
AAATGAAGAATTAATAAAATCTTTATTAGAACTTGATTAAAGAATTATTGGACAAATATTTTAATAAAAGCACTAGATTAGTATGTTTCTAGTGCTTTTTGTCCAATAACTAAATTTGTCTGATAATGTCAACAACAACAACGTGAACAACAACAATGCGGTGCGCCCGAGACCTTTATAGTTCTAGTAATATAAGATTAAGGTTTTATGATTGAATGAAATAAAGGACAAAGATTATCCAGGATTTAATCCAAACATGAAATATGGATGGAGGGTTATACGTAACGCTCCTAGAAACCATATTAATTCAAATAAAATTTTAAAGGTAAAGGAGTATTATGGCAAAGTATAGTATTAAGCTTTATAAAGCTGGTAAGTTTTATAATGCTTTTGGGGACGATGGTATAATATTACATGAGTTATTAGGTTATAAATATATTGAATATAAAAATTCTGTTGGTTTTCCGGAATCAGCAATTAGTAAGGTTAAAAGTAAATTGGATAGTGAAAATATTGCTTATTGTCTATTTGAAAAAGAAAATCTTCTGGAGGAAAAGAGAGGTCTTGATAAAAATTATAAAATTGTATTAAGTAAAGCTTTAAAAAACTATGATATGGAAAAGAGATTGACAAGATTAAAGGATAGAATTAATGATTTGAGTACTGATGATTTAGAAAGGATTATAGATAACCTAGAAAATGAAACAGTATGAATAATGATAAGTTTTTAATAGTTAAAAATGTCAAAAGTTTTATTATTGGATTAGAAAAGATTCTTGCTACTATTCCTAAAAAAGATTATTTATCAAGAGAATTAATATATAAAGAATCTTTATTATTATTAGATAATGTTGTTAAAGCAAATTATGAAACTGATAAAGATAGAAAGAAAACATATCAAATTGAAGCTCTATCAAAAGTAAATTTGTTAGATTTTTGTATGGTGTTAAATTTTAAAATCTTTGGTGACCACATTTTAAAATTTAACACATGGCTGCCCTTAGTGATGATACAATAGTGTCTCTTGAAGCCTTTAATAGATTTGGAGAGAATGCTTATAAGAAAAGTTTATGTTATGTAGCGAGAATCTATGGAAATCAATTAAAAACAAATGAACCATATTCCAAAGCATTAAGGGTAGTGGGGATAACACTATTTAGGAAGAAAAATAAATATAATATGGAAAATGTAATAGAAGAATATAAGTTAGCAGAACAAATAGAGAAAGTAAAAATAAGTGAAGCGATGACATTATATTTAATGGACCTTGACAAAGCGGAAAAGTTTACATATAATAAAGATGGAAGGTTTAAAGATTACATAAAAGTGATGAATATGAGGTGGTTAAAAGACATGGAAGAATATGTACAAGATAAGGAGGGAGAAATGGTAAATAGAGCAGTAGCATATGTTAAAGAATTTTTAAGTGATCCAAATAATCAAAATTTAATAGACCATCAAGCAATTGAGGTAGAAAATGCCAAAGAAGAAGGTATAAATGAAACTAAAATGCAAACAGCAAAAAATTTACTAAAGATGGGAATATCTAAAGACATAATTGAAAAATCGACTGGTTTAAGTTTAAATGAAATAGAATCAATAGTCGTTTAAAATAACTTTTTCTTGACAAATGTATAAAACTATGTTCTAAATTTCTTTGGAAATTTTAGAAAAATCAGTTTAAATTACAAGTAAACTAATGTAAAGACATGTAAACTTTACATTATTTTTTTGTGCTTATTTTTCGGCGTATTTTAGCCAAAAAATAAGTGCAAATAAAAATTTGTTGAAAAAAGTTTGCTTAAAAAAAAGAATTTGGGGTGTTTTTGTCTAATATATATAGCGAAAGGTCGAAAGACTTTTTAGAAAGGAGGAAACATGCGAATATTGGAAAATAAGTTTATTATTGTTAGTTTAATTTCTATATTGATGCTAATAATCATTGTTTTAAGTGGATTAAGCTGGTATCTTTATAATCGCGAGTCACAATGTAATATTGAACCATTGGCTTTAAGTAGTAAAGATACGGAAATTAATAGTGAAGACGATGAGGCTTCGAAAAGCTTTTATGTAGAGATTAAAGGGGCAGTAGTAAATCCTGGAGTATATGAAGCTCAAGATGGGGAAATTATTAATGATGTAATTAATAAAGCTGGTGGTTTAAATGATAATGCTTATACTGACAATATAAATCTTAGTAAGAAATTAGAAGATGAATTAGTAATTTATATTTATACTGTTGATGAAATGCAGGAAAATACTGAAGAAGAAACAAATCCTGCTTGTAAAACTGAATCATATACTATAAATACCTGTACGGAAGGCAAAGTTAGCATAATAAGCAGTAATGATTCTAATGTGTATACAGAAAATGAAAAAAGCTTAATTAATATTAATACTGCTGGTGTTACGGAATTAATGGAACTATCAGGGATTGGTGAAACAAAAGCTAATAATATAATAACTTATCGACAAGAAAATGGTAATTTTAAATCTATAGATGATTTAAAAAATGTAAGTGGTATAGGTGATGCAACTTTTGAAAAACTTAAAGATTATATTACAGTGTAATATAATCTTTGTTCTTATGTTTATTTTTATTACCATTTATGTATTAGTTGGTACAATAATTATTAAACATGAGTCAATTTATAATGGTGATGAAACGAGTATTACGGGAAAAATAGAAAGTTACAGTATTAATGGTAATAAATTAAAAATAAATATTAAAAATAAAGAAGAGGTAATAGCAACGTATTATATTGATAGTGAAGAAGAATTAATATATTTAAAAGAAAATATTGGTATTGGTAAAACTATTACTGTTAAGGGAACACTAGAAAAACCTATTAATAATACTATTCCTAATACATTTAATTATAAAAAATATTTGTATAATAAAAACATATATTATTTATTTGCTGTTGATTCTTATGTAATAAATAATGATAATAATATAATCGAAAAGGCTAAAGATTTTTTGATAAAAAGAGCATATAATTCTATAAATAGTGAGTATTTATTAGTTTTAGTATTAGGAGATAAATCTTTAATTAGTAGTGATCTTTATAATACTTTTCAAAATAATGGGACATCTCATCTACTCGCGGTATCTGGTTCACACATTACAGTTATTCTGCTCTTTCTATCTTTTCTTTTAAAAAAATTAAAAGAAATACCCAAATTAATCATAATATCGATAATTTTATTATTTTTTGCTTTTGTAACTAATAATGCTCCAGCTGTAAATAGGGCAATATATTTTTTTATAATTAATAAAATTAATAAATTATATAATTTAAAACTATCTAATATTCAAGTTCTCTTTATTACGGCTTTTATTCTTTTATTAATTGATCCCTTTACACTTTATGACTTAGGTTTTATATATTCCTTTTGTATTTCTTTAGGTATAATGTATTATAGTGATAAATTAATTGGCAATTTTTTTATAGCAACTCTTAAAGTTAGTATAATAGCTTTTTTATTTAGTTTACCAATAAGTAGCTATATTAATTATGAATTAAATATCTCTTCAATTCTTATTAATTTAGTATTTGTTCCTTGGATTTCCTACATAGTATTTCCCGTAGCTATAATTACTTTTATATTTCCAGTATTTAACCCAATATTAAGTATTTTATTATCTATAACTAATTATTTAAATAATCTTGGCGAATTTATTTCTATATTTATAAATATTCCTAAAATGCCTTTGATTGTAGCTGTCGTTTTATTTATGTTATTTCTATTAATGAAAAATAATAAAAAATTTTTATATGTGGTATTAATTATTTTAGGATTAGTTAAATTATCACCAATAATTAGTAGTAATTATGAAATATATTTTTTAGATATTAATCAAGGTGATAGTGCAATTATTATTACTCCACATCAAAAAGATGTAATAATGATTGATACCGGAGGCAAAATTACATTTGCAGAAGAAGAATGGAAAAAAGGAAATAAGATTTATAATTTAAGTGATAATACTATAAAGTTTTTAAAAAGCGAGGGTATTACTAAAATTGATTATTTAATAACTACCCATGGTGATACCGATCATCTCGGAGAAGCAATTAATATAGTAAATAAGTTAAATGTTAAAAATGTAATATTTAATAATGATGCTTATAATAATTTAGAATTAGAACTTATTAAAGTTCTTGATAATAAAAATATCAATTATTATCAAAATATAAGAGCTTTAAATATTAGTAATAATACTTTATATTTTTTAAATAATTCATTGTATGATAATGAAAATGACAATTCTAATGTAATTTATTTTAATATTTATAATATTGCATTTCTTTTTATGGGAGATGCCTCGACTAAAGTGGAAGAAGATTTAATAAATAAATATAATTTAGAAAATATTTCTATTTTAAAAGTTGGGCATCACGGTAGCAAAACAAGTACATCTAAAACATTTATTGATTATATAAATCCATTAATATCAATTATTTCTGTGGGGAGAAATAACAGATATAATCATCCAAATTCTGAGACTTTGGATATATTAAATACGCGTATCGTTTATAGAACAGATATAAATGGTACGATTAAATTTAGTATCAATAAAAATAAATTTAACATTAAAACTTATGAACCTTAAAGGAGGAATTATGAATTATTATAGTGAAATAAAAAATGAATTAATAAATAATGAAATAACTAAAAAAGTAAAAGATTATAGCAAGAACAAAAGTGATCTTACTACCTATTATAATGTCGGCAAATTGTTAAGTGAAGCCGGTAAGCATTATGGTGAAGGGATAATTAATGAATATTCTAAAAGATTAACAAAGGAACTGGGTGTTAGTTATACTAAAAGAACTCTATTTAGAATTCGACAATTTTATTTGTTATTTTCCAATCAAAAAGTGTCGACACTGTCGACACAATTAACTTGGAGTCATTATAGTGAACTATTATCTATAGATAATATAGATGAAATTAATTATTACATAATGATTACAGAACAACAAAATATATCAGTAAGAGAGTTAAGAGAAAAAATAAAAAATAATGAATACGAAAGATTAGATGATACCACTAAACATAAATTAATAAATAATGCTACTCCAGTAGTAACAGACTTTATTAAAAATCCCATTGTTATAAAAAATACTACAAATAAAGAAATAATTTCAGAAAAAGTATTACAAAGAATTATTCTTGAAGATATTCCTAGCTTTTTAGATGAATTGAGTATTTTAGTTACTATTTATGCATTAAATAGTGTTTGTTAAATTAGATTTGTGATATAATTGGTGTGGTGAGATATTATGCAAAAATATGAAACTAAAGATTATAAAATTAATTATCCAGATAGTTTGCAAAAATTAGTTGAGGGAACAGTAGATGTATTAAATTATAAAATACCACAATATTTAGAATTATTTGACCTAAAAGAAATAGAACAGATCCAAATTAATTTTTTTGATGATTTAGAAGAATTTAGAGAATTTATTTATAATATTCGTGGAGAAAGAGATTCCTTGCCGGAGTATGCAGCAGGGACATATGATTTAGGTATGGTTAATGTTTATATTGATCCTCAAATCCAGATACAAAAAATTTATAATGCTAGTCATGAGATATTTCACATATTATACATGAAATATATTCTTAATAATGATTACTCAAAAAGAATTGTTTGGTATGATGAAGGTATGGCCGAGTATTTATCAGGAGAAAAGTCAGAATTAAGAGATAGAAATAAATTTAAAGAATTTTATCTAAAAGTAAAAAGAGAAACTACTAAAATTCCTATTATGAATGAACTAGAACATGGTAGTGATTTTTGTAATGAATATTATAATGGCTATGATTTAAGTTATTTGGCTGTAAAATATATTGCAGAACACTTAAAATTTAAAGAATTCAAAGAACTATTATCTGATTTTTCTAAAATTAAAGCAATTGGAGAAAATGTCTTAACAGAAATGTTTGCATATTATGATGATTTAATAAATAGTTTAAAACCCAAACAATAATAAATATAAAACATAAGATATAATAACATTATATGTAATGTGTTATAAATTAGAAGAAACCGGTTTCTTCTTTTTTTTAATTGTGATACAATAGTTATGTGATTGTTATGTTGTATTTAATAAGTATACCATCTTATCATTTAATAGATAATGAAATTAAGAAGATAGTTAAAGATAATGACTATGTGCATTTTAATATGGCTAGAACAACTATAAGAGATATAATAGATGAGGCAAGTTATTATACTTTAACTGGAGATGGAAAATATATTGTAGTAACTAATGCTAATTTTTTTGGTAGTGAAAAATTAGATGAAAAAGATAATGAATTATTGTTAAATTATATTAAGAATCCTATAAAAAGTACTACTATTATATTTACAACAACATTGCCAGTAGATTTAAGAAAAAGTATTACTAAAGAGGTTAAAAATAAATATAAATTAATTAATGTTAATAAATTTGGTTATAAAGATTATGAATCAGAAATTAATAAGTATGTTAGTAGCAAAGGATTTAAAATAGAATATGAATGTATTAGTTATTTAATTAATAACTCATATGATAATTTAGATATAATGTTTAATGAAATAGATAAAATGATTCTTTATTATAATCATTTAACCACTATTAAATATAAAGATTTAATCCAAGTAGTAGGGAGTATTATAGATAGTAATAATTTTCATTTTGTGGAAGCAGTAATAAATAAAAATTTAAAATTGGCATTAAAATTATTTAATGATTTAAAAGTTGTAAAAACTGAACCAGTAGTTTTAATTAGTTTGTTAGCTCGAGAATATCGTCTTATGTACTATGTCAAAAAAATGTATCAAAATAGTTTATCCTTAAATAATATTTGTAGTGAACTTAAATTACAAGATTGGCAAGTAAATAAATTATATAATAATGGTATTAAGTATAGTGATGATGAGTTATTAAATAATTTAGTTAATTTATCTAATTGTGATGTTAGTATTAAAAAGGGAATTTGGGATAAGGACGTGGCTTTAATTAGTTTTTTGTTAGAATCCTGTATATAAAAAGGAATCATAGCGATTCCTTAATTTTTTGGGTATTTTTAAAATTTAATTTAACGTATTTTTTTAATATATTAAAACCTTGTTCTTTAACTATTTTTTTAGCGAATTCATCGACTTGTAATCCAGCACCTTTAGGAACATTGCTGCCTAGTTCTTCACTCATTTCATGAATTAATTTTAAAAATATAAATCTAGCAATAATCGATGAGCAAGCAACAGATAAGCATTTGGATTCAGCCTTTTGAATAAAGGTTATATTGGTGACTTTATCTTTGACATCTGTTAAATAACCATAATAATTTCGGGCTGGAGTAAATTCATCAACAATAATTTTATCGTATTGGTAATTTTTATTTACCATATTAAGTAATACTTTATTATGTAGTATGGCTTTTATTTTGTTCATATTTAAATTTTCATTATGGAATTTATTATATTCTTCATTATTAAGTACATAAGCACTATATGGTATTCTTTGCATAATTTGCGGAGCAATTTTTTTTATATAATCATCACTTAAAGCCTTAGAGTCAGTTACTTTTAATTCACCTAAAAAACTTATATCATCTTTATTTACGAAACTGGCTACCACTACAATTGGCCCAAAATAATCACCAGTTCCGACCTCATCAGAACCAATAGTATTATATTGATCAAATAATCTAGTATTTTGGAGCGTATCATTATTTTTTTTGTCTTTGCCAGTTTTAATATCGATAATACGATTGTTAAGTTTACGTTCTAAATCTATCCAGATATTAGCATCTATATCAGCACTAATACCTTGAAACATTACTTTACCAGATTCATATAGAGTTATTATGGTATCGGCTTCTTTTGCTTGAAATACCGCATAGGGGGGAGTTTTATCTCTTCTTAAATCTTTATAATACTTAAGCATTTTTTCTTTAACATTATCACTTACTTTAAATACAATTGTCATAAATTTTCCTCCGTTAAAAATATTTTATCATATTTTTCTTTATTTTTCGACATAATTATAATATAATTATAATATAAGGATGTGTTGAAATGAATTTAGCAGATGTGATATGTATTTTAATTATTTTATTATTTACTGTATTGGGGTTTAAACGCGGGGTTATTAAGAGTTTAGTACAATTAGTTGGAACTTGTGCTGTATTAGTTTTAGCTTGGGTATTTAAGGATGTTGTAGCTAATTTCCTTATGGGTTTTATGCCATTTTTTGATTTCGGAGGTATATTTACGGGGATAACAGCCATGAATATCTTAATATATGAACTTATAGCATTTATTGTAATTTATATAGTATTATATTGTATCCTAAGTATTATAATAAATATATCAGGGATAATTGAAAAGATCTTAAAATTAACAGTAATTTTAGCAATACCTTCCAAAATTTTGGGGGCAATATTGGGTTTAATTGAAGGGGTAGTAATGGCCTTTTTAGTAATATTTATAATGTTTCATTTACCACAGACTGAATCTGTTGTAGCTGATTCCAAATTTGCTATAATATTATTGGAAAGAACACCAATTATTGGGCCAATGGCTGTCAATACTACCATAGCTTTAGAGGATATCAATGAAATACTGGAAAGTATGCAAGAAGAATCTGACCGCGAATCAGTTAATTTACAAGTATTACATACTTTAATCCATTATGAAATTATTTCTGAAGAAGATGCGCAACAATTAATAGATGATGAAAAAATTCATTTTACCAATACAGTAGTTTTATAAGGAGGATATTTATGGTAAAGCATTTAGAAAAAGAAAGCGATTTTAAGGAACTGGTAAATGATAAAATTTTAATTGATTTTTATGCAGATTGGTGTGGACCTTGTAAGATGCTAGCACCAATTTTGGAAGAGATTGATTTTATTGATGTTTTAAAAATAAATGTCGATCAGTTTCCAGAACTTTCAGCTAAATTTGGTGTTATGAGTATTCCAACGTTAGTTTTGATGGAAAATGGCGAAGAAAAAACTCGGGAGATAGGATTTAAAACTTTAGAAGATATAAAAGAAATGGTTGAATAATCAATCATTTTTTTATTGCCCCAAGAGCGGCTTCTCGATAGGCTCTTTGAAGAGGTCCGGCGCCGAGTAGAGTACCACCAAAATATCTAACGACTACAATTAGTTTGTTGGTGAGTTGTTTTTGTTCGAGAATGTTATATAAAGGTAATCCCGCAGTACCTTTGGGCTCTTTATCATCACTTTTGCCAGCCGTATTGCCAAATTTATAAGCATAAACAATGTGTTTAGCTTTTTTATGTTCACTTTTTAAACTATTTAAAATTTCTTTGATTTCACCAATATCAACAATTTCATAATAATAAGCGATAAATCGGGATTTTTTAACAACAATTTCATAATTATTTAACAATTTCATAAACATCATTAATATTATATCGTAAAATAGCAGAAATTTGTAGTATAATATTGATGGGTGTTATTATGTTTAGAGAAAAATTAAAAACTATACCACATTTGCCGGGATCTTATCAAATGCGAAATGTTAATGGCAATATCATATATGTTGGTAAAGCTAAAGATTTATATAAAAGAGTAAATAGTTATTTTAAAGGAACTGTGACTGGTAAAACAGCCATAATGGTTAGTGAGGTAGCAGATTTTACTTATATAACGACATCAAGTGAACAAGAAGCTTTTATATTAGAACTTAATTTAATAAAACAATATAATCCTAAATATAATATTTTACTTAAAGATGATAAAAGTTATCCTTATATTGAATATATTTCCAAACCATACCCTAAACTGAAAGTATCAAGATATTTAAATATCCGAAAAAAAGATAAAAAATTATTATTTGGCCCTTATCCTAATGCCTATGCGGCCCGTAAAATTGTGGAACTTATCAATAGGTTATATCCTTTGAAAAAATGTGAAGGAATGCCTAAACATGTCTGCTTATACTATCATATTGGTGAGTGCTTAGGGTATTGTGAAAAACATGTTGATCAAGAAAAACTAGCGAAAATGGAAAAAGAAATACTGGATTTTTTAAAGGGCAATGATAAAATATTGATTGATAAAATAAAAGAAAAGATTTATATATATAGTAATTCTTTAAATTTTGAAGTGGCTTTAGAATTAAAAAAAGAATTAGAATATATTAGTGTTATTTTAGATAAACAAAAAGTAGAACTCCATGATTATATTAATCGGGATGTTATTGCCGCCTATTTAGATGATGGCTTGGTTTCTGTGCAAATATTATTTCTTCGTAATGGTAAAATTGTTGGTGGCCATAATGATAAATTTTATTTAATCGGTGATTTTGCGGATGAAATTAATACATATATTCTAAATTTTTATACCAAACATGAGATTCCTAAAGAAATATTAGTAGAAGATTATGTAAATATGGAAATTTTAGGAGAATTGATTAATACCAAAGTTTATAATCCGAAAAAAGGAAAAAAGAAAAACTTACTCGATATGGCTAAGTCTAATGCTAAAATAAGTTTAGAACAAGAACTTAAAATTATTAGAGGGGATGAAGCTAGAACAACAAATGCTAATGCTAAATTAAAAGAAATTTTGCATCTGCCGGTTTTAGATAGAATTGATGCATTTGATAATTCCAATCTTTTTGGCTCCTATGCGGTATCAGGTATGGTAGTGTTTATTAATGGCAAACCAGCGAAAAATGAATATCGCAAATATAAAGTAAGCGTTGATAAAAATGATGATTATAATACGATGAAAGAGGTTATTTATCGCCGTTATTACCGAGCAATGGTAGATAAATTACCTATGCCTGATTTAATACTGGTCGATGGGGGCGAAAATCAAATCCGCGCCGCCAAAGAAATACTTGATTTATTAAAATTGAATATCAAAGTATGTGGCTTAAAAAAGGATAATCATCATCGAACTAGTGCTCTAATTGATGGTGATACCTTAGAAATTATTGATTTATCTCAAAATGCTGATGTTTTTCATTATTTAACGCGTATTCAAGATGAGGTTCATAGATTTACTATTACATATCACAAAACTTTAAGAGATAAAGGAACCATTGCTTCATTACTTGATAATATTGATGGTATAGGAA
>CALVYL010000032.1 GCA_944372215.1 uncultured Bacilli bacterium | reverse complement strand
TTACTTATTTGTGATGAACCTACTGGAAATTTAGATCCTGATACAAGTCGAGAAATTATGAAAGTTATTGAAGGTATTAATAAAGATTTAGGTACAACTATTATTATGGCAACACATGATAGAGATATAGTTAATAGAATGAAAAAAAGAGTGCTATTAATCGAACATGGTGTTTTAGTTGGTGATTATGCGAAAGGAAGTTATAAGACCCATGAGAGCAATTAGAATATTTGGAAGAAGTATAAGAGATGCTTTTAAAAGTGTCTTAAGAAATTTTAGTTTAAGTATTGCATCAATTATGTGTACTACAATAACTTTAATTTTAGTATCTGTTGCTGTAGTTTGTGCCGCGAATATAGAGAATGCTACTAAATCAATTGAAGATGAACTTAGTATTGTTGTATATTTAAATAGCAGTGTTACTGAAGAAGAAATAGAAAATATCAGAGCAGATATAGAATCGCAAGAAAATGTAGCAGATATAACATTTAAAAGTAAAACTGAATGGAAAGAAGAAATGAGTGCTTATGATGATACATTTGAAACAGTGCTAAATTATTTGGATGAAAATCCCTTAATGGATTCGTTTATTTTAAAAGTTAATGATGTAGAACACTTAAGTGAAACATCAGAATATATAAAATCTATAACAGGTGTAGATACTGTTAAATATGGTGAAGGCATGGTTGAAGATATTGTATCGGCCTTTGATGTTGTTGAAAAAATTGTAGTAGTGGTAGTTATTGCATTAATATTTGTTACTGCGTTTTTAATTAGTAATACAATAAAACTAACTATATTTTCAAGAAGAAATGCAATTGAAATTATGCGTTTAGTTGGGGCTAGTAATATATCTATTAAATTACCATTTATTTTTGAAGGTTTTATTATTGGTTTAATTGGTGCTATTATTCCAATATGTGTAACTATTTATGGTTATGTAATACTTTATGATGTACTAAATGGTCATGTATTTTCTAATATGATTGTTTTGATTAAACCATTTAATTTTGTTTTATTTGTATCTCTTGCTTTAGTTATCCTTGGAGCAATAGTAGGAATGATTGGTAGTATGAGAGCAGTTGGAAAGTATTTAAAAATATAGGAAGTGAACTAATGAAGAAAATAACAGAATATTTTATTAGATATATATTTGTATTTTTGATTTTAGGTATTTGTTTTTTAGAACCTATTAGCATTAAGGCTATGGAAATTGAAGATGCTGAAACTTTACGAGATTTAAAAAATATACTAGCAGATTTAAAAGCTGAGAAAAGAGCTAGTGAACAAAAAGAAGAAATGACTGAAAATGAAATTAGTAGTAAAAGACAAGCAATAGTAGCTGCTAATCAAGATATTGCCAATGCTAAACACGATATAGAAACCGCTCAAGGTGAAATAGAAGATTATAATAAAAGAATAAAAGAACTTGATGAGCAAACTCAAGAATTGATGGCATTTTATCAAATTATGAGTGGAAATAATGCATATATGGAATTTATTACAGATTCTAGTAGTATGACAGAACTTATAATGCGAAGTGATGCTATAGAACAATTATCTAATTATAATAGGGACAAATTAATTGAGCTTGAAGAATTAATTGAAAAAAATGAACAATTACAAGTAGAATTGTTAGAAAAACAAAATGAACTTGAACAAAAAATAGTTGATTATGAAGCAAAAATTAAAGAATTAGAAGGTAACCTTGATGGAATTAAAGATGTTACAGAATCTATTGATGATAAAATAGGTTATGCTGAAGATCAAATTGAGTATTATGAAGAAATAGGTTGTAAAGATGATGATATTTTATCTGTTTGTGAAGGTGGAATTGGTTATAATTCAACATGGTTAAAGCCTTTAACTAAAGCATATGTTAGTAGCCCTTATGGATGGCGGAGTTTTAATGGTGGTTCTTGGCATGATGGTATTGACCTTGCAGGAATTAGTGAAGGAACGCCAATATATTCAATTGGAACTGGAGTTGTAAGAGCTATAAGAGATGCTGAAGCTATAAAAGCATCTACTGGGAAAAAATCTTGTGGTGGAAATTTAGTTTATATTGAATATAATATTTTGGGTGAGACCTACACAGCTATGTATGTTCATGTTCTTGATATTAATGTATCTGTTGGGGATAAAGTTAATGCTAATACTGTAGTTGCAACTGTTGGTGGTGGACCTAAAACTTGGAGTTGGGATAAGAAAGGCGAATGTACAACAGGAACACACTTGCATTTTCAATTAAGTAAAGGTGTTAATCTAAGTGTTTCTTCTATGGATGCTAATAGTATAGAACCTCCAGGATATCCTAATAAAGGTGTGTGGTTTTATTCAAGGACTCAATGGTTTGATTAATATGGAAATAAAAAGAGTAATTGTAGGTCCTTTAGAAGAAAATTGTTATATTGTTACTAAAAACAACCAAACAATTATAATTGATCCCGGAGATGAAGCAGAAAAGATAATTAATGTTTGTAATGATTTAAATGTTGTTGGAGTTTTAATTACTCATCACCATTTTGATCACACTGGAGCCTTAAAAGAAATAGAAGAACATTTTAATATAAAAGAAGGTAATTGTCCTAATATTGGTTTTGAAACAATCAAAAATCCTGGGCATTCTAAAGATTCTGTGAGTTATTATTTTAAAGAAGAAAAAGTATTATTTTGTGGAGACTTTATCTTTAAAGATAGTATTGGTAGAACCGATTTAGAGTCTGGTAGTGATATAGCTATGATTGAAAGTCTTAAAATGATTAGTAAATATCCAGATGATTTAGTACTTTATCCGGGGCATGGAGATAAAACTACTTTAGGATATGAAAAAAATAGTTTTAAATATTACTATAAGTTTGACAGATAATAATAAAATTTCCCGTATTTATGGGAAATTTTTGCTTTTTATAAATGCGTATTTTGTTTCATATCTACTCTTTTTGGTAAAGTTTTATGAGTATTATCATTTTCTTCAAACAATTTAAAAACTTTAACATTTAATACTTTAGCAATTTCTTCTATTTTTTCAAATGTTGGACCATATTTACCATTTTCAAGTTCACTAACATATGAAGCATTTAAATTTACTTTTTCGGCAAATTTTTCTTGAGTCATTTTTCTTAAAAAACGATAATATTTTACATTTTTACCAAAAATTTGTTTTAAAGTCACAAATTATCACCATCCATTAATAATATGGTACGCATTTTTGTCATAATACTCCATTGAGTTAAACTCAAAGAAATTTGACACTCTTTACACCTAAAATTATAAAAAAGTTGTAAATTTATTTACAAATGATTTTTTAGTTGTTATTCTTAAAATAGAGGAGTTGATTATTTTGAAAAAGGTTTTAGGAATGGTTTTGGTTTTAGCTTTAGCTTTGTTTTTACCAATTAGTGCAGATGCAGCGAGTATTAAATATGGTTGGGAAAGGTGGTGTAGCGGAACTTGTGAACAAACATATACATTTACAGTTGATGATTTAAATGGAAAATCAACATTAAATCCTAGTTTAACTTTAACTGGTGATGCTGAAGAAATTGAAGTTGTAAGTGTTAATGGGGCTGATGGATGGAGTGCAACAAGCTCTAGAGATGGTAATAAAATTAATATGACATTTACTAGAGAAGATGCCGCAGCAAGTAATAATTTAGGAACACTTACATTAAAATTAAATAATTATAATACGGATTATTCAGCAACTTTAGAATTGGATGGAAAAGTAACTGTTGTTTCTAAAGCTACTGCTACATTAAATAAAGATGGTTCTACAAACCCGCTTGAAGATGGAGAACTTACAAATCCTGATACTGGAGCATTTATGAATTATACTTTAATTGCTAGTGGTGTAGGTGTAGCTACTGTAATTTTATTTTTATCAAAGAAAGATAAAAAATTATATAAAATATAAAGTTATCGACCACTTTTGATAATATTACTTCTAAAAGTGGTCGATAACTTGTTTTTTTCTTAATAATATTATATAATTTATTTGGTGATATATTATGAATAAAATATATAAAAGGGAAACTTATTTAAAAAAGATTCGTGGATTTTATGATGATACTATAATAAAAGTGATTACTGGTATTAGAAGATGTGGAAAATCTTGTTTTTTAGAAAGTGTTATAGATGAGCTAAAGAATAAGGGGGTACTAGATAAAGATGTAATATATATTTCTCTTGATAAAAAAGAATATATTAATATTAAAACACCACAAGAATTAGAAAATTTAATTGATAGTTTAGTAGCTGATAATGATTTTAAATATTTATTTTTAGATGAAATCCAAAATGTTAGTGGATTTGAAAAAGTAATTAATGCATATCGCGAAGAAGGAAACTTTTCTATTTTTCTTACGGGTTCTAATTCTTATTTATTGAGTGGAGAATTAGCTACAAAACTTACAGGTAGACATATTGAAATAGAAATGTATCCTTTAAATTTTTTTGAATATGTGGATATGAAAAGATTTTTAAATCAAAGTATTAATTCAAATATTTATCATGAATTTGAAGAATATATTCGTTTCGGAGGATTTCCTGGTGCATTAAATTATGAAAATTATGATGATAAAATGTTATATGTTTATAATATTATTGAGCAAATTTTTAATAAAGATATAAAAAGTCATAAAAAAATAAAGAATAAAGAATTATTTGAAGTTATAGAAAAATTTATTATTAATAATTTTGGAGCAGTTATTTCAATTAGCAGTATATATGATTATTTAACTAAAACTGAAAAAATAAAAGTAGATAGAAGAACTATAAAAAATTATGTTGAAGTTTTAGAAAATGCTAAAATAATATATCCTTGTGAATTATTTGATATAAAGTCTAAAAAAGTTTTAAAAGGTGAGAAAAAATATTATTTGGCAGATTTAAGTATTTATTTTGCTTTAAATACTGATAATAGAATAAATTATGGACCAGTATTAGAAAATGTATTATTTACATATTTAAAAAGTAAAAATTATAATTTAAGTGTTGGTAAAATTGGAACATTAGAATGTGATTTTATAGCAAGAAAAGGAATGGATAAATATTATTATATACAAGTGACAAAAAATATAGATAATGATAAAACTGCCGAAAGGGAATATAAACCATTTTATGCAATAAAATCTATGTATCCCAGATATTTGTTTGTATCTGATTTAGTATTACAAAGTAACGTTGATGGAATAAATACTGTAAATATAGTTGATTTTATAAATAATAATGAAGATTTACATTAAAATATAAAGTTATCGACCACTTTTGATAATATTGTGGTCGATAACTTATTTTAATATGTTTTATCAGAATAAGCGTGAGAATAAATTATTGGTTCCATGAATTCGACATAATTTAGATAAATAATTCTAATTAAATACCATAAATTATTAGCATTGTCATAAATTATTAAATGGTCTTTTCCGGCTTCTTCAATAATTCCTTCATATATTTTATTTTGCCATGCACTACTATCTGGATAGGATACATAAGCTTTTACTTTTCTTCCTTTATTTAATCTAAGAATGTTTTCAATATAGCTTTGTTCCATCGTTAGAGGAATACTTGTATTGCTTACATCGTTAATAGAAATGTTGCCTGGTGGTGTTTGATAGTTAGGACTTTGATAATTATTAGATGGAAAAGTAGGATTTTGATAATAATTTCCGTTCAATTTAATTCACCTCTAAAAAAATATATGCAAAGTACCAAATATATTTGCTAAAAAAATTATATTGATTTATAATAATTATGATAGGTGTGATGCAAATGAAATTAACTCAGGCTGATAAAGAAACAATACTTGAGGGGTTATCTTTTGTTTTAGGAGTATTCTTGTATGCTCTTATGTTTAATACTTTTTTAACTCCAAATGACTTAGTTGTCTCAGGTTTTAGTGGAATAGCTATAGTTGTTCAAAAACTATTTGGTTGGGATGCCCAAATTTTTATCTATATTACTAATTTTATTTTATTAGCTATTAGTTTTATCTTTTTAAAGTGGGAAATTACTAAGAAAAATATAATAGGTTCGTTATTATTTCCCTTAATGATTACAATTACAACGCCGATGGCTACTTTTTTAAATGATAAACTTATTGGGGATGATTTTCTAATAATATTGTTATTTTCAATAATTTTATATGGAGTTAGTAGTGGTCTTATATATCGTAGTGGTTTTACAACTGGGGGTAGTGATATAATTATGCAAATAATTAATAAGTATTTGCATGTTAGTGAATCTAAGTCAATGATTATTGCTAATGCTTTTATTATTATATTAGGAATGCTAGTATTTGGCTTTAATAAAGGGGTATATTCTTTTATTATTTTGATTACCTCAACATATTTTATTGATAAAATTATGTTTGGGGTATCAGATAGCAAAGTCTTTTATATATATACTAAAAGAGTTAGAAAAGTTAAAAAACTAATATTAAATGATTTTAAAACAGGTCTTACTATTATTCCTAGTCGAGGTGGTTATTCCCTTAAGAGAGGACACATGATAATGTGTGTAGTTAGTAATCGTGATTATTATCGCTTTAAAGAAGCTATTTTAGAAATTGATCCTAATGCTTTTATAATTATAAATCAATGTTATGAAGTAAACGGCGGAGTAAAACGTTCTAGTTTTCATTTTATTTAATTTGATTTTGTGTTATACTTAAATTGTGATGTGTATGAAAAAAGTTGTTATTTTTGGGGGTGGCAGCGGTCTTTCGCAATTATTAAA
Source organism: uncultured Bacilli bacterium (assembly GCA_944372215.1). Classification (GTDB taxonomy): domain Bacteria; phylum Bacillota_I; class Bacilli_A; order RF39; family UBA660; genus Onthocola_B. Next base: position 4,558 of record CALVYL010000032.1, on the reverse strand, counting down.
AGGACTAAAGTTATTTCCCGTTGAAATTACGGCGGTGGTTACTGTTGCTGATAATGGAGCAAGTTCAGGTCGACTACGCAAAGAATTAAACATTCCTGCAGTTGGTGATGTATCTAAAGTAATGCTTAGCATGGCTAATGTATCCGATGATATGATTGATTTAATGAATTATCGTTTTGTTAAATCTAAAACATTGGGTAATCATTCTGTGAAAAATTTATTGCTTACAGCTTTACTAGATATAAAAGGTTCTTTTGATAAAGCCATACCGGTTTTAGCAGATATTTTAGATTTAAAAGGAACAGTGTTACCATTAACTGAGGATAGTATTAATTTAGTGGGTATTACTACTGATGGCAAAAAAATATATGGTGAAGAACAAATAACTAAATGTGCAAGTAAAATTGATTATGTTGAGTATGATAAGGAATTTACGGTTAATCCTAAGGTTTTTACAGCAGTAAAAACTGCTGATTTAATAATATTTTCATCAGGTTCCTTACTTACTAGTATAATTCCCCATTTAATTGATCAAACTTTAGTTAAGGCTATAAATCAAGCAAAGGCCCCTAAGATGTATGTATGTAATCTATTTACGCAACCAGGAGAAACAGATGATTTTAGTGTATATGATCATGTGGCTTATTTAGAAAAATATTTAGGTAAAGAAAATTTAGATGTTGTCATTGCTAATAATACTATTATGAGTAGTAAACTTGCTAGTAAATATGCGAGTGAAGAATTAAAAGATCCAGTATTATTTGATGTATCAGAATTTGAAGGATCGAATATCCATCTTATCGCCGACAAGTTATTTACTATTGAAAATGGCTATTATCGACATGATTCTTTAAAGACCGCTTATCTTATTTTTTCTTATCTGATGGATGGAGATAAGTAATGACTTTTACAACTAGCTTAAAAGAAGAAATGTCTAAAGCTGATTTTAGTATAGTAGATGCTGAATATGAACTAATATCTTTTTTGAATTGTTTAGGTAAATTTAATAAAGATGAATTATTAATAACTGTCGAAAATGCTTCAATTGCTAGAAGAATTTATAAAGAAATAAAGGAAATATATAAGGTAAATCCTAGTATAATTGTTAGAATGCAGAAAAGATTTAAAGTTAAACAAATATATATTTTATCTATTAAAGATAATGTAGCTTTAATAAAAGAATCAATTAATTTAGGAAATAAAAATGATATAGATTTTTTAGTTAGCGATGAAGAAAAAATTGCTTTTATTGCCGGAGCTTTCTTAGCAGTTGGTAATATTTCTAATCCATCAACTAGTGGTTATCATTTAGAATTTATCTTTACAAAAGAAAAATTAGCCAAACAAATACTAAATTTACTAGGTTATTTTAAATTAAATGCTAAAATGATTAAACGGGGATATAAAACTATTGTTTATATTAAAGCTAGTGAAAATATAAGTGATTTATTAAAATTATTTAAGGCAACATCATCGTTATTTTATTTTGAGGATATTAGGATATATCGCGATCATAAAAATATGGTTAATAGACTTAATAATTGTGAGATAGCTAATCAAGAAAAGACTTTTAAAACTGGTCAAAAACAATTAGAAAATATTAATTATTTGAAAAAAGAAGATTTATTTGATTTGCTGGATGATAAAACCAAAATTGTGGCTGAAGCTCGTCTTAAATATCCGGAATTATCTTATCAAGAACTTGCGGACATTATAACTCAGGAGATGGATTATAAAATTGGTAAGTCGGGGATAAATCATCATTTTATTAAAATAAATGAACTCGTTAAAAGACATAAAGAAAGGAATAGTTTATGAATATTAATGAAGATAAAAATTATGTAATTTTGAGTAATCAAATAAACAAAGTATTACTAGATAAATATAAAGATTATCCAATAATTGATAAAATGAATTTTAATGATTTAGTTAGTAAATTAGAATTTTTTTCTTCTAAAAGGATTGTATTTAATGAAACTTTTTATTATTTAAGAAATACAGAAAAACAAGTAATTTTAGATTTACTTGATAAACAACATATTAAATATATCATTATAACCAGTAATATTGAAGATGTATTATATGGTGATTATTTGATTGTTTATGATGAAGAAAATATAGTAGTTGAAGGATTAACTAAAGAGGTGTTAAAAGAAGAAAAAATTATGAAAAAAATTGGTTTTGGTTTACCTTTTGCTGTGGATTTATCTAAACAATTACAATATTATGATATTTTATATCAAACATATTATGATATAGATTCTTTAGTAGGTGAATTATGGAATTAGATGGAAAAATAATTGGAGTAATTAGTGATGATTATAAGGAAGAAGATTATAGCGGTAAAAGAATTACAGATATAATTACTTTTAAAATTGATGAAGCATTAAAGATGGTGAGATTAAATAAAGAAATAAAGGAAAAATTATTTGATGAATTATCTAGTAGAGAGAAATCTAAAGTAATACTAGCCAGTCATTTACATGATAAAGAGATAAGATTAGTTAATTTTTCTAAGGGGTTAATAAAAAAAGATTTAAATTATTTTAGTAGTTTATTTAAAAGAATAACTAGTTATGGTAGAAAAATTATATTAATAGATAAAAATATGGAGTTGTATTTAAATTGTGTTGATCATATTTATGTTATCAAAAATGCAGAAATAGTTTATGCTACTAAAAATATTTTTGATAGAGAATTAAGTAAATATGTTGATATTCCTAAAATAGTTGAATTTATATTAAACAGTGCTGATAATGGAATAAGACTTGATTATTATAAAGAATTAGATGAATTATTAAAAGCAATTTATAGGATTAAATCATGAGATATTTAATTAAATTTTCTTATGATGGCACATTATTTAAAGGATTTCAAAGACAAAAAGATGTTAAAAGTGTACAAGGAACTTTAGAGAGGGTTTTAAGTAATTATTTTAATACAGAAATACTCATTAAAGGTACTGGGAGAACTGATGCGGGGGTTCACGCTATATGTCAAGGTGCACATTTTGATATTGATAAAAAAGTTACAAGTAGTGATTTAGCTTATATTAATGAGATGTTAAATGGCGATATTATCATAAAAAAAATAAAACGAGTTCCTGATGATTTTCATGCAAGGTTTAATGCAGTAGAAAAAACTTATGTTTATAAAATTTATTTGGGCAAAGATAATTCTAAAATCGGCTACTACTATCAAATTAATTATGATTTAGATTTTAAAAAAATGAAAGAGGTTGCGAAAATACTGGTGGGAACTCATGATTTTCATAACTTTGTAAGTGGTAATCGAGATGATTATCATTCCACTATTTTTAGTATTAAAATAAAGAGGAAGAAAAACACTATTGTTATTACATTTAAAGGGGTAGGATTTTATCGGTATATGGTGCGTCATTTAGTTGGGGCTATACTTGATGTAGGTAGAAATAAGGCTTCTATAGAAGATGTCAAAAATATGTTAGATAATCCTAATGTTTCCAAAAATTTAAGTGTCGTACCGGCGGATGGTCTTTATTTAGTTGATATCAAATATGTCTTTTGATATAATAAAATAGGGAGTAGATAAAATGAATGAAAAAATGCATAAGATCGAAAAGATAAAAAAATATAATAGAGCGATTGATGATGATCGCCGAATTGCTGGTATTGCCATGGGTGCGGGAGCTGCTATAGCAACAGCTATGAGTTATGGCAATTTTGGTATTTCCTTTGATAGTATTAGAGATTTTATTAATACAATAGCTACTTTAGGCTTTTCTGGGGGACTTATTGCTAGTATAAGCGTAATGTTTACAAGAATAGTTGATTTATGTAAGTTAAAATTAAAAGGAGAACATTTACATAATGAATTGGAAATCGGTGAAAGTAAAAATGCTACCGAAGAGGCAACATATATTGTTAATAAAATAAATAGTTATGATAAAATGAATGACAAGAGTAAAAGTTTAGCCATTAAAACTGGTCTTCTAGGTGTAACTTTACATCTTTTGAATAATGCTTTACTTATTCCGGGGACACAATCTTTAGATAGTGCTACATTAGAGTATGCCTTGGCGGCTTTAGGTACTGGTGTAGTAAACTTAGCAGAATTTGGGAGTTTTGGAGCTATGCTTATAGCTATTTGTGATAAGATTAATTTGACAGATGAGCAAAGAAAAATGTTTGCTAAATTAGAAGATGTTGGCAAAAGCCGTTAGACTATGCTATAATTTAGATGAAGGATGAGGATATAGAATGAAAATAGAATTGTTAGATGTACTTACTTTAGATAATGATAAGGAATATGTGGTATCAGCAATATCAAGAAGGGATAATGAAAATTTTTATTGTTTAATTAATAAGGATCAAAATGATGATTTAATCATTTGTAGAACAACTGATGATGAAACTTTAAAAGAAATAAATGATCCAGAACTTGTAAAGAGTTTATTGCCAGAATTCTATAAAAGTATAAAAGACTCACATATTTTAGATGATTTTAATATAAATTTACCAGATTTAGAAGAAAATGCTTAAAAGTATTTGACTTTTGGCGTTTTTTTTCATATAATTTT
>CALVYL010000031.1 GCA_944372215.1 uncultured Bacilli bacterium | reverse complement strand
CAAGTTTAAAGGACAATAGGTGTAGCAAGTATGTTACATCTATTTTTATGATTTTTAAAAACTGTCCGTAGATGAACCGGATAAACTAGAGGCGATGCCAAGCCCCTCTTGGGCCCTTGCGGCATGATGAGCAGCGAATAAATTTTACAGCGAGATGTTAAATTAGAGGCACATCTGGCTGGTTGCGACGTAGTCGTAAACAGTCAGATGCTTTCTTTTGCTTCTTTTCTTTATAAGAAAAGAAGCCTCCTTATTATAGGGTGGTTTACTTTGGGACAGAACCCAGCAAGCAATAATTATTGGAATTATTCACTATATAATTATAGTAATACAGATATCAGAGAGAACAATTGGATGTTTACAGATATTTCAGAGTGGACAATATCTAGGTATTATATTCAAAATCGCGCAATAGATGCATTTTATGTTCGAGGTGACGGAAGCTTTAACGGGGCAAATTTTGTTACAGGATATAACAATGTTAGACCTTGTTTCTACCTAACATCAGATGTTACATATGCTGGTGGTACAGGAACAGAATCTGATCCAATTCGCATTGGAACATAAAAAAAGGAAAGCTTTTTGCTTTCCTTTAGTTAGTTGCGTATGACTTGATAAATTTTAATATTTCTCTATCACTTGGAACTTTACCTTCAATACATTTGTTATTGTTAATGATAAGAGCAGGTATGTTTTTAATATTATATTTTTTCATTGATTCTTGGTCGTCTTTAAGTTCTATTTCAACTTTATCATCATAATTATTTACGGCTTTTAATAAAGCTTTTTTTAATTTAATTCCATTGCTACAATTACTACCAATAATCTTTATGTTCAAACGCATCACCTCACTCCAATAACATCTTATCTAATTTTTATGAAATTTGTATGTTCAAATTGAGAAAGTTATGTTACAATTAAATAGTGATAATATGAAAAATAAAGGATTTACATTAATTGAATTAATTATTACCATTACTTTAATTGCCATAATATCAGTTACTGTAGGTGTTAGTGTTTCTAATATGCTTTCTAATCAAAAAGAAAAAGATGCTGAGGATATGAAAGCAACTATTGAAAATGCCGCATGTGTATATGTTGAGGTAGAAAATGAAGGAACAACATGTCCAGATGATCCATCAAAGAATTGTGTATCTTTAGATGAATTAATAAAATCTGGTTTACTTGATAATGATTTAAACAATCCCTTAACAAATGAAGATTTAGATATTAATTCCATGGTTAAAATAAGTTGGGAAAATAATGAAAAAAAATGTGTGTATGAATTTGCAGGTTTAAATTAAATAAATGTTTTAAAAATATTAATAAATATGTTATACTAAAGGTGTGATAATTTATGAAGAATAAAAAGCGGACATTAATAATATTACTTGTACTAATTATAGTTATCTTAATTATTTTAGGTATTGTTATCCTTTTCGGGGGAATGCGGGATAGAGAAATTAAGAGTTTTTATAAGCAAATTGAAGAAACCGCATGTGATTATGCGGAAGGTGAAAATCTAACTGAAGGATTATGTGATGCTTATGATAATTTGTGTCGAGTTAAATATAGTACCCTAATTAGTTGGGGATATTTAGATGAAAACTTAGAAAATCCTTTAACTCATGAAAAGGTTAGTGAAAATACAACTAATTATGTTGAAATAACTTGGGAAGAAGATAAGATGATTTGTACATTTAAAGAAGGTTAAGGAAATGGAAGAACAAATTATTGAATTATTAAAAGATGAAACTAAAGGTCAAACAATAGATGAAATAAATAAAAAAATGGGACATAAATCAGTTAAAGGAATTAATGAGTTACAATCTGTGCTAGATAAGATGACTATCGAAGGCATACTACATAAATCGAAAAAAAGAGAATATTTGTTAATGAGTAACACTAAAACTTTGAAATGCGGCTATTTAAGGATAAATCGTAGTGGTAATGGTTTTGTAGATATTGCTGATGGTCCTGATATATTTGTTCGCAGTGAACACTTAAATGGAGCAATCAATAATGATTTTGTGGAAATAGATTATTCAACTCATAATAATGAAGCATATGTTATAAAAATATTAAAGCGGGATTTAAATAATGTAGTTGGAGAAATGATAAGTATTAAAAATAAATTAGTATTTAAACCCGACGATGATAAACTTAATATAATCATAAAATTAACTAAAGATAGCCTAAATCAAGTTGTTGAAGGTCATAAAGTTTTAGTGCAAATTATTAAAGAAATTGGTAAAAGATCATATCTTGGTAAAGTAATTAAAATTATTGGCCATAAAAATGATCCAGGAGTAGATATTATTTCTATTGCTTTAAGACATGGCATTGAAATTGATTTTAGTGATGATGTTTTACGAGAATTAGAAAGCATTCCATCAGTTGTAAGTGAAGAAGAAAAAAAAGGTCGTACTGATTTAACGAGTGAAATGATATTTACTATTGATGGTGATGATACCAAAGATATTGATGATGCTATCAGTATTAAGAAAAATAATGATAACTATGTTTTGGGAGTTCACATCGCTGATGTATCTCACTATGTTAAAATGGGTTCTGCTTTGTATAATGCCGCATTTACTAGAGGTACCTCTAGTTATCTGGCAGATACAGTAATTCCGATGATTCCCCACAAGTTATCTAATGGTATATGCTCATTAAATCCTGAGGTTGAAAGACTTAGTATAAGTTGTGTTATGACCATAAATCCTAAGGGTAGAATAATAGATTATGATATTTTTCCCTCAGTAATAAAATCACGCAAGCAAATGACTTACAAAAATGTTAATAAAATACTAGAAGAAGATATTATACCTGAGGGTTATGAAGAATATGTAGATACCCTAAAGTTAATGGCGGAACTAGCTAAAATTCTTAGAGCTGAAAAGACCGCTCGGGGCTATATAGATTTTGGTATTGATGAGGCCAAAATTGTCCAAGATGAAAATGGTAAAGCGATAGATGTTGTTAAAAGAGAACGTGGAATTGGTGAAAATCTTATTGAAGATTTTATGATTGCTGCCAATGAAACAGTAGCAACACACGTTTCTAATATGGATTTGCCATTTATATACCGGGTTCACGATGTTCCTAACAGTGAAAAAATTGAAGATTTTAAAAATTTAGTTAAACAAATGGGATATAAAATAAATACTAACTTGAGCAAAATTACGCCTTTAACAATGCAAAGTATATTAAATGAATTAAGGGATAAAAAAGAATTTAGTATTTTATCAGATGTTTTACTTAGAAGCATGAAAAAAGCTATTTACAGTACTAATAATATTGGTCACTTTGGTTTGGCATCTGCTAATTATACTCATTTTACTAGTCCTATTCGGAGGTTCCCTGATTTAACCGTTCATAGATTACTTAGAACCTATTTATTTGAAAATAGAATTGATATGGAAACTATTAATTATAATAGTAAGTATTTAATCGATGTGGCTACCAATTCTAGTGAAACTGAGGTTGCTGCTACAGAAGCCGAAAGAGATGTCTTAGATATGAAAATGGCTGAATATATGGAAGATCACATTGGTGAAGAATACGATGGCATAATTAGTGGTGTTACTAATTTTGGGATGTTTGTCAAGTTAGATAATTTAGTTGAAGGCTTAGTTCATATAAGTACGTTAGATGATTATTATGAATATATACCAGAGATATTATCACTAGTTAGTGAAAATAAAAGATATCGTTTAGGAGATAGTGTTAGAATAGTAGTTGCTGGAGCTAGTAAGGATTCTAGTACAATTGATTTTGAATTAGTGGGGGATCAAAATGGAGATAAAAAATAAAAAGGCTTATTTTAATTATTTCATCGAAAAAGAAATTGAAGCAGGTATAGTATTAGTTGGTACCGAAATAAAATCCGTTAAAAAAGGGGCCGTCAATATAACAGATAGTTATGTTAGAATAAAAGATATGCAAGCATATATTATTAATATGTATATTGAAAAATATGATAGTGCCAGTATTTTTAATCACGAAGAAACAAGAGAAAGAAAACTATTGCTTCACAAAAAAGAGATAAAAAAATTACTGGAATATGTTAAACAAGATGGTTATACATTAATCCCTTTAAAAATTTATTTAAAAAATGGTAGAGCCAAATTACTAATTGGTGTTGCCAAAGGTAAAAAAAATTATGATAAAAGGGAAGCTATTAAAAAAAGAGATGAGATGAGAGAAAGAAGGTAGTAAAATGAAAATTAGAAAAAGAATTGGTAGGAATAAAAAGGGCCTATATATTACTATAAGTGTTGTGGCTGTTTTAGCTATTGGGGCATCAATACTTTGGGTAAGCGGCGTTTTTAAAGGAACTGAAGAAGAAACTAAAACTGTTGAACCAACTCCCAACAATTCCCAAAATGAAAAAACGCTGCAAATTGTCGATCCAGATTCCAATTCCCGTCCCTATGCGGTTATGATTAATAATATTAATGTCGCAAGACCACTCCAAAGTGGGTTGCAAGATGCCTATATTATTTATGAAATAATTGTTGAAGGTGGTATCACGAGATATATGGCTCTATTTTTAGATCAAGATACAGAAAGAATTGGTTCAATCCGTAGTGCTCGTCATTATTTTTTGGATTACGCTTTAGAAAATGATGCAATTTATGTTCATCATGGTCAAAGTCCTCAAGCTCAAAGCGATTTTAGTAAATTAGATGTCGATAGAATAGTAGTTGATAATTCTAAGACTGGATGGCGCGATAATTCTTTAAATGTTGCCACAGAACATCGTTTATTTACTAGTATTGAAAAATTAAATAGTGGGCTTGGTAATATTAGAACCGAAAGAGATAATGATCTATTGCTAAATTATAGTATAGATGAATTAGATTTAAGTAAATACGATGATGCCCAAGTAGCAAATGATGTAACCATTAAATATTCAGGATATATTACCAATACCTATGAATATGATCCAGAAGCAAAAGTTTATAATAGATTTGTTAATGGTGAAGAACATACAGATTATGTAACTAAGGAACAATACACATTTAAAAATATTATAACTTATCAAGTAGATAACTATACTTTAGATGATGGTGAAAATAAAGGTCGCCAAGAACTAGAAAATATTGGTAGTGGCACCGGTTATTACATTTCTGGTGGCTATGCTGTTCCTATAACTTGGGAAAAGAGTAGTAGAACAAGTCAAACTAAATATTATTTAGCTAATGGCGAAGAATTAGTTGTAAATGATGGTAATACATTTATTCAAATTCAACCAGAGGGTCAAACTTTAACTATCGAATAAGGAGGCAATATGTTAGATTTTGTAGAACAATATTATATTATATTTATTATAATTAGTGTTTTATTAATATTTTCATTAATTGGTTATTTTGTTAACGAAAAAAATAAAAAGACTAGTAGCTTTAAAATAAATAATGATAGTAATGATAATCTTGATATAGCTGAAGATGTTAATAATGTAAATATTGCTAATAATATTGCTGATAATATGTCTATCAATGATATAATAAATAAGAATGTAAACAATTCAAATAATCATTAAAGTCCACTAAAGGACTTTTTATTTTATCAAAAGTTTGATATAATTAATTAGTCGCAAGGATGGTGTTTAAATGAATTTATCTTTAATATGGGATATATTCACCAAAATATTAGATATATGTTTTGTTTGGATAGCCTTTTATTATATTTTAAAAAATGTAAAAAATAATATTAAAATGGTTCTAATCGTTAAAGGAGTAATATTAATATTAATTGTTAAACTTTTAAGTGATTGGTTAAATTTATATACAGTTGGTGTAATCCTGGAATATGCAATTCAATGGGGACCACTAGCAATAATTGTTATTTTCCAACCAGAAATTCGGAGTGTTTTAGAGTCTTTAGGAAGAACTCAACTACTGGGAAGACATAAGATATTAACTGTTGATGAGAGAGAAAAAGTAGTTTATGAAATAATGCGTTCTATTGAGTATTTCCGGAAGAATCGCATCGGAGCCTTAATAGTAATTGAAAGAGAAATATCTTTAGAAGAATATATCAAAAATTCCACTAAAGTCTATGCCGATTTAAGCGATTCATTGCTAGAAACTATTTTCTTTCCCAATTCCCCTCTTCATGATGGTGGGGTAATTATTCAAGGAGATAGAATTACTTGCGCTGGAGCTGTATTTAAAACTAGTATGAATCCTAACCTTTCTAAAAGACTTGGTACTCGTCATAGAGCAGCATTGGGTATAGCTGAAGAAAGTGATGCTATTGCTTTAGTAGTATCTGAGGAAACTGGTAGATTAAGTATTGCTGTTGACAGTAATCTCCATTATAATTTGGAACCAGATCAATTCAGAATGATGTTAATTGATGAATTAAAACCAAAAATGGAAGTCTTCTTTGAAGCTGATGAAAGTGAAGGTGAAGACGAAGAATGATAACAAGATTTTTCAAAAAAATTTATCGTTTTATTGATAAATTTATTGTTGTACCAATCAGTAGAGCCGTATACTATTTATCTAAAAAGTTTAAGAAAAATCAAGGAAAATTAGATAAAGTTTTAAATAAACCCAATTTTTTAATATATTTATCTTTATTAATTGCTGTTGGTTTGTTTTTACTAATAGATTCAAAAGTAATAACACTAGTTGAAACCGAAGCAGAGGTTATTACCAATGTCCCTGTAGTAGTTAATTATAATGAGGAAGCTTATGTTGTTGAAGGCGTACCAGAAACGGTAGATATTACAATTACCGGAAGAAAAAGTGATATTTACTTAGCAAAGCAACTAGGTGAATATGAGGTTATCCTAGATTTATCGGATTATAAACCGGGAGATACCCCATATAAAGTATATTTTACATATTCTAAATCAATTGATTCACTAAGTTATCAATTATCTCCGGAATATGTTCAAGTAACAATCAAAAATAAGGAAAGTTTAGTTAAATCAATTGATTATGACTTACTTAACATTGATGCCTTAGATAGTAGATTAAGTGTTGAATCAGTTACTCTTGATCAATCAGAGGTAGTTGTTAAAGGAGGCAGTGATGCCCTTGAAGCAATTGCATCTGTTAAGGCTTTAATTGATTTGGAACAACAAGAATTTAGTGAAGCTGGAACATATGATGTAGATAATATCGAATTAGTAGCTTATGATTCCAATGGTAACAAATTAAATAATGTGGAAATTGTTCCTTCAACTATTAGTGCTACAATTGTTCTCGATAGTTATTCAAAAACAGTTCCTTTAACAGTTCAAACCACCGGATCTTTAGTAACTGGTAAAGCTATCGCTTCAATATTGATTAACAATACAACATCGTATTCAATTACTATTTATGGTGATGAAGCTGAACTAGAAAATATTGAAAGTATCCCTGTCACAATTGATGTTTCCGATATGGGTAATGAATCAACAAGAACTTATCGTGTCAATATTCGTAGGCCAAATGGGGTTCGCGATATGAGTGCTGACAGTGTAGAAATAACAGCAACTTTTGGAGACGAAGAGCAAAAAACAGTAACTTTAACTAGCAACTTTGCTCAAAGAAATATTGGTAGTGGTTTAACCGCCAATCCAATTGCTGGCCAAGAAATCAGTGTTCAAGTTAAAGGTGTAGCTTCAGTTATTGAAGATATTGATGCTGAAGATATTCAAGCCTATATTGACCTAGAGGGCCTTGGTGCTGGTGATCATGAGGTAGAGGTACAAATAGATAATACTAACCCATTGATAAGTTATGTAGTATCTAACACATTAAGAATAAGAATTACTGAAAATTAGAAAAGAGACTATTTATTAGTCTCTTTCTTCAAAATTCATAAATAGTATACCAATGTTAATAAGTCCAGTTATACCAACAAGAATATATATAATTTTTTCTATAATTAGTACACTTTCAAAAAGCATAGCTACTAAATTAAAATCAAATAGACCTATAAGTCCCCAGTTAACAGCTCCAATAATTGTAACTACTAAAGCTATTTTTTGTAACGTTACCAAAATATCACATCCTTTACTTTTATGATAACCAATATTTTTAATATTATGCATGTATATTTTCGTTTTTTTAAAATATATTTAATTAGAAAAGGGGAATTGGTAATGAAGAAAATTTTACTGTTAATAGCTTTTATGCTTCTTACACTAACGGGATGTGGCGAAAAAAATATTGAAGATGCTATTAAGGATTTTAGTAATGATGTTGAAAATAGCAAATCATACAAATTAAATGGAACTATGGAAATTAGTAGTGGTGAAGAAATATTTACCTATAATATAGATACTTATTTTTTAAAAGACAACTATTACAAAGTTATACTAGTTAATCAAACTAATAATCATGAACAAATAATTCTTAAGAATGCAGATGGCTTATATGTTGTAACACCAAGTTTAAATAAGAGTTTTAAATTTGATAGTGTATGGCCAGAAAATTCATCACAAGCATATTTGCTTCAAAATCTAGTTAACGATGTCAAAAATGATTCCGGTGCTACTTTAGAGAAAACAGATAGTGGCTACATTATTAAAAGTACCGTAAATTATCCTAATAATGAAGAATTAACCTATCAAAAAATATATTTTGATAATGATATGAACATTAATAAAGTAGAGGTTTATAATAATGAAGATATCGTAAAAATTAAAGTTACATTTAAATCGGTAGACCTAAAAGCTAAACTTGATGAAGACGACTTTTTACTAGATGATTTAATTGATACGGAAGCAAATACTGATAATGAAACTAATACGGAATGTGATGGGGAAAATTGTGATAATCAAAATACTTGTGAAGGGGAAAATTGCGATGAACAAACAAATGCCACATTAGATAGTATAATATATCCGTTATATATACCTTCAAATACGCATTTAAGTAGTAGTGAAACCATAGACACAGAAACTGGTGAAAGAGTTATATTAACATTTAGTGGCGATAAAAACTTTGTTATTGTAGAAGAGGTAGCTAAAGTTAGTAATGAATTTGAGGTAATTCCAGTATTTGGTGATCCATTAATGCTTAATGAATCTGTCGGAGCAATTAGTTCAAATTCCATAAGTTGGCACGCTGGAGACGTTAGTTACTACCTAGTAAGCAGCGACTTATCAACAGCTGAATTAATTAGTGTCGCCAAGTCTTTAGGTAATGCATCAACTGTTATATCTACAAAATAAAGCCCTAAGGGGCTTTTTCCTTATCAAAATAGAATTAGTCAAAGCAAAAAATGTAAATACCTTGAAAAAATAAGATAATTTAGGTATAATAACAATTAGGGAGGAAATAACATGGCAAAAAACAAAGTAAAATTAAATGATAAAATTGATGATAAAAAGAAAAAGAAGATAAAAGCTGAAAAATATATTAGTGATGATAGTAAAGAAATTAGAAGATTTGTCATAATATTATTTAGTGTTATTATCGTAGTACTAGCAGTATATGGTATATCAAAAGTACTAATTGATGAACCAAATGATGAATATGTTCGCAATACAACTGCAGGAGTTATTGACTATGATATGGTAAGTGTTGGTACAATGTTAAATAGAAATTATGATGAATATTATGTAGCTATTTATGATGAAGAAGATCCCCAAGCAGTATTTTATTCAACAATAATTACCTTATATACCAATAAAGAAGATGCAATTAAAGTATATTATTGTAATTTAGGTAACTATTTAAATCAAAAGTATAAAGTTGCTGATGGCGAAGAAACTAATCCTGATGCTACCAGTATTTCCGAATTAGCTTTAGGGGATTTAACATTAATTAAAGTTGAAAATGGTAGAATTGTTGATTATATAGAAGATATTGACACAATTAGAGAAGAATTTGATGTATAGAGAAGTATTTAACTTTTCTTTTTTTTTAGATTGTGCTAAAATTAAGGTGGTGATTAAATTGAAAGAAAAAAAAGGGTTCAATTTATTAAGTGTAATAATAGTTATTTGTGTAACATCAATCATATCTGGTTTAACAACCGGTATTATTGTTACTAATAGTTATAAAAATAATTTGGGCTTGACATATGAAGATATAGTAAATGACGAAAGTTTAAATGAATTTTTAGAGGTTTATTCTTCAATAGTTAACAATTATTATGAAGATGTTGATAAAAGTGCTATGATTGATAGTGCTGTTGATGGTATGCTTGATTATTTAGGAGAATCTTATACCACTTACCTAGATGAAGAACAAACAGCGGAATTAGAACAAAAACTAAAAGGTTCTTATCGGGGAGTGGGCATTGAAATAACTTATGATGAAGATAATACGACCAATACAATTACTGCTGTTTTTCCAGATAGTTCTGCAAAAAGATCTGGCTTACAAGTTGGTGATATTATAACTGGCATAAATGGCGAAGATGTAACTAGTAAAAATAATGAAGAAATAAATACATTAATTGCTGGCGATGCAGATGGTAAAGTAAGTATTACTGTTTTAAGAAATCATGAAACATTAACTTATGAGGTGGAAATCGGTGATGTATCAACTGGGGTTATGTATGAAATGAAAGATAATAATATAGGTTATTTAGAAATATCGCTTTTTCCTGAAAATCTAGAAACCCAAGTTCGCAATGCTTTAAACACATTAAATGTCGATGGGATGCAAAAACTTATCATTGATTTAAGAGGCAATACCGGAGGATATTTGGAAAGTGCAGAAGCAACAGCTAGTTTATTTTTGGAAAAGGGCCAATTAATTTATTCACTACAAACAAAAGATGCAACAGCTGAATATTATGATAAAACAGATGAACATACGACAATTCCGATAGTAGTATTGATTAATGGTCAGTCAGCATCAGCTGCCGAAATTTTAGCGGCTGCCCTTAAGGATAGTTATGGAGCTATATTAGTTGGTGAAAAAAGTTTTGGTAAAGGTAAGGTTCAACAAACTTATAGTTTAAGTGATGGATCAATGGCCAAATATACATCAGCTAGATGGTTGAGACCTAATGGATCTTGTATTGATGGCGTGGGATTAATTCCTGATTATATTGCTAATATGACCGTTACCTATGATGAAAATGGCGAATATAATGGAACAATCGATTCTCAACTTAATAAAGCAATAGAAATAATAAGTGCAATGTAGTGCACTTTTTTTGCGTATTTTGAAAAATTATTGTATAATCTATTAAAGAGATGAATTAGATGAAAATAGGAGATAAGTTTAAAATTCACTGTTATAAACATAATGGCAAAATATATCAGGCTAGTGAAGAAGCAATAATACTGGATATATTTGCTGATTATATTGTCTGCGGCAATAAAATGGTAATAGTAACTGAAGATGGTGGCAGGAGCTATCGAACAAAAGAATTGGCGATAATATATTTTTATAAACATCATTGGTTTAATGTTATTGCCCAATTAAAAAAATATGGTTTGTTTTATTATTGTAATATAGCAACTCCTTATGTAATTGACGAAGATACAATAAAATATATTGATTATGATTTGGATTTAAGAGTTTTTCCAGATGATGGCTATAAGATACTTGATAGAAATGAGTATAATTATCATAAAAAAATAATGCATTATCCTGAAGAAATTGATGCTATTGTTAAAAAAGAGTTAAAATTATTGATAGATATGAAAAAGAATCATCAAGGGCCATTTAATAAAGAAACAATTAAGTATTATCATAATAAATATGATGAATTACAAAAAAGTGGTATCATTTAAGAAAATTAGCATAAAATATATAGGAAAACCAAGAAAAATAGTCAAAAAACAGTCAAAATTGCAAAAAAAATGAAAAAATTGCAAAAAAATGATTTTTTTTGTTGACAAGTTGGTTTTGATTTGGTATATTACTAGTGCACACACGGAAAAGTGCATGAATGATCTTTGAAA
>CALVYL010000030.1 GCA_944372215.1 uncultured Bacilli bacterium | reverse complement strand
ATGATTGCTGCAATAAAAGAAAAATTAATAGAAGAGAAAGTGAAAGATGTTGATTTAATTAAAATTATGGAATTAATTAAGGTTCGTAATGGTAATATTTTAGTTAATGAAAAAAATGCTATATTTAGTGAAGATTTGTTTTTGGTAATAAATATGTTAAATAGTGGTTTTGAACAAATAGATGTTCCTGTAAATAATAATAAATTATTAGAACATGATATTTCTAATGCTATTAATGTAATTAATAATAATTCATTGACAATTATTGATTCAGTACTAGATTTTTCTAAATATAATATACAAGAACAAGAATATATTTATAAAAGATTATTAGTTTATTATCAAGATAAAATATATAATTTAATTGAAGTATTAAAAAATAAAGAGTATTATTTTGATATTGAATTATTAAAACAAATTAAAGATGAATATAAAGAATTATATTATGTTTATATGTTTTTGAGAAATAGATTAGATAGTTTAACCATAGTTCAAGATGAAACAGTATTAATAAATTTATCAACTGATGAAGAAGATAATGTTAGAACTTTGTATTATTCTTCAAATAGTGAAGATGCTAGTAAATGTTACTTTATAAAAGATTTAAAGGAGATAAGAGAAGAGGCTAATTTTACAATTTTAGATTTAATTAGAAATTTTAAATTAGGAGATAATAGGGATATAAAAATAATTACTAATGGTTTTATTGAGCTAAAACATGATCAAATAAGAATTATTTTAAAGCCAATAGGTAAAAATAATTATTCTGTTATGGGGGTGTTTATTAAGAAAAGTGATAATGATTCTAAAACTTATAAAAAATTATTTGATAGACCAATTGCAATAAAAGATGATGAATATTCTAAATTAGTTGAAGAATATTATATAGATTATTTAGAAAGTAATAAAAGAAAAGGAACTAGATAATGACTATAGAAAATTTAAAAAAATGTAAATATGGCTTAACCCATAGTGGAACATTTCATGCTGATGATGTATTTGCTACAGCCTTTATTAAAATGATTAATCCTAGTATTACAATAATTAGAGCATCTAGTATTCCTAATGATTTTAAAGGTATTGTTTATGATATTGGGGGAGGATTATTTGATCACCATGGAAATGATAATAAAAAAAGACCAAATGGTATCCCTTATGCGGCTTTTGGTAAGCTTTGGGCTCATTTTGCTCCCTTTATTTATGATGATTATATTGTTAAAAAGATTGATAAAAAGTTTATTGCACCCTTAGATTTATCCGATAACACAGGTTTGCCAGATACATTATGTTCTGCTATTGAGGCAATGAATCCTACCCATGAAGCCAATGGTGATAAAGAGTTTGTTGAGGCGGTTAAATTTGCTACAGTAATTCTTAATAATTTAATTAATCATGAAATAAAAAACTATGAAGAAGAAAAAGAAGTTAAAGAAATTTATGAAAAAAGTATCAATAAGGAAATCATTGTTTTTGATAAACATTTGCATTTCACAGACTATTTGCCAGGAACAGAAGCAATATATGTTATATTTCCATCTAATCGTGGTGGATACTCAGCTCAAGGTGTCCCAATAAATAGTGATACAGTAGAGTTAAAAAGACCTTTTCCGGCATCATGGACACAAGATTTACCAGAATATTTAACTTTTTGTCATAGCTCGAGATTTTTAATATCAGCTCGTACTCTTGATGAGATAATTTATGCTTGTAATATAGCTCTAAAGGATGGTGAATAATGATAGGTAATGATTGGGATGAAGCCCTAAAAGTAATTTGGAATAGTAATGGTTTTAAAAACTTTTACAACAAAATAATGGCGGAATATGATACTAAAACTATATATCCACCGAAAAATTACATTTTTAATGCTTTAAAATTAACAAGTTTTAAAGATACTAAAGTAGTTATTGTAGGACAAGATCCATATCATGAAGAACATCAAGCTCATGGTTTATCTTTTTCAGTTCAAAAAGGTGTTAAGTTACCACCATCACTACAAAACATCTATAAAGAATTAGAATCTGATTTAAGTATTAAACCGCGGGTTGATGGCGATTTAACTGGTTGGGCTAAACAAGGAATTTTACTTCTTAATGCTGTTTTAACTGTTGAAAAAGGTCATGCCGGAAGTCATAGAAATATGGGGTGGGAATTATTAACTGATTATATAATAAAGGTGCTAAACACAAAGAATACTCCAGTAGTCTTTATATTATGGGGAAATTTTGCTAAAGAAAAGACTAAACTTATAACTAATCCGATACATTATATTATAATGAGTCCTCATCCATCACCACTCTCCGCTTACTCAGGATTTTTTGGAAGTCGCCCTTTTTCCAAAGCAAACAATTATCTAACTACACATGGTTTAACTCCAATTGATTGGTCTAAATAAGCTTATTTAGATCTTTTTTTGTGCTTTTTAGTTTAATTTGCCCTATTTTATTGAATTTTAGCTTGACAATACTCCAAGTTTCATATAAGATATATAATCACAACGAAAGAGTGTGCAGGAGGAGTTAAGTTTCAAAGCCTTTTTGAATGTTTGGGAGTTTTGGACTTTTCTAGCATTATGTTTGGGGGATTGTTAAATGCGAAGAAAAGGAGTGAAGATTGGGTTTTTATGCCTTATACTTTTGGTGGCTTTAGGATTTGCTTTACCACTACAAAGTAATGATATTGTTAATAGTGCTAATAATGTTATTACTGATAGTACAAGCTATATTGCCTTAAGTGATCTAAAAGAAGAATATAATAACCCTAATATCGTCGGTGCTATTAGAATTTCTGGAACTGATATTTCAGAAATATTAGTTCAAGGGGAAGATAATGATTACTATTTAAATCATAACATCTATAATGAAAGTGATGTTAAGGGTGCAACATTTCTAGATTATAGGGTTACATTAGATAGTAGCAAGATATTAATTTATGGTCATAATTCTGATTCTTTAAATGTTCCATTTAGAGAATTAGAAAACTACTATGATGAAGAATATTATCATGATCATAAAATAATAGAGATAATTACAGAAAGTGGTATTAAACAATATGAAATATTTTCTGTATATGTAGAGACTCGCGATTGGAACTATATGACTATTAATTTTGATAATCAAGATAGTTGGTATAATCATATTAAAGAACTAAAAGATAAATCTTGGTATGATACTGGTGTAGATGTATCAGAATATGATGAAATATTAATTTTACAAACATGCAGTCATCATAATGACTTTAAAAATTATGATAGAAAATATTTACTAATAATTGCAAGGGGGATTTAAATGAATTATAGTAAAAAAATAATGGCAACATTATTAGTTGCATTTGGTTTAATAACCAATGTTAATGCTACATCAAAATGGGATACAACAAGAAATGATTATAGTACAACAACTGATGAAATTACAGTTGCTTATGATGAAGAAAACTACACAATAATTTATACTATTCCACAAAATTATAGTGGAGAAGAAATTTATTTTAATATTACAGATGATATTGAAACAATTTTAGCTGGTTCTTATGTTCCAGGAGAAAATGCACCTTTTAAAATTAGAGTGATAAATAATTCTGATGTTGATTATCATTATGTTGAGGATTCTTTAACTATTGATACTTTAGATTTAGATTATGAATTTGATGAACTATATAGTCAATACGGTGAAGAAGTTTGGAATTATTATGATAATGGAAATCATGGAATTTATATTAAAGACGCTTATGGGTTTGATGGTAATTTATTAGTAGGTTCTTATTCTATAAGAAGAACTGGTAATAGTGCTATAGCCTTTTTATATACTAGAGCTGAAGGTTATAGAAATGGCGAATATAATAATTGTGATGTATATGATGAATATACTGATTCATATCTTATAAAAGGAACTGATAGATATTGTGCACCATTATTAACTGATGAAAATTTAGGACAAGAGTTAATAAATCAAGGATATGTTAATGGTATTGCTGATTTACATTTATACTATTTAGATTATTATAATAATAAATTAGATGAAGATCCAAGTAATGATACTAATTATACAGAATTAGAAGATTTACCTTTAAATACAATAATTGGTAACAGTTTTAGTTACGGTGGTGTTCTTGGTGGTAAAAAATTTAATATGTATGAAACTAATCCGTATGTAAATGCTTTGGGTTATAATTGGTTTTATAATATGGGATTATCAGTATTTCCATTAGTTGATGCTTCTGGTAATCAAACTGTAACTGTTGATTGTTACTATGGAAGTTGTTATTACTATGATGTTGATAATTCTTATACAGTAGGTGCTTATATGCGTGGTGAAAATACTGTATTTGAAGAAGTATTTAGAACTGATTTAGGTTTAGTAGAAGCAAATAGTCAAAATGATTTAAGAGAATTTATGATGGCTGTTAATGGAGATAATGTTGTAAATGCTCATCAATTAATGAATTTTGGCTATATGATGAGTTTTAGTTTAGAACAAGAAATAGTTTATGGCGATTTAATTGTTCATTATGTTGATGAAGATGGTAATAAACTTACTGAGGACATTACTTCTAGTGATGAAGTTGGAAATCCTTATGAAACAAAGAGTATGGAATTTGATGGTTATCATTTAATTAGAGTGGAAGGTCATGAAACTGGAGAATATATCGATGGTACTATTCATGTAACTTATGTATATGCTCTTGATGGTATCGGGGATGTTGAAGATCCGGAAGAACCAACAACTCCAGTTGAACCTGAAGAACCAACAGATTCTGTTGAACCACCTCATACAGATGTGGAAGTTAATAATGTTTCTATCAATAATATTATATATTATTGTGAAGATAGAAAAAAATGTATTAAGTAAGGAGGAAAAATGACAAAAAGACTTAACAAGTTTTATTTGTTAGTAGCTTTATTAGTTTCATTGTTTGTAAGTAATACTAAAGTAATGGCTGCTGAATATACTATTACTGTTGATAATACTCAAGATGAAATTAATGAAATACTAGCAAATGCGACAGCACAAGATAACATAGTTATTCAAAGTGGAGATTACAGTGTTGAAAAGAATGGAAAGCCTTATCACAAAGTTATATTTGTTGATAATGCGGGGTTGAATTTTACAATTGCTGGTGAATACACAGAATTACAATTTATTGTAAGAGCTGAAAATACTAATATTACAGCAAATGATGCTACAATTTATGGTAATGCAAGTACAGAAGGTAATCCAGCAGCTGCATTATTTATTGAAGAAGGTTCAGTTAATTTAAGTGGAAACTTAACATTAGATGACCATAATCATGGTGTTCGTTTAGGATATGGAAAAGCTCAAAATACTGTAACCAGTACATTAACTATAATGGAATCAGCAGTTTTAACTATTCAAAATAACGATAATACTTATGGAAACAATTATTATGGTAATGGTTATGATGACCCAGATAATTCTGATTATTCTGGTGCTGTCGATAAAGGTCAAGGAAACGGAACTAGTGGAGCAGCAATAGATATCCGTGGTAGAGGTTATGCTAATATTATTTTAGAAAAGAATGCTACTTATAATGCGTTTAATACAGCAGCTGCTATTTATGCTATTGAAGTAAGTAATTTTACTTTTGAAGCTAAAGAAGGTGCTTATGTAAATTTTGATGGCAATGGTCAAGGATTCAACATGAATACTGACTATGCTGGTAGTGTTGATATTAAATTAAATAATGCTAAAATGGATATTACTAATAGTAGAAGTAATGCTATTACTGGTCAAGGGCTACCTTATTTATTGGATATTACCAATAAATCAGTAGTTAATATTAATGAAAATGGAGAATTTGGAGTAAATAATTTTTATATCAAAGTTACTGATTCAACATTAAATGTTAATGATAATGGCTCACACGGAGCATCTAATGTTGCATTTGATGCTACAAATAGTATTGTTAATTTTAATGACAATGCTAATATAGGTTTAAATATTACAAAATATAATTATGATAAAGAAAGTACTGATATTATTAATAGTACAATTAATGCTAATAATAATGGAGGTCCTGGAATTCGCTTTTTTGTAGAAAATGGTGTAACAAATGTAACTAATTCAAAAATAACTACAAATAATAATGGTTATGGTGCATCAGTTCAAGAAGGTTCTATTTATGGATGGGATGTAAACGACTGGGATTCTGGTTATTGGGCTGGAGTTGCTGCTAAAGGTAACTTATATGCTAAAAACTCTGTTATATTTAGTAATGGTGTTAGTGGTTACTCTTTATATGATACTGATAGCGGAGAAGGAATATTCCATGTATTAGAAAATTCTGTAATTGTTGCAAATGGTGAAGAATCAACTGATATTTTTGATGATTATAATAGTGCTAATAATCATTCTGGTAATACTATTGTAACAGGTGGTAGTTTACAAGTGGATTCTGATAATGTATCAGTATCAGATTCTTTAAATAATTTATTTCACACTGAAATAAATCCTACTATGCCAAGTGGTACTGGCGAAAAAGCGGATATTCAATTTGCTGGTCCAATTAATAGTGACTATACTGCATTAACTCAATTTATATTACATCAAAATATTAATAAAGAAGTTGGGGGAGAAGGTTCACATACATTTATTTATTATGACCCTACAACATTAAATCGTTATGATTATACATTTAGATATAATGTTCTTGGAGAAGATTTAAATCCTGATGTATTTGGTAATGCCTATATTTGGACACCAGTATCTATTATTAGATATGATGCAACTGAAGGTTTAATTAATAATCTTGGAACAGCTGGTAAAGTATCTTTAGGATATGGATATACTGACCTTTTAACTGGTTTAAATACTAGATATTCTAGTGATATTACTATATTTGGTAACAGTCTAGATTTAGCAGAAAAAGTATTACCATCAGCAGAAAAAGAAAATTATATATTCTTAGGTTGGTATATACCAGAAGCTGCTAATGCTGATCTAGCTTCAGAACTTGCTGAACGTGGAGAATTTGATGCTTTATATGAATTACTTGTAATTCCATTTACTCAAAGCACTAAAGTATTAAGTGATTTTGATGATTTAGCAAGTGGTCTTGAAGAAATTACAGTTTATGCTAAATGGGCTAAAGCGGGAGATGTTGTAGTTAACTATGTTGATGAAGATGGAAATGAACTAGCTGATGAAGAAGTAATTACTGGAGTAGTTGGAGAAAATTATGAAACAACTGCTAAAGACTTTGATGGTTATTATTTAGTATCTGTTGAAGGATATGAAACTGGAGAATTTATTGAAGGTACTATTTATGTAACTTATGTATATGCTGTTGAAGGTATTGGGGATGTTGAAGATCCAGAAGAACCAACTGATGAACCAGTTGCACCAGAACAACCAATTGAACCACCTCATACAGATGTAGCAGAAAGTGAAAGTAATACTGTAAATAATATTCAACCTACATATTACTTTATTAATACAGATAATAAAGATAAAAAAAGAAGAAAATAAATAAAAAGAGTTCTCGAATGAGAATTTTTTTTATAGTTTGAAATCATCAATTACAGCATCTTGCATATTCTTACCATCAAAAAATGGTTTAATTTTATACCTATGAATTTTCGCAACAATATTAGAAGGGAATTTTCTAATTATTTGATTTAACTTAGAAGTATTATTATTATAATAAGTTTTACTAGAAGCTAGCGTTTCATTTAATTCATCAATTTTCTTTAATAATTCATTAAATTCTTTATTATTTAATTTTTCATGGTCATTTTTAACTTCTGTTATTATATTCATAGCTTCTGTTAATTTTCTATCCATTTCATAATTAGTAATTCTTTTATCTTTTAAATCAATATAATCTTTCAAATAATCTTTTTTAGTTACTTCCTTTTTTATTTGTACATTTAATTTGCAAATAATATCATATTTTTCTCTTAAAGCATCATCAATAATACTTTCAGCTTTTTCAATTTTAGTTTTAAAGGTAGCTAAATTATTATAAGTAGTAACATATAATATCAAAATCAAACAAATTATAATTATAAGTATTAAAATTAATGTTATTAACATATCATCACCATAATAATTGTACTATAAATAACTTATTTTTTAAAGGGTTTGTAAATTAATAATAATATTTTTACATTAAATCCACACACTTTTATAACAATTGCGTTGGTTTAGTAAATATTTTGTAGTTTTATGTATGAATTCTTGTTATATATCTAATTTTTTGGTAAAATATATATGAATCGAGGCAAATAATATGAAGAAAAATTCATTTTTAGAAGGTACTATTATTGCAACATTAGCCTTAGTTTTTACTAAAATTTTAGGAATGCTTTATGTTATTCCTTTTTATGCTATAATTGGTTCACAAGGTAGTTCCCTATATAGTTATGCTTATAATATTTATTTGATATTTTTAAGTATTTCATCAGCAGGTATTCCTGTTGCTATGAGTAAGATTGTTAGTGAATATGAGTCATTAGGTTTAAAAGAAGCAAAGGTTCGTTCATTTAAATTAGGTATTTTTATTGTATCTATATTATCGGCGGTATGTTTTATTTTCTTGATGTTTTTCTCAGAAAATGTAGCCCGCTTAATAGTTGGTGATATGACTGGAGGAAACTCCCTAGAAGATATTACTTTAGTAATATTTGTCGTATCATTCGCAGTTTTAATTATACCTTTTTTAAGTGTTGCTAAAGGATATTTACAAGGACATAAATATATTAAACCATCAAGTGTATCTCAAATGATTGAACAAATTGTCCGTATTTTAGTTATTGTTTGTGGTAGTTATTTTGTCATTCGTATTTTACATAAATCTGTTTCTATTGGGGTTGCTGTTGCCGTATCTGGAGCTTTCGTTGGAGGTCTGGTAGCAATTATTTATATTGCTAGAAAAATAGTAACTCATAAAAAAGAATTAAGCTTAGATCAAAAGCTTGAACGAGATAATATATCTAATAAAGAAATCTTGAAAAAAATTTGTTCTTATGCTATTCCTTTTGTAATTATTAATTTAACTGTTAATATTTATAATACTGTTGATATGTCTTTAATTATTAGAACCCTTTCTAATATTGGTTTTAGTGGAGCAGATTCAGAGTATGTAGCAGGTGTTGTAACTACTTGGGGTTATAAATTAAATATGATAGTAACTGCTGTTGCTACAGGTTTAACGGTTAGTTTAATTCCTAATATTGTTGCAGAACATACTAAAAAGAATTATAAAGAGTTAAATAAAATATTAAATCAAGCCTTACAAATTATTTTATTTATATCATTACCTGCTGCATTTGGTTTGTCTTTTTTAGCGGAACCAGTTTGGAATGTTTTTTACGGAGTTAATGAACTTGGTTCATCAGTATTTAAATTAAGTATAATTACTGCTATATTTAGTAATCTTTATCTAATCTCTATCCAAGCGGCTCAAGGATTAAATGAATATAAAACTGTTTATTTGGCTGTAATTGTTGGTTTTTTAACAAATGCATTATTAGATGTACCATTAATGCTTTTATGTAATAAGATAGGAATACCTGCTTATTATGGAGCAAGTATTGCTACAATTATTGGCTTTTCTATTGCAGTATTTATCGTTTTAAGAAAAATTAATAAATATCCAAATATTAGTTATAAAGAAACTTGGGTTATGTTAAGAGACATAATTATTGCTGTAGTAATTATGTTAATTGTCTTATATGTTATGAATTTAGTTGTACCATTTCATTTAACTAGTAAAATATTATCTATTTTAGATATTTGTCTTTATGCTTTAGTTGGTGGTTCTATTTATATTTTACTTACTTATTATATGGGCATAATTAATAAATTATTTGGCAAAAGAATGGTTAATAGAGTGCTAAAAGTAATAACTTTTGGTAAAGTACAAATTAAAGGTGATGCTGATGATTCTAAAGAAAATTGAAAAAAAAACATATGAGAAGTTTGTTAGTTCTAGTAATTTAAGTAGCTTTTATCAAAGTGTTGAATGGTATCATTTAAAACTTGATGAAGGAAAGCATTGTGAATTATTAGGATTATATGAAGAAGATACTTTAGTGGGAGTTTCTTTAATTATTTATGTTAAAATTTTAAGAAAATATTATTATGCTTATGCATCAAGAGGTTTTATTTATGATTATGCTAATTTAGAAGAATTTAAAAATGCTTTAAAAAAGTATTTTAAAGGAAAAGTTGTATTTGTAAAAATTGATCCACCAATAATTCTAAATTTATATGATAAATCTATGGATAAAGAATTTAATTTAGAAAATAGGCAATTAATAGAAAGACTTAAATATGGTGGTTTTAAGCATCATGGTTTTAATATGAATTTTGAAACAGAACAATTTCGTTTCATTCATGCAATAAAATTAGAAAAAACATTTGAAGAACAAGTTAAACTCTTTAGTAAAAGTACTCGTAAAAATATGGAACTTGCTAAATTTCGTGGTGTGAATATAAAAACTGTAGATAAAACTGAATTGGATGAAGTATTGAAATTTATAAATATGAGTAGCAATCGAAAACATTTTTCTAGTTTAAGTAAGAAATTTTATGAAAGATTACTTGATAATTTTAAAGATAATATTAAACTATATTTAGTTTATATTGAAAAGAAAGAATATATTAAAAATTTACAAAACAAAATAAAAATGGAAGAATATAAATTAAAAGATTTAAAGAAAAAAATGGAACATGATAATATTGGACATAAATTAAAAAAAGAAGATGAATTAATTAATGGTGCAATAAAAAAATATAATAATGAATTAATTGAAGCAAAGAGTTTAGATAGTATTACTTATATTGCTGCAATGGTTACTATATCTAAATATAAAGAAGTAGTTTCTTTTGCAAGTGGTATGGATAATTCATATCGTAAGTTTAATCCAAAGTATGTAATGTATCCTAAAATGATTAATGATGCAATTAATGAACATTTAGAATATGTTAATTTTTTAGGAGTAAAAAATATTTTTGATAAAAACGACCCGGATTATGGAATGTATGAAGTAAAAAAAGGTTTTGGAGGTAAAACTGTAGAGTATATTGGAGAATTTGATTTGCCAATAAATAAAAATTTGTACTATTTATATAAATTGGTTAATAAAGCTAAAGGGAGAAAATAATGGAATTAGTAGAAATTAATAAAGAAGAATTTAATAATTTAGCAAAAAATTTTACTTGTAAAAACTTTTTTCAAACATCTAATATGGGAGAAAGTTTATATGAAAGAGGTAAAAAAGTATATTATTTAGGTCTTAAAGAAAATAATATCATGCAAGCCATAACTATGATTTATGAAGGTAATACTTTTTTAGGAAAAAAAGAATTTATTTGTCTAAAGGGTTTTTTATGTGATTATAATAATCATGAAGTTGTTAAAGAATTTAGTATGAAATTACTTGATTTTGTAACTTTACATGGTGGTTTTAAATTAACAATAGATCCTTATATTAATGAAGTAGAAAGAGATATTGATGGAAAAATTGTTGAAAACGGTAATAATAATTATGAAGTAATAAAGTTTTTAAAAGATATTGGATATAATAAAAGTAAAATAGATATACAAGTAAAATATAATTTTTGTTTAGATTTAAAAAACAAAACAGAAGAAGAAATATTTAAAAATTTTAAACAAAATACTCGTAATTTAATAAATAGGGCTTTAAGAGATGGTGTAGAAATAATTAATTTAAAATATGAAGAATTACCTATATTTAAGCAAATTACTGAAGATACTTCAAAAAGAAGAGGATTTTTAGATAAATCATTAGAATATTATCAAAGTATGTATAAAGTTTTTCAAGATAAAGTAGTATTTAAATTAGCTAGACTTAATATTAATAAACATTTAGAATATTTGAATAATTTAAAGAAAGATTATGAAGAAAAAATTGCCAAAATAAGTGGTATTAATAAGAAAAAAGATAATTATGAATTTGAACTTGAAAATGTTAAAAAAAAGATTGAAAAAGTTCAAAGTCTTCCAAGTGAAAATGGTTATTTAAATCTTGCTGTAGCAATGTTTATGCTATATGGTGATGAAACTATCTATTTGTTTAGTGGTAGTAATGATTTATATAATGAATATGGTGGAGCTTATTTAATTCAATGGGATATAATAAAATATGGTATTGAAAATAATTATAGAAGACATAATTTTTTTGGAATTTTAAATTATAATAATCCTAATAGTAAAGATTATGGAGTTTATTTATTTAAAAAAGGATTTAATGGTTATGTTGAAGAATTAATTGGTGAATATTATATTTGTACTAATTCATTAATTAGTAAGATTTATAAATTAAAAAACAAATTAAGGTGATAAGATATGAAATTTATAGAAAATGTTTTAAAAGATAAATATATAAACTTTACTGATAATCATCCAAAGTCGCATTTTTTACAAAGTTATGCTTGGGGTGAGTTTTGTAGAAAAATAAAGGGACAAATTCCATATTATGTTGGTATGGAAGATGATAACAATAATTTAGTGGCGACCTCTTTAATATTACTTAAAAAAACACCACTTGGTTATTCTTATGGTTATTCACCAAGAGGATTTATATTAGATTATACAAATAAGGAACTAATTAAAGAATTTACATTAGC
>CALVYL010000029.1 GCA_944372215.1 uncultured Bacilli bacterium | reverse complement strand
TCAAGTTTAAAGGACAATAGGTGTAGCAAGTATGTTACATCTATTTTTATGGTTTTCAAAAACTGTCCGTAGATAAGATATAATAGGTATGTGATAAACTTAAAACCTCCGCCGGCGGCATGTCCGCCACGGAGGCCAAGTTATCCACATAAATTACTAATTTATACTTTACACTATACCCAAACTTATGTTACTATAAGTTTGGGTGATTTTTTTATGAGAAAAAGTATATCTGTTGGAGATCTTCTTAATATTAGTAATATTGGTTCTTTTGTTAGTGGCAATGACATAATTAAAGCAACTAGAATACCCAGAGATGATATAAAGTTAGAAGATAAAGAAATATACCAAGATTGTACTAATTATACTTTTTCTGTTGAATCACAAAGTTATTATGATGAATACTATGAGGTATTTATTAAAATATCTCATGATCATAAAATATTAGATATTAATTGTGATTGCATGCAGTTTCAAAGTTTTGAAACTTGTAAACATGTCGGAGCAGTAATTCTTTATAATTATGAAGAATTATTTAATATGAAAGAAGATAATAAAACCATTAGTAATAGAATAATTGATAAATTTATTAATAAAGAAGAAATTACTATTAAAAAAGAATTAACGGTTAATTTAAATATAGTTTTAAATAGTAATTATTACTATCGTTATTTAGAGCCCAAAATAACGATAGGATTAGATAAATTATATAATTTAAATAGTAAAATAAGTGCTTTTAAAAGAGTATATATTGATAATATTGGTGAAGAGGTTTATTTTGGTAAGAACTTTACTTATAATATTAATAAATATTATTTTAATGAACATGATAAAAAAATAATCGATGCTTTTTTAGAATTAACTAAGGGAGTAAATGGTAGATTTTATACTAGTAGTGAATTAAAGAAATTCTTTAAAAGTATTAAAGATTGTTCTTTTATTTTGGAAAATTATCAAATATATGGGATAATTGATAATTTTCCAATTAAAAGTAATTTAAGTAAGAAAAGTGATGTATATAATTTAAAATTTGATTTAGATAATATAAATCAAGTTCTAGGAGATTTTGAATATATATTATATCAAGGTAAATTATATCATTTAAAAAAAGATGAACAAGAATTATTAGAAGAATTAATAGAATATGGAATAGATTCTTTAGAAATAAGTAAAGATAAAATAGAAGATTTTACTAAAGGATTAATGAATGTATTAAAAAAAGAAATGGTTGTTGATGGATCAGTAGATGATTTAGTAATTACTAATAATATTAAAAGTGAATTATATTTTGATATTAGAGGGTATTATATTGAATGTAGTGTTAAATTTATCTATGATAATAATATCATAGATTATTTTGCTAAAAATACCATAGTACTTAGAGATATGGAAATAGAAAATAAAGTAATAAATGATATACTTAAATATAATTTTGTTATTGAAAATAACAGAGTTTTATTAAGAGATTTAGATAAACAAGTTGAGTTTATAGAACACGGTTTAGAAGAATTAGCTCAAAATTATGTTGTTTATACTACTGAGAAATTTAAAAGTGTTAATATTAAGAAGAAAACTAATGTATCATCGATGTTTAGTATTGGGGTAGATAATATTATGAGTTTTTCTTTTGATCTAGGGGATATATCTAGTGATGAATTAGTTAATATTTTTAAGAGTATTAAAAATAAGAATAAATATTATAGATTAAAAAATGGAGATATATTAAATTTAGAAGATGAAGCACTAAATGAATTAGAGAGTTTATCTGATGATTTAGAACTAAGTGATGAAGATATTATAAATGGGCGGGGTAGTATTTTAAAGTACCGAGCCATCTATTTAGATAGTCTTAAAAATACCAAATATAATATTATTAATACTAATAATTTATTTGATAATCTCATAGATAGATTTTATCAGTTTAAAGATAGTGAACTATCTTTAACTGATTTATCTGTATTAAGAGATTATCAAATAACTGGGGTTAAATGGCTTAAAACTATCGATAAAATCGGTTTCGGAGGCATACTGGCTGATGAAATGGGTTTAGGTAAAACAATTCAAGTAATCTATTATATTAAAGAAATGTTACAAGAAAATAATAATTATCAATTTTTAATTGTAGTACCAACAAGCCTCGCCTACAACTGGGATCATGAATTGGAAGAATTTGCTAAAGAAATTAATTGGGTTATTTGTTTAGGTAATAAAGATAAAAGAATTAAAATTTTAGAAAATAATAATGCTAATGTTATTATTACTACTTATGGTACATTAAGAGAAGATGAAGATCTTTATAAAGATTTACATTTTCATGCCATTTTAATTGATGAAGCTCAAAACATTAAAAATAATATGGCGGGTATTACTAAAGTTGTTAAAAGCATCAATGCTGATGTTAAATTTGCTTTAACTGGAACACCCCTAGAAAATTCCATTTTAGAGTTATGGAGTATCTTCGATTTTATTATGCCAGGATATTTAGCTAGTTTAGCTAAATTTCAAGCTAAATATAAAATCAAAGATTTTGATGAAGATAGTCAAAAACTCTTAACTGGTTTAAGTAAGGTAATTAATCCTTTTATTTTAAGAAGAAAGAAAAAAGATGTTATCAAGGAGTTGCCAGATAAGTTAATTAATGATATTTATATTGATATGTCTGATAGTGAAAAGAAAATCTATGCGGCGGAGTTAGAAAGAGTTCAAAGGGAAATGGAAGAAATTATGGCAACTGAAGGAATGAGTAAAGCTAGATTCTTAATTTTACAACTTTTAACTAAATTAAGACAAATATGTATTGACCCATCTTTAGTTTATGATGGGTTTAATGAAACCCCTCATAAAATAGAGACGTTACTTAATATCATTAATGAATATACTGCTAATAATCATAAAATATTAATATTTTCTTCCTTTAAAAAAGCCATAGATAAACTAGGAGAATATTTAGCTAAAGATAAAATTAAATACTATCGTATTGATGGTAGCATACCATCTAAAGAGCGTATTAAAATGGTTGATGATTTTAATAATAATGATAATATTAAAATATTTTTAATTACTTTAAAAGCTGGAGGTACAGGCCTTAATTTAACTGGGGCTGATGTTGTAATTCACTTAGATTTATGGTGGAATCCACAAGTCGAAAATCAAGCAACTGATAGAGCTCATAGAATAGGGCAAACAAATAATGTTGAGGTTATTCACTTGATCAATAAAGGTACTATTGAAGAAAAAATATTAGAATTACAAAATAAGAAAAGAAAACTAAGTGATACACTAATTGATGGAGAAATTAGAGATAAAAACATTTTATCGGAACTAAGTGAAGAAGATATTAGAAATTTACTTTCTTATGAAAATAAGGAATAATATTAAAAAAATTGCAATTTTACAATTTTTTTAATTTCCTCGACAAAAAGCAACAATATTTTCAAAACCTTTGTGCTATTATAGCAAATCAAGGAGGTGAAAATTTGATTACTGATGAACAAACCAAAGTATATACCGCTAAAAACGATAGATTATTTAAAAGTATTGCCCATGGCAAAAATGGCCAAGAAATACTAGAAGCAATTCTTAGCACAGTCTTTGGTGAACCTGTAAAAATTTTAGAATTTATTCCCATAGAGCTTCCATTAGATACTGAAAAAGAAAGAAAAAAGACTTTAGATGTTCTAGTGAAAGTTGGTAAAAAAATTATCAATGTGGAAATTAATGCTCATGGTTTTTCCGAAATTACTAAAATTAGAAATTTAGCATTTATTTGCAAGTTATTTAGTAAACATGTATCTAAAGGCCAAGAAATTGACATTACAACAAAATTTTTACAAATTAATTTTATATTTGAGTCCAAGAAATCTAAAAGATTAGTAACTAAAGCATATTTAACAAGTGAAGATGGAATATATACAGAAAACTTTAGTATTTGGAATATATTTGTAGAAAATGTCGAAGAATTATGCTATACTGATGTTAAGGAAAGAGAAAGACTTAGATATATTTTAATGCTTGATAAAACACCAGAAGAATTAAAGGATTTCTTTCCAAATGATGAAATAATTCAAAAGTTTCGAGGTGAGGTTGTGAGATTAAATAGTGATGCTGAATTTATAAGAGAAATAAGTGAAGA
Organism: uncultured Bacilli bacterium; assembly: GCA_944372215.1. GTDB lineage: Bacteria > Bacillota_I > Bacilli_A > RF39 > UBA660 > Onthocola_B. Next base: position 8,483 of record CALVYL010000029.1, on the reverse strand, counting down.
AGATGAGAAACTGTTGATTTCTAAGCAAGAAGGTAAGGCTGAAGAAAAAGTCGATGTCATTAAAAACTTGCTTATCAAACATATGTCTATAGAAGATATAGCTGATGTTGTTAAGTTAAGCATTAATGATGTAAAAAACATAATTAAAGAAAACAATTTTGATACAACCAGTGAATAAAATTACTGGTTGTATTTATTTCCAATTATTTACACAAACGAAACCACATGTTATAATATTTACCAGGAGGTAACTATTATGGAAATAGCAAATAAGGAATATGAACTTGTATAAAGTGGGAACTATGAAAACAGTGGATAAACAAATGTTTAAAACTATAGTTAAAGATCCAATTTATGGTAAAAGAATACTAGAGGCTTTACTTTCACAAGTCCTACAAGAACCAGTAGATATATTAGAGTATATCAGTAGTATAAAAAATAATGAATATATTATAGTTGAGACAAATAACGCTTATATTAGTATTGAAATTAATTCAAATGATTATACTACTGCTAAAAGATTAAAAAATTTTAGCTTATTTTCTTCATTTTATAGTAATATAGCTAAAATTAATAAAGATTGTATTCAAATCAATTTAAATTACGGAAATACCTATGATTTAAATACTGATGCTGGAATAAGAAAATATTATTTACAGTCTAATGAATTAGAAATGTTTATTCCTAATATATCAGTAATTGAAATTAATGTTGAAAACTTGAAAAGAAAGTGTTGTAACGGAATTAAAAATGAATATGATTACCGCTATGTATTCATGTTTGATTTGGATAAAGAAGAATTAAAAGACTATTATCCAAAAGATGAGATAAAGGAGGAGTTTTGCAAATTGATCATGTTAAAGAATGAAGATTTTTGGATTGATCCTGATGAAGATAAAGCTAAGTTAATTAATACTGAAAGGAAAATAAATTTTTCTAAAGGTTTAAAACAAGGCTTTGAACAAGGCTCTGATGAAACAACAATTAATGTCATCAAAAACTTACTATCATTAAAAAGTTCTATTGAAACCATTGCTATAGCAGTAGGTCTTAGTGTAGATGATGTTAAAAACATTATTAAAGAAAACAATCTTGATACAACCAGTGAATAAAAAGTCACTGGTTGTATTTAACTTTGATGTTTACATAAATGAAACCATATGTTATAATGTTTACCGAGAGTAATATATGTTTATATTAATCTGAAGAGGAGGAGATAAATATATGAATTCAGATACATTCAATAGATTTATAGATACTTTATTTACTATTTTAAATAGATTAGAAAAAAAATATTCTGCTGAAGATGTAATAAAAGAATTTAAAAAGGTATTAAAGAAAGCTTATTTTACTGAAGGAGCAATTATTAGAGATGTTTCTGAAGAAGAAGAAAAAGAAATGATTCGTAACACAGAATTAGAACTTAGCAAGAAAGAGGGCTTTGCTGAAGGTAAGTTTGAAGTAAAAGTCGATGTCATTAAAAATGCCATAGCTAAGAATATTCCAATAGAAACTATAGCATATGCAGTTAATTTAAGTGTAGATGATGTAAACAAAATCATTAAAGAAAACAAGTTTGATAAAACCAGTGAATAAAATCACTGGTTTTAATATTCAGTAACATATAAATCAATATATTCTTCTAAAGTTAAATCTTCTTCATATATTATTTTAGCTACATCTAAACCTACATATCTTATATGCCAATTTTCAAATTGGTAGCCGGTGATATAAGTTTTATCTTCGGGAAATCTAATAATAAAGCCAAAACGATAAGCATTATTGCTTAGCCATTCATAATCGGAATCGTTTAATCTTGTTGAGCCACTAATAGCAGTGTTTTTTAAATCTATTGATAAACCAGTTTGATGTTCGGAATATCCTGGCCGAGCAGAATAAGTATCAGCTGCAGCCACCCCATCACTAGCAACATAATTATTATATAATGTTCTTTGAAAATCTTCTCCTCTAAAAGCTGTCGTAGGCATTAAAGTTATCCCGATTTCTTCTTCTGCCGCATTTTGCAACTCTAAAAATGGTTCTTTAATTATTTCCCGCATTGGTACATTATTTCCATAAGCCCCAGGAACATATGCTAAATCATCTGGTTCATAACCATCAGGTAAATGATTATATTTATTTACTAGAACTAACAATGAATCAGGATCAGTAACCTCACGAGTATCGCTATAAACTGGTAAATCTAAATTAATATTGACATAAGTTACTACATCTTCTAAATCATAATCATTTTCTTCATAATACCTGTTATATCTATCTATTTTAGCAACATCAAAATTACTTATATTATAATAATTACTTATATCTATATAATCTATATTTGCTAATTTTTCAATATTTTTAGTACTTAATTGATTAATATAATTTATTTCTTTGCCACTATATCCTTTAGGTAAAAAGGTTGTTAAAATATTAGCAAAATTACCATTATCAATATATTCTATGTCACTATATTCCTCTAAATAATTTTCGTTATATATGTTATTTAGTAAAACAAATTCTAAAGTCTCAGAATATTGATCATCAGGAATATTATATTTATTCATAAGTTTAGTAACCTCACTAACCATTTTCTCTTCTTTAAAATATTTATTATAAACAAAATAACCTCCAGTGCCAATTATTATTAATACGATTATTATGGAAATTATTTTAAATGATTTTTTTATTTTCTTTCTTCTTGCCATTATTATCACCACATTAATTATATCATTAATTGAGGCATTTGCCCATAAATTTTAAAATTGGTAAATAATATATACAAAATGTGTAAAATAAGGTATAATAGGGATTATAAAAGTTAAAAAACAGTAATTTGGAAGGTGAATAAATATGTTTGAATATATGGGAGATAGAATCAGTAATGCGCTAAAAAATATCCGCGGCATGGGTAAAATTACTGAAGAAAATATTGGTGATGCCGTAAGGGAAATTAGAATAGCTTTGCTTGAGGCGGATGTTAATTATCAAGTTGTTAAAGAATTTGTAGCTGATGTTAAAGAAAAAGCTTTAAATGCTGAGGTTGATAAGAGCCTAAAACCTGATGAACTATTCTTAAAAATAGTTAAAGATGAATTAGTAGCTTTACTCGGCGGTGATTATGTTCCCCTAGAAACTACAAAAAATCCTACTATTTTGATGCTTGTAGGTCTGCAAGGTAGTGGTAAAACCACAACAGCCGGCAAACTAGCCAATTATTTGCGAAAAAAGCATAATAAAAGGCCACTACTTATTGCTGCCGATATATATCGACCTGCTGCTATTGATCAATTAAAAACTATTGGTAAAGAATTAAATGTTCCTGTATTTAGTGAAGAAAAAAAAGTTGTTGACATAGTAAATGATGGAATTAATTATGCTAAAGAAAATAATTTAGATTATATTATTATCGATACCGCTGGCCGCTTACAAATAGATGAAGCATTAATGGGGGAACTAAGGGATATTGATGCATCTGTTCACCCTCATGAAAAAATATTAGTTATTGATGGTTCTATGGGTCAAGATGCTATTAATGTTATTACAGGTTTTAATGAAGCACTTAATTTAACTGGTTGTATTCTTACTAAGTTAGATGGTAATACTAAAGGTGGAGTAGCATTATCAGTTAGACACTTAACCCATATTCCTATAAAATTTGTTGGTAATTCTGAAAAAATGGATGGTTTATCCGAATTCTATCCTAATAGAATGGCTGATAGAATTCTGGATATGGGAGATATTTTAGAAATTGTTAGCAAAGTTGAAGATGTAATCGATGAAGAAGAGGCCAAAAGACAAGCTATTAAGATGAAAAAAGGAACATTTGATTTAGATGATTTCTTACAAACTTTAAATCAAATAAAAAAATTAGGACCTTTAGAAAATATTTTGAAAATGTTACCACAAGCTAGAAAGATGGGCTTAAACAATATTTCTATTGATCCTAAAGAATTTGCTCATATTGAAGCCATAATTCAATCGATGACTTTAGAAGAACGCAGACACCCAGAAATCCTTAAAGCAACTCGTAAACAAAGAATAGCTAAAGGTAGTGGGAGAACAGTTGAAGAGGTTAATAGATTATTAAAACAATTTGAAACTATGAAAGAAATGATGAAAAAAATGAATAACGGAAACTTAAAATTACCTTTTTAAGTTTCCGTTTTCTAATTTCCTAGTCAAATGTAGTCGATACTTGTCTAGGTTTTTTCCTGGAGTAATACCTAAATTAAGTATTCTTTGATAATATTCTTCTGGTGGTAAATATAGGGGTATTTCTATTATTTTTTGCAAATAATAAAACGCTTTATCTAAATCTTCTAAGTATATCATATATAATTCTATAGCAATATTATAGGCAACAATATAAGGATAATCATCAATAGGATTATTTTTATATATTAATGATGTATCATAATTTCCTAATATTTTTGCTTTATTAATAATACCATCAAAATCATTTAAAGAATAAATTAAAGCATCTTTTTGAAATCTACTATTATAAAAATAATTTCCTGATACCATTTCTAAAAAAGTACTCACTATTTCTGCAAAAATATAATTTTCTAAATATAAACTAGAATAAAAATTATTTAAATATTGAATACCATGACCAATTTCATGAACTACTACAAATACAAAAAATAAATCACTATAACTAAGACCACAATAAATTTTAGAATCATATTGGTTTTGGTGCGGCCAGAATTTAGAAAAAGCCCGAAATCTATTAAATATACTTTTATGTATATCAATATTTTTATATAATTTTAAAAATAAATCATATAATTCTTTATTTGTTCCATATTTATAAAATTCATTTGCTAATTCTAAAATATCATTTTTAGATAATGTCGTAGCTACTTTCGCTTTATTATTAAATGTTTTTATTCTACTTATTTTATCAACTAAATCAAATAAAAAATAATATTTTTGTAAATACATAGCATTTTCTTCTTGCAAATATTCTCGCTCAAAAAATATTAAATTACTATCAAAATTGGCCTGATAAATAATTTTCAGGCTTTCTCTGGCAGCCATATTTTCTTTGTTTTTTGCTAATATTCCTCGACATTCTCTTAATTCATTTTTATATAAATTTATCATAATCTTCTCCACTTAAGTTAATATATTAACACAAAATATTTATTTTTTAAACAAATTACTTTATTATAATGCTATTTTTTGATATAATTTTAATAGAATAGGTGATAAAAGTGACAAAAGAAAATGTAAGAAAGTTATTATTAGCGATAATATTTGTTTTAATACTTATAGTAATTGCCTTATTTATAGGCAGATTTACATATTCCTATATCGCTCCACCACCAGTAGATGAATTAGTAGGAGATGGTGAGGTAACACCAAGTGGAGATACTATAATTTTTAGTAAAGGCAATGATATATCCCTAAATGCTTCAACAGATAATTTTTATACTGGAGCGGGCAATTTATCAGGTACGACTAGTCCACAGGTAAGATTAATTGCTAGTAGTGATACTGGTACTGCAAATTCCACTTATTTTGCAGGCATTAGAATATATGAAAATACTTATCAATATTCTACTACTAATCAAACAGCTGAATTAATATTAAGTGTTTATGATGAAAATGGCAGTTTATTACAAGCTAGTAGTGATACCTTACCTTATGTAACAGTGGGTGGCATCAGTGGCTTTGATATAACTGGAAAAACAGGTGCCTATAACATAGCCATAGATCATCCAATTAGTACAACAAGCACAACTAGTGGCACAACACATACCTGGAGGTTTGTATTAACTTTTATAAATCTTGATACTGATCAATCAATAAATGAAACAGCAACCCTAAGTATGGAAGCGGTTCTTCAAAAAAATCGAATAGAGATGCCAACAATAGAAGAAATATGCAGCAACAATGCAAACTCCAGTTTATTATCTTGTTATATTTTATCACAATATACGGGGGTAGATGGTGACAATGGATTATATTACCATGATGCAGATTTAGCTAATGGAGCAGGAGACAACTCCTACAGATATGCCGGAGCAAGTGAAGATGTAAATAATTATATTTGCTTTGGCTCAACAGCTAGTACATGTCCAAATGATAATCTATATCGAATAATTGGAGTATTTGGCAATCAAGTAAAATTAATAAAAGCAGATTATGCCAATAGTAATTTATTAGGCACAGGAGGAGCATATAATTCAAGTACATATAGTGCAAGTAGTTATGGAAATTATACAGGAAATTTAACAACAATAAATAGATATTATTGGAATAATGATACGAATACGAATACATGGAGTCAATCGAATTTAAATACAACAAATTTAAATAATACATTTTTAAATACATTCAGCAGTACATATCGGAATAAGATAGCCGATGCCACATGGTATGTCAATGGATATAGCACAAATAGGGCAACACCGGCAACATGGCATGATGCAGAAAGCACCGGAACACCAGTGGAAGCAAAAATAGGCCTAATGTATGTATCAGATTATGGATTTGCAGCAAGTAATAGTGCCTGGACCACAAATATGAGTTCATATAATAGTTCATCAATAACAAGTAATAATTGGATGTACATGGGACTTTACGAATGGACAATTTCCCGCTTTTCGAGTAGCACTAACATTGCGTACGGTGTGAACAGTGCTGGCCTTGTCTTCAGCAATACCGTGTACGGCAGCTACAATGCGGTGCGCCCGTCCTTCTATCTGGAGTCTTCGGTAAGCTATGTATCGGGTAGTGGCACAGCCACTGATCCGATCCGGATAAACTAGGGCTATGCCACATCTTTAGTGTGGCATCCCTCGGAGAGCGAATTTAGAAATTTATTAACATAAAATATCTTGTAAAGGAGTAAATATGGATAGAATAAACAGAATATTGTGGGGATTAGTATTTATAGTACTAGGTATTATAATTGCTTTAAATGTTTTTAATATAATTGATTTTAATATATTTTTTAGAGGATGGTGGACACTGTTTATAATAGTTCCATGTTTTATAGGATTATTTGATAATACTAATGAATCTAAAATGGGTAATATTATTGGTTTAGTAATAGGGGTATTATTACTTCTTATGTGTAATAATTTAATTAGATTTGATATTATAATTAAATTATTTATTCCAGCAATATTTGTAATAATTGGTCTTTATTTAATACTTGGAAGTAGTATAAATAGTAAAGTTAAAGAAAAGATTAATAGTACTAATAAAGATAATTTAGAAAGTATTGTAGCTACTTTTGCAGAAAAGAATGAAAAACCAAATAAATTTAATGGAGCAAAAATAGATGCTATATTTGGAAGTGTTTATTTAGATTTAAGTGAGTCTTCTATTAAAAATGAATCAGTAATTGTTGCAACAGGTATTTTTGGAAGTGTAAATATAAAGGTACCAGAAGACGCTGAAGTTAAAATTAAATCAACTCCAATATTTGGAGGAGTAAGTAATAAAAGTAAAGGTAAAAATGAAAAAAAGATTATTTATATTGAAGCTTATGCGGTATTCGGGAGTGTAGATATAAAATGAGTGAAGGACAAAAGTGGATTAAAATAGGTGCTATTGCCTTAGCAGTATTTATTATTTTAATTATTATAAATGGTATTTTGTTTTTGCTTGGTGCTTTAAGCATCTTTAGTAGTGGTACTAAAGATTTTCGCGAATATTATTCGAATATCACCAATATTGAAATTGATGTAAATGCCTCTAGTGTTAATATAATTCCTGGTGATGAATTTTTAATTGAAGCTAGTGGGGTATCCGATAGCTTTAGAGTCAAAGAAAGAAGAAATACTTTAGAAATTTCTGAAGATTCTTTTTGGTTATTTAATAATAATAGCGGCGAAATTACTATATATGTACCAAATGATTTAAATGAGTTAAATATTGATGGTGGTAGTGGGGAAATAAAACTTACTAATATAATCGCCGATAAATTGGAACTTGATTTAGGTGCTGGTTTAATTGAAATAAACTCTTCAACTTTTTATCGGGCTGATATAGATGGAGGAGTGGGTTTAATAAATGCTTTTGATACAACTTTCAACTCCTTAGATTTAGATGCTGGAGTTGGGAAAGTATCTATTGCAGGTGATATTTTAGGTAATAGCAAAATAGATGGTGGCGTCGGCGAAATAGAATTAATTTTAAGTAATGAATCATTATATCGTTTTAATGTCGATAAAGGTCTGGGAGATATCACTGTTAATGGTGAGTCTATTAATAATACTTATGGTAGTGGTGAAAATTTAATAGATATTGATAATGGCATTGGTGCTGTAACAATAACTTTTTCTTGACAAATGTATTAAATTATGTTCTAAATTTCTTTGGAAATTTTAGAAAAATTTGTTAAAATCGCAAGTAAAATAATGTAAAGGTGCGTAAACTTTACATTGTTTTTTTGCGTCTATTTTTTGGCATATCTTAGCCAAAAAAAGAGTGTTAATAAAAAATTATTGAAAAAAATTTGCTTA
>CALVYL010000028.1 GCA_944372215.1 uncultured Bacilli bacterium | reverse complement strand
AAGGTGTTTGCCAAAATTAAAAATAACAATATAACTAAATATGATGTTGAAGAGCCTAGTTTAAATGAAATATTTATTGAAAGTGTTGGTGGTATTCATGAATAAGAAATTTTGGTATTTAACAAAACTTAGTTTAAATAAAAAAATAAAAACTAAATGGTTTTATATAACCAATATTATTTTAGCAATTGCTATTACTCTTTTAGTAAATATTTCTTCTATTATCGAATTTTTTGGAGGAGATTTTGAAAGAGAAACAAATATAATAGTAGTAGATAATACAAATAATTCATTTGAAATATTTTTAAACAATATGAGTTTAAATGATAATTTAGAGGATATAACAATAACTAAGAGTAATGAAAATATAGACACACTAAAAGAAAATTTGAAAGAAAATGATTTGTTAGTAGTAATAAATAGTGATAGTGTAGAATATTTAAAAGCCGAAGTAATTAGTGAGAATTCTATTGATTCTTTAACTTATCAAGTTATAATTCAAGCACTAAACTCTACTAAAACTACAGTAGGTATGATAAGTGAAAATATTGATCCTTCAATGCTTGCTAATCTATCACAAAATATTACAGTTGATAGAGTCATATTAAATGAAGAAGCTAAGACAGATGAAAATATGAATTTAGTAATGAGCAGTATATTTCCAACTCTTATTTTACCATTTTTCATGTTGATTATCTTTTTAGTGCAAATGGTCGGTGGAGAAATTTGTGAAGAAAAAACTACAAGAAGTATGGAAATAATTATATCTAATGTTTCACCGAAGATGCATTTATTATCTAAAATAATTGCTAGTAATATATTTGTAATAGTTCAAGGTTTACTTTTAATATTATATGTATTAATAGCCTTTTTAATTAGTGATTCGCTTGGGTCGGTTTCTAACATTATTGATTTTGGTGGAATAATGAATACTTTAAGTGATAGTGGATTGATAGATAAATTATGGATAATTATTCCAATTACTTTGATAATGATTTTATTATCATTTATTGCCTATTCAATAGTCGCCGGAATACTTGCTTCAATGACAGTCAATATTGAAGATTTTAATCAATTACAAACTCCAATAATGTTAATTTCAATGGCGGGATATTATTTATCTATTATGGCTGCAATGTTTGATGGTTCCTTGTTTATAAGAATCATATCTTATTTACCATTTTTATCAGTATTTATTAGTCCAACACTTTTTATTCTTGGGCAAATAACGGTAGTAGATATGCTAATATCAGTAGTTATTTTAATATTATTTGTTTGGATTTTACTAAAATCTGGTTTAAAAGTTTATAAAGTTGGTATACTAAATTATTCAAGTGGTAATGTATGGAAAAAATTTGCATCAGCTTTTAAAAAAAGTGAATAAAAAATAATGTAGAAGAGCATCTACATTATTTTTTTAAGCACTTGGTAGGGGAGCAATATTTAAATCAACTCCCATACTTTCAAGTATTCCAGAGTATTTTTCATATAATCTATCTCTTTCAATTGAGTGGGTAAAAGTACTTAAAACCTCATCAGTCATTTTACTAAATGGTATTACTTGATGACCATCATGATTGGGAGTTGTAATAGGATTACCGTTATATTTGGTAAATATTAATTCTCCGCCGAGGTTATCAATAGTTATATCTACATCACCTTCCGGAGTAACAGTTTTTGTAATATCTAATGTGGCCATAAAACCAACAAGTTTATTATAATCATCAGTACCATATTGATTAGATATAAAATTGCCTAAAGAATACATTACTAGGGTATCATCAATCCAAGTTATTGGTTGTAAAACATGGGGATGAGCTCCTAGAATTATGTCTACACCGAGGTCTGCCAGATACTTTGCAATTTCTTGTTGATTACTATTAGGATTAGTAGCATATTCAACACCCCAATGCATAGCAACTATCAAAACATCAACTTTATCCCGAATTGCTGTAATATCCTCTTTTACTTTATTTTCATCATAAACATTAACTAAATAATCTTTGCCACTAGGAACTGGTAAGCCATTAGTTGAAGTAGTGTATGATAGCATTGTATAAGTTATATTGTTTTTTTCCCCAATCATATAGTTTTTCCTAGCATCTTCACTATCAGCGATTCCATTAAAAATAATTCCATCTTTATTTTTTAAATAACTATAAAAATTTAATATGCCTTTTTCTCCTTTATCAATTGTATGATTTGTAGCAGTAGATATCATATTAAATCCTGCTTTAATCATAGCATCACCAAATTCTGTTGGGGTAGAAAATCTAGGGTATCCATCAGGAGTTCCTCCAGCAAAAGGAGTTTCTTGATTGTAATATGCTATATCATATTTAGATACTATATCTTTAACGTAATTTAGAGCACCATCAAAATTATATGGTCCAGTTTCTTTTCCTCCTAGGGTATATTCCCAGTATATGGCATTGTGAATTAAAGCATCCCCAGTTGCTAACATATTTATTTTGTATATTTCATCTTCTTTGGGTTTTTCTTCTTTATCTAATTTATCATTATTATTTGGATTTGCTACTTCTTTATTGTTAAATAAATTACTAATAGAATCTTTATTTAAATAAAGTGATGTACCAATACCAACAAATAATAAAAGAATAATAGTAAATATAATTTTTTTCTTTAATTTTCTTTTTCTTCTTCTACTCATCATTATCCTCATTAAGTAATTTATATACTTCTTCTTTACTTAAATTATGTTCTTTTTTAATATAATTAGGAATTATATGTAAATGAAAATGTTTAATTACTTGGGCATCCCCATAATTAATTACATAAGTTATAGCATCTTTTTCTAGTTTTTTCATTAATTTATGAGTTATTTCTTTAGCTTTAGTAAAAACTTTTAAAAGTAATTCATCATCAAGTTCATAAATATCTGTACAATGTTTTTTAGGTATTATTAGAGTATGTCCATCAGCATCAGGAAAAGCATCTAAAATAACTATTAAATCATCATCTTCATAAAGTGTAAAACTCGGAGTTTCTTTTTTTATTATTTTACAAAATAAACAATCATCTTTCATAAACATCACCATCTTAAGTATAACAAATAATTAGTTTAAAAGTAAATAAATTTTTTAATAAAATGATAATTATAAAATGGTTAGTGTACATTTGTCTAATTATTGCATATATTTAATTAGGAAGGTGATTTACGTGTCTAGTTTTAAAGAAATAGTAACTAAAGCTGTAATAGGTAAAGCTAAAAAAACTACTACTAATAGTTTTACAATGACACCAGATGAAAATCCTAATACAGTTTTAGGATGTTGGGTAATAAATAATAAATTCAGTGCTACTAAATCAAATGATGGATTATGTGTCATTAATGGTTCATTTGATGTTAATGTTTGGTATTCATATGATTCTGATAAAAAGACAGCAGTTGCAACACAAAACTTTAGTTACACTGATACTTTAAAAGTTCCACTAAAAGAAAATCATAATTTAGATGATGCATCAGAAATTATTGTAAGAACACTTAGACAACCAACAGTTACTAATGTTGTAATTGATAGTGGGGTAGTTAAACTTGATGTTGAAAAAGAAATGGGTGTAGAAATTGTTGGAGATACTAAAGTTAAGGTAAGTGTAGAAGAGTCATTTGATGATTATGAAGAAATTGTTGATGATGATATTGAATTAAATGATGATTATTTAGAATCTGAAAATTAAAAAAGTGCAATGTCACTTTTTTATTTTCAAAAAAAACAAAACTATGTCAACAAAAAAAGGTTGACACATATGTTTTATTGTGGTAAAGTTATATTAGTTAGTTTGAAGGAGGGAAATTATGGCTGTAAAATTAAGATTAAAAAGAATGGGAGCAAAACAAAAACCATTTTATCGGATTGTAGCTGCTGATGCACGTAGTCCAAGAGATGGAAGATTTATTGAAACTGTTGGAACTTATAATCCAGTAGCACAACCTGCAGAAGTAAAAATTGATAAAGAACTTGCTTTAAAATGGTTAAATAATGGTGCTCAACCAACAGATACTGTTGCCACACTTTTGAAAAAAGAGGGCATCATGAAAGAATTTAAAGATTCTAAAGTGAAAAAGGGTAATTAATTATGAGTATAGTGGAATATACAGACTTTTTGGTAAAGTCTTTAGTTAGCGAACCAGATTTAGTTAAAGTTGATTTCTTTGATGCTGATGAAGATACAAAAATATTAGAAATAATAGTGCCTGAAGCAGATATGAAATTAGTTATTGGTAAAAATGGTAAAAATGCCCAAGCTATTAGAACTTTAATTCAAGCTTTTGCTTTTGTTCATAAAATGCCAAAAGTAAGAATTAATATCGATGCTTATTAAAATTCTTTGAAAAATCAAAGAATTTTTTCTTTACTTTTTTTTACAAGATTGATAAAAATTATATTGCAATTAAAATTAGTTCGTGTTAATATTAAAATAGAGGAGGAAAAAAATGAAAAAATTATTAAAAGGATTAATGGTTTTGGTTGTATTAGTACCTATGATGGTTAGTGCTAAAGAAATTACAGAAGCTAGTGAACCATATTATTTGGATGGTGCTGCTAATACTTTTGTAGCAAATGGGACACCTATTGTGATTGAAGAGATTGATGGCGTAACTTATGCAATATGGGATGGAGGTAAACAAGCTTTAAATGCCGGCACTGTTGTTGTTGGAGGTTATTATAATCCAGAAGTAGATGAATCTGGTAATGTAATAGATTTAGATTCAACATCAATTACTATGAATAGTGGTAAAGTATTTGCTATTCATGGTGGTAATGCTATTGATGCTAAAGTAGAATCTTATGATAGAATTCATGTTAATACAATTAATATGAGTATTAAAAATGCTGATGTTACTGAAATTTCTGGTGTAAGTATGACATATAAAGGAGTATCTGATACTGTTGTGCCAGCAGAAATGTTTGATAATGCTAAAGAGTTTTATACTGCTGATAAAGTTAATTTTACATTTGATAATTCAACAACTAAAAGAATTTATTTTACATCATCATATACTTATGCTAAAGATGTTTTAGTAAATGTTTTAAATAATTCTGTTGTTGGAGAAACGGGAATTTTAGATGGTAGTGTAGTTGTTGCTTATAACTCTTTATCAGCTGGAACAAATGGCTTTATTGATAATTATGTTGTAAATGTTGAAGACTCTAAAGTAACACAAGTTGATGGTGGCTTAAGAGTTATGATTCAAAATATGGAAGTAAACATTGCGGGAGATTCTGAAATTGATTATATCTTTGCGGGTTCCGCTTATAGAGAGGTTTCTAAATCTAATCAAGCAACTACTTGGAATAAATTAGGAAATATTGCTTATGGTCAAGTAGGAAATATGATTATTAATATAGCTAAGGGTGTTAAATATAATAATATTTATGCTGGATTTCAATTTGCTAGCTTAAATGGTAATAGTGAATACGACAAATTTTATGAAACATTTGATGATCTAGTTGCAGCAGGCTTATCTAATGCTAAAACAGCTTTAGTCACAATAAATATTGCTCAATCACCGATGGAAAGTGAAAATACACTTGAAAGCATGATTAGTGATATTAATTTAGATAATGTTGTAGTTAATTATATAACTGAAGTGAAAGCTCCAATAGTTGATGCAACTGAAGGTGTTTTGGAAGTTGCAATAGGAGTAGTAAATACTGATGATTTAAATATTTTTCTAGATGATAATATTTTAAATAATAATGCAGAAGTTAAGGATGCAATAAATGCTGGAGATACTATTACAACTAATTTAGAAATTACAAAAATAGAAGCTAATGAAGAATTAATTGATAAAGTAAATACTCTTTTAGAAGAAATTACGGGTAATAAAATTGTAGTAGGATATTATAATATTGAATTATTAATTAATAATACTACTTTAAATACTACTCTTGGAAATATTACAGAACTTACAAATCCTCTTACACTTACAGTATTATTACCAGAAGACTTACAACAAGTAAGTGAAGGATATACAAGAACTTATTATATGTTAAGAGAACACGATGGTAAAATTGAAGTTTTAGATACAACAGTTGCTAGTGATGGTAAATCATTAACCTTTGAAACTGATAAATTTTCAAATTATGCTCTAGTTTATAGTGATGTGTTAATAGAAGATGATGAGCCAGTTATTGATGAGCCAGTTATAGATGAACCAGTTGAAAATCCAAGTACTAATGATAGTGTTGGTGTGTTTATGACACTTGGAGCAATATCAGTAGTGGGTCTTGCAACTGCAACAGTAGTTCTTAAAAAAAGACATAATTAATTAAAGAACCCTTTTGGGTTCTTTTAATCTATATTTTTATTTTTTATAAATTCAGTGAGCATTTTAGTAAGTGCTCGCTTTTCTATTCTTGATACATAACTTCTAGATATTTTAAGTTCTTTAGCTATTTCTTTTTGTGTCATTTCTAAAGTATTATATAAACCATATCTTTTAATAATTATTTCTTTTTCTCTGAGGTTTAATACTTTTAAATATTTATTTAAAAGCATTATATTATTTTTTTTATCAATTTTATCAAATAAATCAATATCTTTATCTTTAATCATTTCAATTAAATTAATTTCATTTCCTTCTTTGTCATAACCAATGGTATCATTTAAACTTATAGTATTACCTTTATTTTTATTGCTGCGATAATACATTAATATTTCATTTTGAATACACCTCGCGGCATAAGTAGTAATTTTAGTCTTTTTATTATTTTTATAAGAATCAATTCCTTTAATTAAGCCAATAGTACCAATACTTATTAAATCATCTGTATCTTTACTATCAAATTTTTTTACAATATGAGCTACTAATCTTAAATTATGTTCAATAAGTTTATTGCGAGCAGTTTTATTACCTTTTAGCATTTCATTAATAGCAATTTGTTCTTCTTTTTCAGATAGTGGTTCTGGAAAAACATTATTTGAATAACTTCCTGTAAAAAAGATTAAATCTTTTAAAATATTAAATAGATTAAATAACATAAATACCTCAATAATACTTATGTAATTATTTTACAAATATGCCAAATATGATATAATAATTAACCAAAGGAATGTGTTTGTTATGATAAATGAACTTAAAAGTATTTTTGGATTTTATAATGCAGATTTAGAATTTTATCAAAATATAAATATTAGTAATTTTGATGATGCTTTTAATTATATAAAAAATTTAATAATAAATGATATAAAAAATGGTAATTTAGATTGGTTTGTGAGAGATTTTAATAATAAAAATTTTATTATTAAATTAGAAAAATTACAATCTTTAAATATTGAATTTGATTTAAGTGATATTTATTTATTAATTACAAAATATCCGAATATAGATAATTATTTAAATAGTTTTTTTGTTAATTTAGATTTAGTTACTGAAGAAGATATTAATAAAATAACTGATAATGAATATGTTAAAGATTTTTTAGTTACTTATGCTATAATTAAAGATATTTATAGTATTAAAATAGATAATGAAAACTTAGTAAATGGTTTTATAAGTGATAATCAATATACTGATTATATTCATGAAATAAATCAAATACCTATTATGCAACAAGATAGTGTTGTAGAAAATTATAAAAAACAAGAAGAATTACAAAAACAAATTGATTTAGGTAGAAATGTTTTAGAAAATACAAAAAGAATTACATATCTTAGAAATTTAGTTGTTGAAGGAAATTTGAGATTAGTTGTAAGTATTGCTAAAAGATATCAAAATTTAGGATTAGATTTAATGGAGCTTATTAATGAAGGTAATATTGGTTTAATAACTGCTTCAGAAAAGTATAATTATAAATTGGGATATAATTTTTCAACATTTGCTGTATGGTGGATACGACAAGCAATAATGCTTTCTTTAAGAAAGAAAAGATTACTTATTTATATACCAGCAAAAATGCAAGAAAAAATTAGATATATAAAAAAAGTAAAAGTTAAATTATTTAATGAACTAGGTCGGGAAATAAGTAATAAAGATATTGCTGATTTTTTGGGGATGTCTGAAGAAGAAATTCACAATATTTTAAATTGTGCATCAGTTAGTGCTTCTCTTGATAATTTTGTTAATGAAGAAGAAACATCAACTCTCGGAGATTTTGTTGATGCAAATATTGATATTGAATATGATTATATAAATAATTCTTTAAAAGATTATTTAAATGATGCTTTACATAATTTAAGTACTGATTTAGAGATTATTGTTAGATGTTATTATGGAATAAAAGATCCAGATAAGTATGTTGCGTATTATGATGAGCCTCATACATTAGAAGAAATTGGAAATATTTTAAAATTATCAAGAGAGCGAATTAGACAAAAACTACAAATAGCATTGAGAAAATTAAAAACTGCAACCATATTAAAAAGTTATTGGGAGGAAAGTAGTACTGCAGTTAGTTTTTGGGATTTTTTTAAAGGAGTAGATAAAGATAAAGTATTAAAAAATATAAAAAGATTAAATGAAGAAGATAGAATAATATTATATAGTGCTTTTGGGTTAAATTTAGATTCTTATGATGTAGTACCTAGTAATAAAATTAAAATAAAAAGAATTATTGGTGTACTCCAAAAAATGAATGAACAACCTAAAAATAGTAAAGTATATACTTTGCAAGATAAACTTAAGTGTTCAATTAAAGATATTAATATAATGGCTAAAGAATTTAAGAAAGATCCTGATAAAATAATTTTATTTGTTGTTTTTGGAAATAATTTAACTAATTTAATAGATGAAGATGAATTAGATGAAGATACTTTATATAAATTACAAGTGTTATATAAAATGTTAATGAAAAATAATAAAAAGGTTGCACCAGCATTATATTTGAAAGAAATATTACAAGCAACAGATGAAGAAATAAGATTTTTAAATAGTTTAGAAGATAGAAATAGTAAAAAATATATTTTACTAAGTAAAATATATGGTCTTAATTATGATGAAATAAATTATTATGAATTTTTAGATAATAAAGAATATCATGCATATTATACTTATATTAATTATTTGAAAACACAACTTAGAAATAAAAGAAAGAAACATATTAATAGTAGTTGTTTAGTTTTAATTAATAATTCGTTATCAGAAATACTTAATATAGATAAAAATACTGTAAATAATATAGCTAAGAGTTTAAATGTTAGAACGAAACAATATGAAATATTAAGTAAAATATTTGGAGTTAATTTATCAAAAGAAAATATTTATTATGAAATAAGAGAATATAGTGAATTATATTTATATATTACAGCATTATTTTATATTAAAAGAAGTTTAAAGTCTCATAATTTATTAGATGAATGTATTTATAAATTACCTAATGATTATCAGTTAATTATATCTTTATATCTTGGAGTAATTGGTAATTTTAAGATGAGTATTAATGATTTAGCTGTAATGTTTAATATAGATGAAGAACAAATAAGTAATATAGTTAAAAAAAGTTTATATTTATTAGAAATATTATTAGAAGATATTAAAGATGAAAAATTAGGGGACACATTAAAATTAGTAAAAGAAGCATATAATGAAGATTATTAAAGAAAAGAATAAAAACTGTGATATAATTAATATGGTGAAGATGTTATGCAAAAAAAATTAATACTTGTTGATGGTAATAACTTGATGTTTCGTAGTTATTATGCGACCGCCTACAGTGGGAGAATGATGAAAAATTCTAAAGGACTTCCTACTAATGCTTTGTTTGGGTTTGCATCAATGATTAATAAAATCATAGCAGAAGAAAATCCAACATATATGGCAGTAGCTTTTGATATTGGTAAAAATTTTAGAAAAGAAAAATATGATTTTTATAAAGAAGGAAGAACGAAAACTCCAGATGAGTTAAATATACAAATGCCTATAGCTAGAGATATGTTAGATTG
This sequence comes from uncultured Bacilli bacterium, assembly GCA_944372215.1. Lineage (GTDB taxonomy): Bacteria > Bacillota_I > Bacilli_A > RF39 > UBA660 > Onthocola_B. The sequence continues at coordinate 3,165 of CALVYL010000028.1, read as the reverse complement.
CTTAGGTATAAAACATTTTGAACTTGCTCCTTATGAAGCAGATGATATAATTGGGACAATTGCTAAAATGACTGAAGAAGATCCAGAATTTGCAGCAGTAATTGTTTCTAGTGATAAAGATTTACTACAACTAATAAGTCATGAAACAGAAGTGAAATTATTAAAACAAACGGGATTTATCAGGTATAATTATGAAACATTTAAGAGTGATTATAAAATTGAACCAATTAGAATAATTGATTTAAAAGCATTAATGGGTGATTCATCTGATAATATCCCCGGCGTTGCAGGTATTGGTGAGAAAACTGCCTTAAAATTATTACAAGAATATCAAAGTTTAGATAATTTATATGATAATTTAGATAAAATTAGTGGTAAAGTTAAAGAAAAATTACAAGTGGGTAAAGAAAGTGCTTATATGAGTAGAGATATTGCAACAATTTATAGAGATGTTCCTCTTAATATAACACTAAATGATTTAAAACTAGATTTATCAGATGATACTAAAATTAAAGAAATGTATCAAGAATTAGAATTTTTCTCATTAATAAAGGATAGTGTAAAACCTAAAGATGATAAAATTAATTATCAAGTAATTAATTCATTAGATGAATTAATACTTGATGAAGATATTGCTATTTACTTAGAACTTGATAATAATAATTATCATATAGCAAATATTATTGGAATGAGTATTACTGATAAAGATAATAATTATTATATAAATAAGGAATTAGTTATAGATGTTCTAGAGTTTATAAAAAATAAAAATATTATAACTTATGATTTAAAAAAGATAATAGGTAATACTAAAATATTTATTAATTCTAATTTTGATGTATCTATTGCTGCTTATATACTAGGGCTTAATTTAAAAGATGATGTTGCGTATCTTGCTAATCAATATAATAGAAATATTATGTTTTATGATGCTTTAAAGAAAAATAATTTTATAGATGTAGAAGAAATAGTAAAAAAATCTAAATTCTTATATGATATTAAAGATGAATTGGCAAGAAAAATGACTAATGAAGGATCTTATAAATTATTTAGAGATATTGAAATGCCATTAGTATCGGTGCTTGCTGATATGGAAATAACAGGAATTAAAGTAGATAAAGATGTACTTGATGAAATGAAAAAAGAAATAGATGTTAAAATAGAACTTTTAGAAGATTCTATTTATAATTTAGCAGGTACAAAATTTAATATTAGTAGTCCGAAACAATTAGGTGAGGTATTATTTGATAAGTTAGGTTTACCTAGTGGTAAAAAGAATAAGACTGGGTATAGTACAGATGTCAAGGTATTAGAGAAATTGGCGGTTAATTATCCAATTGCTGAAAAAATCTTAGAATATAGGGCTCTTACTAAACTTAATAGTACATATATTACTGGTTTAGAAAATTATATTTTAGAAGATGGTAAAATACATACTATTTATAAACAGACTTTAACTAGAACAGGACGTCTTTCCTCAACTGAACCTAATTTACAAAATATTCCAGTGCGAGAAGAAATGGGTAGAAAAATAAGAAAAGCATTTGTACCTGTTAATGATGTATTACTTAGCGCCGATTATTCCCAAATTGAACTTAGAATACTTGCCCATATTTCTAAATGTCCAGGATTAATCGATGCTTTTAAAAATAATTTAGATATTCATACTAAGGTAGCTAGTGATATATATGGCATTCCAAAAGAGGGGGTAACCAAAGCAATGCGGCGAACTGCTAAAGCAGTTATATTTGGTATTGTTTATGGTATTAGTGGTTTTGGTTTAGGGGAAAACCTACATATATCTAAGAAGGAGGCCGATTCATTTATCCAAAAATATTTTGAACTTTATCCAGAGGTTAAAAAATATACTGAAGATGTAGTTAAATTTGCTAAAGAATTTGGTTATGTTACAACTCTTTTTGGTCGTAAGAGAGTAATTGATGAGATCAAAAATCCTAATTACATAATTAAAAGTACGGGTGAAAGAATGGCTATGAATACACCGATTCAAGGAACTAGTGCTGATATTATGAAAATGGCGATGATTAATGTTTATAATCGTTTTAAAAAAGAAGGAATAACTAGTAAAATTCTTTTGCAAGTTCATGATGAAATAATTGTTGATGTTAAAAATTCGGAATTGGAACTAATCGAAAAAGTAATAAAAGAAGAAATGGAAAATGTTTATAAACTTGATGTTCCTCTAAAAGTGGAAATAGATACCGGTATTAACTGGTATGAAGCAAAGTAGGTGAGATTATGCCAGAAATAGCAGAGGTAGAAACTGTTAGAAACACTTTAAAGAAAATGGTTTTAAATAAAGAAATAAAAAGTGTAAATGTAATATATTCTAAAATGATAGATAGTAACTTAGAAGAATTTAAAAGAATTCTTCCTGGTAAGAAATTTATAGATATCAAAAGAAATGGAAAATGGTTAATATTTGATTTAGGTGATTATTATTTACTAAGTCATTTGCGAATGGAAGGAAAATACTTTGTTAAAAATCATGATGATGAGATCAATAAACATGAACATGTAATAATTACATTTACGGATGGTACTGATTTAAGATATCATGATACTCGTAAGTTTGGAAGAATGAAATTAATTAAAAAAGAAGATTTAGATAATACTCCGGAGATAAAAAAACAAGGGATTGAACCGATTAGTAATAAACTTACTAAAGAATACTTATATGATAAAATTCATTCTAAACAAATACCCATTAAAACAATTTTGTTAGATCAAACAATTATTGCTGGTTTGGGCAATATCTATGCTGATGAGGTTTTGTTCGCCGCCAAAATAAATCCCTTAAAAAAGGGTACCGATATTACTATGGATGATTGTGAGAATATTAAAAATGCTTCCAAAACGATAATAACGAAAGCGATAGAATATGGTGGTACAACTATTAAAAGTTATACCTCATCCTTAGGAGTTACAGGTAGATTTCAGCAATTTTTAACAGTTCATAAAAGAGAAGGAGAACCATGCCCAGTTTGTAAAACACCAATTGTTAGAATAAAAGTCGGGGGCAGGAGTACTTATTATTGTCCAAAGTGTCAAAAATGATTTACAAATAGGGTTCTGTCCTAAAACCTGTGGGATAAGTGTAAAGTATATATAAAATTAATAAAAAAGACTATAAAAAAAGACAGG
>CALVYL010000027.1 GCA_944372215.1 uncultured Bacilli bacterium | reverse complement strand
TTCCTGGATAAATTTTAGTTCCTCTTTGACGATATATAATTGAACCAGCAGAAACTGTTTGTCCATCACTAGCTTTAGCACCAAGTCTACGACCAGCAGAATCTCTACCGTTTTTAGTTGAACCTTGAGCTTTAACGTGAGCAAATAATTGGATGTTTAGCTTCATAAAATTCATAGTTCTTCCTCCTTAATAATTTTTACATTTTTGGGATAATCATTTGCTAATTCATTTAACATGTTTAGCATATTATCTAGTATTTTTAAAATAACATTATTATCACTTTTAATATCTATTGTTAGTTTATCTTTTTCTTCCTTATAAACAAGAGAATTTGCATCAATATTTAAGCAAGCATTTATGCTAGTTATCACAATGCTTGATGCACTAGCACAAACAATATCTTTGCCATAATCATTAAATCCCGCATGGCCTGTAATAACAATATTATTTTTTCTTACATAAACCTTAATCATTAGCCAATCTTTTTAACTACTAATTTAGTATATGGTTGGCGATGACCTTGAGTCTTACGATATTTTTTCTTTGGTCTGTATTTAAATACTTTAATTTTAGGATTCTTTCCATGTTTTTCAACAGTACATACTACAGAAACCCCAGAAACATAAGGATTACCAGCAACGCCATTGTAAAATAAAACTTTATCAAATTTTACTTCACTACCAGCTTCTGCATCCAATTTTTCAACATATAATGTATCCCCTTCAGTTACATAATATTGTTTTCCACCAGTTTCAAATATAGCTTTCATTTCATACCTCCTTATCTTCGAAGTCGCGCCCTTGTGGTAACTTATAAGTTTTTTTAACCATTTTAGTGCGGTTTTTTAAGAAATTACTTAAAATAACGAATTAATTTTACCAAATTATGCCCTACTTGTCAACTCTCTTTGACTTAACTTTTACTAATTTCATAGTAGCATTTTGTGATATAGGCATTTTTTCACTTTCCTCTTTAGAAAAAACTATTGTATCGGTACTGGAAATATTAATTCCATGGGATTTTTTATAGCTTCTGCAATTAATTGGGCATTATATTCTTCTTTAAATTCCACATGTTCATATACTTTTCTTAAATATTCTTCATAAGTTTTTATTAATGCATCTAACTTAGCAACATCTTCTTTAAGTAATTTAAATTCTTTTAAATCTTTATTAATAGATAATCTTTAATATCATTAATTAAACTATTTATAGATATAATCCCAGGTATTCCATATAAAATACTAAAGATATATAAATGACTTAAAGCTAAACTAATAGTTATACCAATGCTGCTTAATAAAACAATTATTGAACCAATAGTATATATTATTTTAAATAATAATTGATTATAACTATAATTTGATTCTTTATCATCAACTAACGCTCTTTTGCTTTTTAATTTTTCTTTTAATCTTCGTAGATTTTCTTCTTTTGTAAATATTTCATTAAAACTATAATCATTATTATTTTTACTTATTAATGATTTATTATTATTTTCATCTATAGAAATAACTTGATTCTCATCTATTTCAATATATCCTGTCCGCATTGTTAAACATCTTTTCTTCTATTTCTTGTTGGGCCATCTAAAGTTACTTTATTACTGGCATCATTCGTTAATGCATAACTATATTCACTATTATAAGCATTATTATTTAAGATATTTTCTATCTCTGATTGTTTAAAGTATTCTTTTAAATCAACTTGATGTAACATATATTCTAAAATTTCTTTTTTAGTATTTAGTGATTGTTTTAATTTTGCTAATTCCTCATCAATAAATTTTGATCTATCATTATTTTCTTTTGCTAAACGATAATTATTGATTAATTTATGAAGATTTATACCACTTATACTTACTGACATTGTTGTTAATATTACTATTAAAACCTTTAAAGGTACGGAAATATAAGATATTATTGGTATTATTTGACTAACAAAATAAATAGTAATTAATACATTAAAAAATAGGGCCCACCAATAGCTTTTAGGTACATTATTACTATTATTTTCTAATTGTTGTTTTTCATCTTCTTTAGCATTTATTTCATCTTTTAGTGATTCTATCACTCTTTCGTTTTTTAAAATCTCTTCAAATGAAAAAGCATTATTTTTTTTACACATTAGAGAAATAATATGATTATCGTCTTCAACAAATGCTAATAAATCATTAATTTTTATTAAATTCTTATGCATTTTATTTTCTTCTTTCACGACTTGGGCCATCTAAAGTTTGAGTATTACTCAAATCATTATTTACAGTATTACTATATTCATTACTTGGAGTAATATTTAACATATTGCTTATAATGCTTTCTATTTCTTCTTTATTTGAATATTCTCTAAAGTCTACTTGATTTAATATTCTTTCTAATTCTTCTTTTTTAGTATTTAATAATTCTTTGGCCTTTTCTAGTTCTTCTTCTATTTCTTTTGTATCTTTAGGTTTTATGGCTTCTTTAATGCCAAATCCTTCTTGTTTATACATTCCCAAAATACCAAGTTGCACTAAAAGCAAAATAGCACCAATAATAATATGAAAAGAAACTGAAATATAAATAATAAACATTAAAAAAGCAAACAATATTAAAAGCAATATTCTTGATCCTGTTTTAGTAGCTTTGGCATTATCTTTTTCAATATTCAATTTTTTTATATTATTATATAATTCATCTATTTCTCGTTCTTTATTTATGATATCTTCAAAAGAATAATTTTTAGTTTTTTTGAGCAATAAACTAATAACTCCTTCACTATTTTTAGCAAATGCAAGCATTTCATTTACTTTAATTAAATTCTTATGCATATTATCTTTTCCTTTCTCTTGTTGGTCCATCTAAGTTTATAGTATTACTTAAATCATTATTTAAAGTATTATCTAGTTCATTACTTGGAGTAATACCAATCATATTATTTAATACACTTGCTATTTCTTCTTTGTTTGTATATTCTCTATAATCTACTTTATCTAACATTTTCTCTAATTCTTCTTTTTTAGCATTTAATGATTCCCTTATCTTTTCAAGATTTTCTTTTATTTCTTCGATACTTCTATGATCTTTTTTATATTGTTTACAGGCTTTAACAAAAAGTACTAAAAAAAATGGTGTAAAGATTATTGAAAATGACGAACTCAACACAAGGGAATCAATAATTGTTCCTCCTAAAGAAAGGCCCATAGCTGTCAAGTAAATAGTCATAGCAATGCTTAATAGTACTACGACAAATGCTATAATAACTGAACCTATAGATACTTTATCTTTTAAAATATTTTTACTTTCTTCCTTACTTTTTCTAAAAACTATACTTAAATCATCTATTTCTTGTTCTTTATTTATAATATCTTCAAAAGAATAATCTTTAGTTTTTTTACTAAGTAAACTTATAACTCCATCACTATTATTTGCAAATGCTAATAGATCAGTTATTTTAATTAAATTTTTATGCATTTTATCTCTTCCTTTCTCTTGTTGGGCCATCTAAGTTTATAGTATTAGTTAAATCATTATTTAAAGCATCATCTAGGTTCTTACTAGGAGTTGTATTAAATACATTATATAACTCTTTAGAAATATCTTCCCATTTGGTATATCTGCGATATTTTGCTTCACTAATTATTTTATTTAATTCATTAGTTTTGGCCTTCAATAAATTGTTAGCTTCATTTAATGCTTCTTCAGTTTCTTTGGGATCTTTTGTATTCAATTTCATATTTTTATATGATTTAATTGCATGGGTTATCGCCCACACCTCTATAGCTGCCACTAATCCCACCCCAATAAAAAAACTAGGATATAGCCAAGGCATAGTAACAAACGTTGTAAAAGCAATTCCTAAAATACCAGATAATGCCACAACAATTGCAGATTTAAAATCTTCTTTTAAACTTTTATTGTTTATTAGTATTTTTTTAACATCATTTTCCAGCAAAAATGTTTTGACCTCTAAAATATGGGTTTGATATTCTTTAAATAATTCTTCAAAAGAATAATCTTTATTTTCTTTAACAAGCAAACTATTAATTCCTTCCTTGTTTCCTAAAACTGCCACATTATCATTAATCTTAATTAAATCCACACTACCACCTCAAATTGGTAATATCTTACTACTAATAGGTTTTTTTGTCAAATTTTTCTTGGAGCTTTTTATACTCACTAATAATATGATCCTGTTCTTTAAAATATTGGTAAGTATCTAATTTTAATATATCTAAATTACCAGTCTTAGTAGATATATATTTAAATTCATATTTATTTAAGTAACGTTCTAATAAAAATCTATTTTTTAAATATTTATAATTTTTAATAGCATAATAGGTTTTAATAATAAATAAACTAACTATTAAATAATTATTTATAGAATACCAATAATTAAATAATAAATATATTATTGTAAATATAATAGATATAATTATATATAAGTAATAGGAATTTTTATAAGAAAATACTTTATTAAGTAAAGAATTTATTATAATACTGCCATCAAGGGGAATAATGGGTAATATATTAAAAAACATTATACTTAAATTATATTTATAGATTATTTCTTTGGTTAATGTCGATAATGGTAAAAAATAAATAATAATAAATAAGATAATTTGGGCTATAATACCGCCGCTGGCAATAAGTAATTCTTTATTCGGAGGAGTATTAATATCTTTATCTATTTTGGTAATACCTCCGAAAGGATAAATAGTAATATCAATTATTTTATATTTAAATAGTTTAATAAAAAAAACATGCCCTAATTCATGAAATAAAACTATAAATAGAATAATTAAGCCAATCTTTATAAAACCACATAGAAATAAAAGTAATAAAAAATAAAGAGTTAGAATATTAACTTTGATAATCTTCATATTTGATAAATTCATTATCTTTTTTAATTACTAAATATAGTAAATCATCTATAGTTTCACCAATTACTGTACCAGCTTCAACATAATCATATAAATTAACTGAAACATTTTGCAGATTACCATACCAAATATCAGCGCCATCTATTCCTTGAATAATTACGGTATTGCCGTAATTTTCTTTAACTCCCGAAAATACTACTACTCCGCTGGTTAAGCTATTTACTAAAGTATTGGAATTAACTACTAATTTTTCACCATCATAATAATCACTTATTTCTTTATAAATTAATTTGCCATTAAATACTGTTTGAGTATTGTCCCCCTCCGGCAAAACCTCACCAAATAAGTCTTCATACCAGCCTTTAATTTTGGTAAAAGGTAATGATTCTGTAAATACATATTCTTTATATAACAACAGATTTTTATCACTAAAATTAGTAAATATAACACTTATTAAAAAAAATATTATTGCTAACATAAATTTGGTTATAAAAATATTTATTTTCTTTTTACTTACTTTAACTGGCGTTTTAAAACTCTTTTTTTTATTTTTAAAGTTATTTAGGTATTCTTCCATTATCTCACCTAGATAATGTTATGAAATTAATCTCCTTTTTATAACTAATTAGAATAAAGATGCTATTAATTAAAAATACATTTAAAAAATTAATGATTGTAATATAATTAAAGATAATATTACTAACAATATAATATATTAAAATAACAGATATATTATATAAATAATAATTAAGTATATTATGCATATTAATTTTAATTAATTTAGAAAGTAGATATATTATAATAATAAAACAAATATTATATATATACATATTTAAAATGTAATCAATTATTAAAGCAATACCAATATTTATAAGTAATTTTCTTTTATTTAAATCAACAAGAAAGAAAAAAGACAAAAAGTTTGTATAGTTATAAATTAAAATATCAATTATTAAGTTAATCATAGCTAATCACCGCAATATATTTTAGATTATCAAAATCCACTGCTGGCGTTACAGTAATTATTTTTTCAATATTAGTATTATTTAAAGTTATTTCCCTAACCTCACCAATATAAATATCACCAATTAAGTTGCCGATGCCTGAGGTATATATTTTATCACCGACATTAATATTATCATAATTACTTAGATCACTTACTATTAAAGAGCCATTACTTACTTTTAGTATTCCTGAGTATTCATTAATTTTAACAGATATATTAGAATCTACACTTGTAATTAATCTGACTATACTGTTATTTTTATTAACTTTTGTTACTACCCCTACTAAACCAGATTCATTAATTACCACCATACCTTCTTCGAGATTATCATTACTACCTTTGTAAATAGTAATATAATTATGATAATCATAAATATCGCGATATAATATTCGGGAAATTGATACATTTAAATTGGTATTAAAATCTATTTCATTAATTTTTAAAAGCTCATTATATTCACTTTCTAAATACTTTGTATAGTCATCAACGATAACATTTATATTTATATTATTAGGCATAATAAAATAACTTATATTACTTATAAATATAACTAGAAATAATAATAACAATAATATATAATCCTTATATTTTCTTAACATACTATTATTATTGACTTAAAACTGGCTTTAATGCATCTAATATTGATTTATTTAGGGAATTGATAACATCAGTACTTTCGGTTTTAACAAGTACTAATTCTAAATTAGTGATTTCTTCTATAAAGTTTTCATTAACCTTAATCTCTTTTATATAATAGGTTATATCTTGATTGGCAAAAAATTGTTCTAATTTTATTTTTGCTTCGTTATGGTATGTAGCTCCGATGATAACCCGGTATAAACCATTATCTTCATAAATTAAAGAATTTTCAAAGTTTTTTCCAAAGTTTATGGCATTATCATAAACTTTAAATACGCCGACTTGAAATAAAGAAATATTGCTTTCTTGGCTAGTCATAGCAATTACCTCATTTTTTATATCTTTGTAGAAAAAGAAAGCTACTAAAACACCACAAATTACCGCAGCAATTAAAACTTTAAAATAAGGTTTCATAGTATCACCAAGATTATTATATAATATTTAGTTTAAAAAAATTGTCAAATTAAGTGTTTAGTGATATAATAATTCTACATATTTTAAGAAAGGAAGAATTTATTATGATTTATAAGCACAAATTATCTAGTTCGATAATAGTTGAAGAAATCATGGAAGATGAAAAAACTCAACAAGAAAAAGTAGTTGATTCATATTTGACTACTATGGAAGGAGATAAAATAACTAGTTTAGTTACAGGATACTCTTTTAATTCTTATAAGGGAACAGATTTGATATCTGTTAATCCTCAAAATGGGAAGAACTATGTAACTACATATATAATTAGTAGACATGATGATACAACTAGTATTGAATTAGGTTTTGCTAAAGTTGGTCAAGAACCATATAAAAGATTAAATGATAATTTATTAGAGGTTCAAAAAAAAGAAAGTGTACAATTATATGATTTAGATAAAAAAACATATACTACCAATATTAATTATGGTAAATATGGTTATACAATAACTTATTATTACTTTTTAGAAAATAGATATATTGCTATAACTGCTTTTACAGATAACGATGGTAATATTTTAAATAATCAGTTATTAATACCAGAATTTAAGATGACTATCACTGTATCTGGAAATATATTATCTTTAATTGCTAATGGCGAAATAGATGCTCTTATAAATACACATTTAAAAGAAATAAAAAGAAAAAGTAAAAAAGCTATGAAAAACCAATTTAAAAGAGAATTTATGAATGAACAAGCTGATTTATATGTAAGATCAAGAAATAAAAATAAAAGAGACTGATTTATCAATCTCTTTTTTAATTCATTTTTTTAGCAATCATATTTTCGGCATTATCCATGGCTTTTAGTACCTTTTTGCCTGCAGTTTTTTTCATGCTTTGGTTTTGCATCATGTATACTGAGCCACCGATTAAGCCAACAATACTAAGAGCTCCAGCTACTTTTAAAAAATTTTTCATTATCCACCTCTAATGGTAGTATGCTTAAACTTTTAAATTATATACCTCAATTATTTTATCTTTTAAAGTGGTTTTCCGATTTTGGGAATAATTATTATTAACAGCTCTGGCAAAAGCCATAGCATCACCAATTATTGTCAAAGATTTTTTAGCACGACTGACTCCTGTATAGATTAATTTATTATAAAGCATTTTATAATAATTGCTAACAATTGGCATAATTACATGTTCAAATTCAGAACCTTGAGATTTATGAATAGTGATTGCATAAGCATGTTTTATTTGCTTTAAATCCTTTTTTTGATAAGTTACTTTATTGCCTTCAAAATCAATAATTATTTCTTTAGGATCAATAGATTTAATAAAGCCAATATCACCATTAAAAACGTTTTTATCTAAATCATTAACGGTTTGTAAAACTTTATCACCTTCTCGGTATATTACCTCACCATAAATTATTTCATTTTTATTAGCACTACGCGGATTATATATTTTTTGTAATATTAAATTTAAATTATCAATACCATTTTCACCTTTATACATCGGCGCCAGTATTTGCATTTTGGCTTCATTAATGCCTTTTTCTAAACTGTACTTAATTATTTGTTCTAAGACATCTTTGACTTGTTCTTTTTTGGCAGGAATAAATGAATAATCATCTTTTTTGCTTAAAAATTCTTCAGATAACTCCCTATTTTTAATTTCTTTGGCTAAATATGGTATATAAGAATTATCACTTTGACGATAAATTTGATTTAGAGGAACATAATTAAAATATTCACTATTTATTAAATCTTCTAAAATTAATCCGGGACCAACACTAGGAAGCTGATTAATATCTCCAACTAATATTAGTTTAACATTAGAACTAATACCTTTGAGTAGAGCATCAAACAAATCAATATCAATCATACTTACCTCATCAACTATGATTAGTTTATGAGGTGTTTTATTATATTCATTATAAAAAAACGAATTACTATCTTTATACCATTTTAAATATCTATGAATAGTATAGGCCGGAAGACTGGTGGAGGTTGACAGTTTTTTGCTAGCTCGACCAGTTGGGGCCAATAAAGCAATGGATTCCATAATATCTGCAGGGCCTAAATTATTTTCTTCAATATAAAGCTTGGTTATAGCATTGATAATAGTTGTTTTACCAGTTCCTGGTCCTCCGGAAATAATAGTTATATTATTATTCAAAGCCGTCATGATGGCTTTTTCTTGATCCGTATTATAATCTATTCCTAATTTACTTTCTAAATTTTGGAGTTTTTCCGCAATATTATCGACTTTAGTAGCCTCATAACTATCAATTTTTTTTAAATTATAAGCAATATTTTCTTCTTCTGTATAATATTTTTCCAAATAAATACGCCGTTCAATTATTCTGATTTCTCCTGATTCGTTTAAATCTTCTAAAACCTCATCTAATACCTCATCACTTAACGAGATATTAAACTCCTTATGTAAAGAGGCACTTATTTCATCTTTATAATGATAAACATCCCCACTAGCATAGCTTAAAATAAGCATCGATTCCAATAAACAAGCATTAATTCTTACTCTGGTTTTATCACCAAAATTAGCGACATATATATTATCGACTTTACGGAAATCAATTATTTCTTTAATATCATAAAAGTCATCTCCTAAAATAGCTTCAAGATTATCCTTAAAATGATTATATATTCTAGAACATTCTTCTATACTAAAGCCAAATTTTTGTAACTTTAAAATTATATCACTACTTTTATTATAATTTATTATAGATGCATATATTTTTTCCGCTCTTTTTGGAGTCATTCTATCAATTTCTAATAATCTATCTTTATTTTCTTTAATAATTTCTAAAGTTTTTTCACCAAAATGATCAACTATTTTTTTAGCAGTGCGAACTCCACAGCCATTTACAAAAGAACTGGATAAAAATTCAATTATTGAATCATTGGTAGTAAGACTCGGAACCTCTATTCTAGAAACATTGTATTGCATACCAAAACGCTCATTTTTTTCATATGTTCCATAAAGAATAACTAAAACATCTAAATTAAGATCCGTAAATATACCTGTAACAGTTATAGTTTTATTGATTAATTCTTCTAATTTGGGATCATTTGTTTCTTTCACCCGAAAAAGGGCTACTACATAGCCGGAGTCATTGTTTTGGAAAATAATCCGTTTAAGTTTGCCTTTAATGTAATTCATATTCATATATTTTTCCTATCTCTAAATTATCTTTAATGGATACATATAAATAATTACTAGTATGTCCCATGCTAATACCATTATGACACTCTTCAATTAAAACATCAAGCTTTTTTCCCAAAAATTTTTGATAATATTCTTTTTCTAATTCATTAGATAAAGCAATCAGTTCTTTGACGCGTTCTTTCTTAATTTTAGCATCTACCTGAGGCATTAAACTAGCGGCAGTATTTTCCCGAATAGAATATGGAAAAACATGAATTTTACTAAACTTAATTTTTTTAACAAAATCTAAGGTACTTTTAAATTCCTCAGCAGTTTCGTAAGGATGACCAACAATAATATCAGTTGATATGGATATATCAGGTCTTATTTCTCTGATTTTAGCAATTTTATCCGCGAAATACGCCAAATCATATTTACGATTCATTTTTTTCAAAACTAAATCACTACCCGATTGTAAAGGAATATGAAGATGATTACAAATTTTAGGGTTATTTTTTAAAGTTTGCAAGAATTTATCATCTAATTCTGTTATTTCTATACTAGAAATTCTTATTCTTTTAATTTTAGCAATTTTACTTAAAGCATTTAATAAATCACTTAAATCATAATTAGCAGATTTGTATCTGCCAGTATGAATACCAGTTAAAACAATTTCTTGATGATTATTATTAGCCAAACATTCTGCTTCTTTCAAAACAACAGCAAAATCTTTACACCTAACACTACCCCGAACAAAAGGAATTATACAGTATGAACAGAAATTATCACAACCATCTTCAATTTTAATAAAAGCTCGAACATGGTTAAAATTATTAATTACCATATCTTCAAACTCTAAATTTCTTTCATTGTAAAATTTAACATACTTATTTTTGTTATTGAGATAATTATTAATTAAATCAACTATTTTACTTTTATCTTTGTTTCCTATTAAAATATCAATATTCAAGTTTTGATATAGAGCTTGTTTATTTTGAGCACTGCAACCACAAACTACTAATATTTTTTCTGGATATTTGTTCCGCAAGCTCTTAATTTCTCTTAAACACTTTTTATCGGCAGTATTAGTTACCGTACAAGTATTAACTATTAAAATATCACAATCACTATTATTTTCTTCATATATAAAATTATGATGAAGCAAAGATTCCTTCATCATATTGGATTCATATTGATTAACTTTACAACCAAATGTAATTATATTAAATTTCATAACCTACCCCAACTCTTTTTGCAATCTTTTTAACGCCTCAAGGAATGCTTCTTCTTTAGCAAAACTAATGACACGAACATCATTATTGATTTTTATTTCACTATTCTTATTGACAATATTATCTAAATTAACTTTTTTAACAGATAAATCATCATAAACATCTTCTTTTTCATAATTAAGACCATATTTGTTACTTTTATTTACTAATTCATCATAACTAATTATAGCCTTTTCCTCCTGGTCCTTTTCATAATCAGTAAAATTTATTACTACATCTTCTTCTTTGTTCATATTATCCCTTATTTCCTTTGCTATTTTCATCTCTGCCGTTTCATCTTTTTTATCTTCTTCATCATCTTTATTTATTTTAATAAAATATATTAAAGTTACTACTAATATTATTAAAATCATTACAGCGAAGAAGAAGACAATATCAATAAAACTTAACGTTTCTAAGAAATCACCAACATCTCTAAATAATTTCATCTCTACCACCACACTACTATTTTATCAAATTATAATTAATTTATTAAGACTTTATGTACAATTTGACACATGTACATGTCAAGTTGTTGACGTTTATTATAACACTAAACTCTATTTTAGTAAAGAAAAAACTAGAGTTTAACTCTAGCCTTCAAGGATTTGATAAGGGTTATCTTCTGTTCCATCACCAGTTACTCTAGCGGTCTTAATAATATTTATAACTGGCCTTATTCCACGAAGTAATTCTCCAGATGTCGTATAATCAATTGCTCCATTAGTTGTTACAATGAATGGATAATAAACATTATTAGTATACTTTGCACTACTCATTGTATAATAATCGGTATCAATGTCAGAATTGTATAAATAATAGTTAGTATTATCACTAGTAGATGCACCAGCAAGCATAACTTCATCAATTGTAAGTAAGCCTATTTTTTGATTAGTCGTATCTCCTAAACAAACAAAGGTTGGAATCTTATTTAAAACAATTCTGTTATAAGCATTAAATGTGGTGTTATCAGTATCTAACACAGTATCATTACAAAATTTATATGAAGCAATATAATTACTATAGTTAACGAGTTCTGTTTCATAAAAACGATTAAGTATTTCTAAAGCTGTACTTGATGCAAACCCGAATTCATTATCATAATAACTACCTATTTCTTCAATTATATCATTTAAAACTAATTTTA
Organism: uncultured Bacilli bacterium; assembly: GCA_944372215.1. Classification (GTDB taxonomy): domain Bacteria; phylum Bacillota_I; class Bacilli_A; order RF39; family UBA660; genus Onthocola_B. The sequence goes on along the minus strand of CALVYL010000027.1, from coordinate 1,640 downwards.
CTGAACCATCGCCATTAATTCTGACTATTTTCCAATTATGGCCAGCAAAAGTAACATTGTTGTTAGTTACATTTCCTCTAAAATAATACGATGTTCCTAAATCATCTTCCATCGATAGTAATCCTTCATTTTCTGTTGCGTTATTCCCAATATTACTTAAAGTGGTTTCATTAACAGGATTATTACTTAAAATAACATCAGCAAAAGTGTTTTCTTCATTATTTCTAACACCAACTTTTATTTTACCAGAATATTCACTACTTTGATTACTATTTAAAGCTAAAGTATAATTTACCGTTTCATTGCCGGCGATTGCTACTTGATTAGTTATAATATCACTTTTTAATTTATTAGTTATTTCTAAATCACTAGAAGTTAAAATATAATCGACATCATCGGCATAAACATCAGAAAATTGAATGTAATAATATTTTTCTTCGGTACTATTATTTGTTACTGAAAATGATAATGTGGCATCGCCATCTAAATTAAATTCTGAGCCATTTAAAAAATTAACTGTAATATCGCCATCTACAAATATATCTGATGTATCTATTACTTCACTATAAAATAGATACCCTACTCCAATAGCAGATGTTGCAATAATAAGTATAAATATGAAAGCTAAAACAGATTTAAATCTCAAACGCATAACAATCATTCCTTAATTTTCTTGATATAATTATACTTTAGAAAATAACAAATTGTCAATAAAATAGCAAAATATCACAAAATATTCATGAATTTTCTTGTAATTCTTTTAATTTATTTATTTGTCTATTTAATAATATACATAATCTATTTATTCTAGTATCAGAAAACCCTGTTAAATTTTGATATTTGTGCAGTAATTCATCAAACCACTCTACTATACCATCTAATTTAGATAAATCAATTCTTTTAATATCTTTTACTACTTTTATTATTTCATCAAATGGCTTTACTTCATAAAATAATCTTCCTTCACCAGAAATATGTAATTCTTCATTATCATAATATGTAATATTAAGACTTTGACCATTATCAAATATCGGAGCAACATCAAGCCACTCTAAAGTATTAACATCTCTAATTATACCAAAATTATTTAAATGTCTATCTTCATTCATAATTAAATAGTCTATTATATACATATTTTCCATTTTTATTCTAGCATCACTAATTCCATGTTCTTCAAGTACTTTTATATATTCTTCATAATCTTTAATATTATCATTTCGCTTCATATCATTTTTTATTTGATAGCAAGTAATAAGTTCTGTATCTTTAGTAATAAAACATGGACAAATTGACACCACTGTATCTTTATAAGTATCAAGAGCATATGTTACATGATTAAATCCAAGTCTCTTACATATTTCACTAGCTAGGACTTCATTAAATGGTTGTAACAGTTCATTTTTATAGCCACCTTTAAGTAAATATCTTGTACCATTTTCAATAATCCAAGCTTTTTTTAGCATACCATCAGTTGTATTATTGGGAGTTTTCAAAGAATTTTCACTCATTATAGTTTTACTATTTTTAGAAAGTGACGCTTCTAAAAACTCACTATAATCAAAGTCATTATCAAAAAAATTTATATCATCATAATTAATTTTAGTATTATATGGTTTTAACCAATATTGATCAGATAAAGA
>CALVYL010000026.1 GCA_944372215.1 uncultured Bacilli bacterium | reverse complement strand
GAAGGTGACCTTGGCATGCTTATGGTTGGTAATGTTGTTGTTAATCGAGTTTTAGCTGATTGTCTAACTTTTAAAAATATTGATAGTGTATATGATGCAATATATCAACCAAATCAATTTGTAGGTACTGAATCTTCTTTATTTAATGCTTCTCCCACCACTACAGAAAGAAGATTAGCTGAGCGAATTTTACGAGGAGAATATTATTATCCTGCCACAAATGCCTTATGGTTTTATGCCCCATCTGGTAACAGCAGTTGCAAAACAACATGGTACGATCAAGCTCTAGCAGGTCGTTATAAAAGTCATTGTTTTTATAATCCCGATCCGGGAGTGTGTCAAGAAATACATTAGACTTTTAAAATTTAAATATTTGGGGTATAATAATACAGAAAGGATTATTAATATGCTAAATGTTTATATTTTATTATTTTTTATATATTCTTTTTTAGGTTGGATATTAGAAGAAATATATGCTTTTTATATTCACAAAAAATTTATAAATAGAGGTTTTTTAATAGGTCCTTTATGTCCTTTATATGGAATTGGTTGTCTTTCATTAACTTTTATCTTACATAGATTTAGTAATAATATCTTTTTATTATTTATTTTATCCATGCTTATTTGTTCTATAATTGAATATTTAATTAGTTATTTACTCGAAAAATTATTTAGTTTAAGATGGTGGGATTATTCTAACATGAAATTTAATATTAATGGTAGAATATGTTTAGAAACAACTATTCTTTTTGGTATTATTGGTATTTTAGTGGTTAAAATAATAAATCCATTTTTAATTATATCTTCTTATTTAACCTTAAAAATCAAAGATAAAAATCCTAAAGTTGATGCAACAGAATATATTAAAAAATATATTCATGAAAATATAAAAAATATATTTTCATGAGTATTACTATAATTTATTTTAATAAATCCACCAGATAAAGATCGTTTTTATTATGTTTTTTTAAATGCTTATATTTTTTTAAATTATCTATTAAATTATGTATTCTTTTTCCTCCATAATAATCTACAAAGAATTCACTCAATTGATTATATTTGGTTTTATTATAAACAATGTGTTTTTTAGCAAACTCTTTTGGTTTATCATTGGATTTTAAAAATTCATTATATAAGCCTTCATTTATAATTAATAATATTTCAATTTCAGGTAAAGTACAATATTTATATATTCTATTTGGAGAAACTATATCTTTTAATTCGTTAGGAATGATTAATTTATCCCTTTGAGAATCTCCAACTCGTAATATAGCAACCTCCTTATTATAATTTTTTAACATTGAAATAATAGTTGGATTGCTTAACTGGCGCACATTAAATGGTGTTAATTCAATTAAGTCATCTCGAGTAATTTTTAATTTATTCGCATCTAGCAACAAATTCATTATTGCTTTTTCATTTCTTCCTTCGCACATCATTAAATATTTCATTACATTAATTCCTTTTTAAAATCCATTAAAGTCTCATAATCAACTGCAGTCCCAAAGGCATTATTATAAAATTTCTTACTTTTTGATAATTCTGGTCTAAAATTATAATTTAAATACATATTTTCTAATTTTATTTTATCATTATATTTTGCAATATAAATATTATCTGCTCTATTAAATAAATCTAATAGTTCTGGATAATGAGTAGTAAATATTAATGTGGCATTATGTTTGTTTACGCTTTTATCTTTATATAAATTTATTAGATTTTCAACTAAAGTTTTATGAAAATGATTTTCTATTTCATCTATTACTAAATCAACCCCAAATAACAAGGAATAAATAGCAAAAGTAAATAAACTAAAACCTTTAGTTGTACCACTAGATAATACTTTATACAATTCTTTACTATTAACTGTTTTAGTTGTTTTATTTGTATAATATATTTTATATTCATCTTCTTTAAGCATTTTTATATCTTCTAAATGTGAATCAAACATCTTTAAAATTTTACTAATTATATTTGTAGAATTAAATGATTTATAAATATCAAAAGCTTCACTATAACTCATGTAATCAAAATCATTACTTGATAAATATACTCCTCTTAATAATATTTTATTTAAAACATAATAAAGAATTGAAGTATCATCAGGTAAATGAAAGTTAGTTGTATCAACCTCTTCATATTTATCATAATTAAATAAATCTTTAGAATGAGTTTTAAAATACAACCTTTTATATAATTTTTCATTTGCAAATGTTACAGTTTTAGTATTGCTTGGCAATAAATCAACAATATATCTATAAATATATTTGTTATGATAAAAGGTTATATCTAAATTTAATTTTTTATCTATAATATCAATTAAATATGTATTTTTAACTCTAAAAAATGACAACATTTCATATACTAAAGCAAGTAATTCTACTGCAGTAGTTTTACCAGATGCATTTTTACCAACTATACCAATAGTACTATAAACATAAAGATTTTCATTAATTTCATTCAATTCAAATTCCTTATCTTCTTCTGTTTTATTAGCACTAGGTACAAAAGAGATAGTAAAATTATCTTCACATAACTTAAAACTATTAGCAACAATTTTTAATAATTTCATATGATTTTTCTCCTTTTCATATTAATTATATCACATTTTGCGTCAAAAAATACATTTTTTTTGTATTTTTTGACGCATTATTTTATTTGTTACAAATAATAAAAAAGAAAATTATTTACATAACCTTCCTTTTTAAAAATTTATAATTAACTAAATTATGGTAATAATAACTTTTGACCAATAGACAATGCTGTAGTTGACAAATTATTTAATTTAGTGAGTTCTGCAACAGTAGTACCAAATTCTTCTGCAATACCATATAAAGTATCGCCCTTTTGGACAGTATAAGTTACATTATCGCTACTGCTATTTGGTATTTTAAGTATTTGACCAATACTTAAAGTATTACTCGTCAAATTATTTAATGTTTTTAAATCATTAACTGTTGTATTATATTTATTTGCTATTGCATAAAGGGTATCGCCACTTTTAACTGTATAAGTATTAGTATCAGTACTTACACTACTGCCTGGTAATTTTAATACTTGACCAATTGATAATGTATTGCTGGTTAAATTATTTAAAGATTTTAATGTATCAACTGTTGTATTATACTTATTAGCTATAGCATAAAGAGTATCGCCGGATTTTACAGTATAGGTATTTGTACTAGTTGTAGTACTTGGTAATTTTAACACTTGACCAATAGATAAAGAATCCGTTGTTAAATTGTTGATAGATTTTAAGTTATCAACAGTAGTGTTAAATTTACTTGCTATACCATATAAAGTATCTCCTTTTTGCACTATATATTCATCAGTAGTAGATTCAGATTCTTTTGTTGGAATAAGAAGATTTTGGCCAATACTAAGCAGATTACTTGTTAAATTATTAGCTTGTTTTAATTCGTCCACTGTAATACCATACTTTTTAGAAATACTCCATAGAGAATCTCCGCTTTGAACAGTATAATAGTTAGAACCACTTGGAGCAATATAAGTACCACCAGCATATTCTACAATGGCCTTAGTTACCGCTTCAGCAAGGTCTTCCCAATTGTTTTTAATTTGAGAGACATCATCACCAGTAGAATCCGCAAAGCCATATTCAACAATTACCGTTTCATTATTGGGAGTATCCCGCATTATATAATAATAATCTTTCGCAGGATTACTAGGCAATCTTCTTTGATAATACTTTCTTACATTTTGACCAGCTGTTTCTAATTCTTTAGCAATTTTAGAAGAAAATGTATCATCATTACGAAGCGCATAGATTACCTCAGCACCATCACCACCTCCGGCATTAATGTGATTAGATACAACAATTACATCATCGCCATTGCCATAAAATTCTTGGATTCGTTCTGGTCTGTTGTTACTATCAAGAGTTTCATCACTAGTTCGTGACATTTCATTGGGTATTCCTAATTCATCTAATCGATTGTGAATATATTCGCTAATTTTCAAAGTATATTCTTTTTCTGTAATTCCATTAGCAATAGTCCCCGGATCATCGCCCCCATGTCCAGCATCAATAACCACCTTTTTTAAAGCTCTATTATCCATGTATATCACCTAGAATATTATATGGAACATTTACAAAATTGTTAAAAAATTAGAATATATTACAAATATATTTTAACAACATACTACGTCCCGCATACAATAAAATTGAGAAATTCAAAATTAGATATTTATTATAATTTTATTGTACCTTTACAATTTAATTTAGAATTAACGGATAGTAATTGATTCTAATGTTTTGTTATCAAACAATCCAACAAATATTTTTGATAGATTTCTACCAACTTTATAGAATTTATTCATGAATATTACCTAAATAATGATATAGGATTTTAATAATTATTATATATAACATTTATATGAGAAAGATTATGCTCGTTAGTGCGAACTATAAACTTTATTTATTTTTTCGCCTACCTTTACCTTAATATCATATATTTCAAATACCTTTTCAAAAAACCACTATTTATTCCCAACATCATATTAAATCCAGCCACACAATCTAACAATATTTTTTGCTTTCAGCTATTTAGGCAATAAGTATTTATTTGACCCTTACCTAAAATAACTCTTACAGTTCTTCTAAATCAGATTTTATACCAATAACATCTTCATTATTAAATTTAGCATTATTATATATTTGCTTATTTAGTTTAAGTATTTCCTGTTCATTATTCATAAGCATATAAGTTTGCTCGCCTTGTTCTTTTATCATTCTAATATAATGTTTGTCAGGAACTAATCCTATAACAAATTTAGGATGTAATAACATTACCATAGCTTCAACACCACCATCAATAAATATATTAGCAACTAAAGATTTTAATGTAACAATATTCCTTTTTGTTACATTTAAAATAGGTATTGGTTTATACCCTTTAATGAAATTTTTTCCCGTTCTTTCTCCAATATAAGCAATAAATTCTGGTTTATATCCATTCTTAAATATTTTTGAACAAACACTATGTTTATTTATAACATCAATTTGTTGAGGATTTCTAAAAAAAGCCATTAAAAACAATTTATTTACATTGGAACTCCAATTCTTATATGTAGTAAATTGTTGTTCACCATTAATAAAAGGCAAAGATTTTTCAATAATTTCAGTAATTATTTTTTCATAATTTTTACTTAGATATTCTTCAAACTCCAATGAATAATAGCCAAATTTAGTATTATAATTTTTAGCCGAACTTCTGATAATTTTATTTTTGGTTGTATCGATAAAATATAAATTATCTCCTGTCCTAAAATGTTTCAAAAGCGTTAATGGTAACTGAACATGTGAATCAACAGCATATACAATATATATATGATTATTAGTTCCTTTTATATCGTATAATGCAGCATATTTACCAATCGTATTTTCAATTAAAACAATACCCCTTTTTTGTAGATTCAAAATCAACTTATCAACTGCATTATTTTTCCATTTAAACTTTACCACCTGGTTATTTTTGATTACTTTAGAAATACAACAAAAATCATTATCCTTCATAATTCCAATACTATATTCTATTTTATTTTCATTCAAAAATTCAATTAATTGGTTCATATCTTCACCTCAATAAATTATTGTATTATCAAAAATCATTTTCCTTATATCTATTAACATTTATAGACATTGTTTTATGCTCAATCTATAATATATTTTAAATAAACATTTCTTAATCCTCTTTTAAATGTTTTAGTTTTTTTAAATTCAAATTCATCTAATAATAAATTATTAATCGAATATTTATTATCTGGATGAACAGTGCATATTGCCCACCGATAACCAGAATTTATTGAATATTTATCAAGCTCTTTAAGCATTTGATACTGCAATTTATTTCCAACATATTTAGGATTTACAAACATTGGTCCATAATCAACTACATACCTATAATCCATTTGCATATTTAAAGCAAAACTAGTTAAAGCATTCTCATCACATGGTATTAGCATCATCGAACAAACTGGTTCATTTTCATTATAATAAATCCATATTTTTACCCCATGTTGCAGCAAAAAAGTTAAATCATCCCTTGAGAAATCTCCTAACCAATCTGGATATTTCATGCTATTTTTCACTTGTTCTCTAAATGCCAGATATTCATCTACATTTATATTTTCACTCTTACACTTTAATTCATTTAATTTCATTAATCCTCCAACTTACTTTCTCCCGTAGCATAGTCGATATCTATTCCAGGTTGAACATTATAAACAAAAATATTAAATTGTAAGCCTTCACCATCATCTTCAATAGAATAAGCCTCCATTTGTACACCAGTTGCTACTAAATTATCTCCCTCAAAATAAGGAGTAACTCGGTAAAGGACATGATTATTAGTTTCTTCAATATAGGCGGCAACCTCATCTTCAAATTCCAGCATAGTGGTGGCATTCATATATCTAGTACAAGTAATTAAATTTTCTTCATTAGCATTTTCTCCCGTTAGTTGATAACCAATTAAATGACAACGATTATATAAATATTTGCCACTAACAATATCATATTTAACCGTATGCCAACCACTAGGTTTAATACTACCAATACTACCTCGCTCTTCTGTAGGCATCGTATCTTTAGAAACATTTGCAAAAGCTACACCACATCTACCTAAACTATCTAAAGGGCTATAATATTCAAACGATTCTAATGTTTTTTCTTCATCAGTAAATGTTGGAATATTATTATTTAAATAAACGTACCCTTCTCCACTATATACAGGGATATTTTCTAAACTATAAGATACATTACTATTTTTATCCTCAGTTAAATTAACATATTCTTCATGAACATAATAAACAAAATATCCAAGTAAAAAGCAAAATACAATACTTAATATTTTATTTAAATTTTTCTTTCTTTTTTTTCTTCTAGCCATAATACTACCCCTTTCATTATATCAAATTTGACATCAATTAACAATTATGTTAGAATATTATTCAATCTGAAAGGGGGATTTTATGTCATCTAGTTTATATCCTAATCAATGTGGTTCGTGTGAAAACTATCAAATCAATAATTTACGTGGGGCCGAAAGCGATGGATATGGTTGTGTTTATCAAGGTAAAGTATTTGGATCACCATATTATAAAAGATTTCCATTCGATTATACCTGCCGCGGCTATAAGAAGGATAAATACCGTAGCGACAAAGATATTATGAATGCTTACAGGGACTTAGATAGAAGATATGGCTATCGCCCCGGCAAATCGACATGGTGGTACATAGCTACATTTATTACAGATGTTTTAGGAACTGATGTATGTGAAAATTACTTTATAACTATTGCTAAGTTTCGCGATCAAGTTTTAGAAAAAAACATTATTAAATATGGAGCATTTTTAGTAGAATATGATATGTATGGTAGATTATTAGCTAATTCATTATATCAGGATGAACAAAAAGAATTAATTGCTAAAGAATTATTATTTAATTATATAATTCCTACCTGTTTACTTTTAAACCAAGAAAAATATGATGAAGCTTTAGGAATATACATTGAAATGTTTGAAAAACTTAAAGAATTATATAATATCACTACTATTCAAGAATATGATTTTGCTAATACTACCGGCTTAACAAACGAACAAATAAGTAAATTAACAAGATAAAAGAAGACCTATTAGTCTTCTTTTAGTTTGCCAACATCAACCCATTCTTTATAGTTTGAATATTTTTCTAACTCTGGTATCGTTAATTTAATTGCACTATTTCCACTACCACATGCAGGATAAACATATTCAAATCTTTTTAAAGATTCATCTAAATAAACAGTAATTCCCTCATTAATTGCAAAAGGGCAAACTCCTCCCATAGCATGACCTATTATTGATTCTAACATATCTGCAGGAATCATTTTAGCTTTACAACCAAATTTTTGTTTATATTTAGAATTATCCACTTTAGTATCACCCGCCAAGACGATAAGGATAGGATTATCCCCCCCAAAATAAGACATTGTTTTAGCAATATGAGCCTCATCACAACCAATAGCTAAAGCCGCATCATGAACTGTTGCGCTAGACTCATTAAATTCTAACACATCATTTTCTCTACCAAACTTTTTAAAATATTCTTTAACTTTATCAATTGCCATTTACAGTCACTCCTTCTACTTTTGTTTTACATATTCTATCATGAATTCCTAAATGACTTTTACTAAATATGACAATCGCCGCATTAATATAAAAGAAAATCATTGCCATACTCGTAATAATCATATCAACTAACATATATGAATTAGCATCAAATATCCATAAGGCTAGTAAACTCAATATTTCAAATACTATATTATATATTATTAAACTACGAAATAACATTTGCCATATAGTTACCTTTTTATTTTCTCCAACTACAGCTATATTAAAAGCTTTCTTACCCAAAGTTTGATTATGATTCCATTTTTGAAAGCCAACAAAAAATAATAAATACATTACTATTGTACTAATAGATATTGTTACACTATACTTATCTAAATTATAATAAACATTTTTAAATTCTGTACTATTTACTACCTCTAAATTACCATCAGTCATACATATCTGAATATTCACTATAGGTACTAGCATAATCATCATAAGTTGGATTTAAAAATCTAATTCCACTTACCATTGTGGTAAGTAAAACAATAAAAATATAATCTATCGCATAGGCGCAAATTCTTCTAAACGTTAAACTATCCATATATCACCACATATTTATTTTACACTTATTCCAAGAAAAAAGCAAACATTATAATGCTTGCCCATCTCCATCTAAAGTCAAATCAATCGTTCTTTCTTCCCCATCACGATACAAGGTTATAGTTATAGTATCTCCAATACTATGTTGATATAAATAATATCTAAAATATGCTCCATTAGGTACGTCTTCATCTTCAATAGCGACTATAATATCATTTGCTTCAATTCCAGCTTCATCAGCAGCAGATTCTGGTGTAACACTTGTTATTATAACCCCGCTATCTAATCCTGAGTTTCTGATTAAACTATAATATTGCGTGAAATAAGCCCGAGATACATCTAGCATGCCTACACCAATTACTGGGTAAACGATTACCTCACCATCTATAATTTGATCAGCTTTTTCAACAGCATCTTCAATTGGAATGGCAAATCCCATACCTTCAACACCATCACTGATAAGTTTTAAAGATGTTATACCAATAACCTCACCATTTGCATTACATAAAGGTCCCCCACTATTACCAGAGTTAATTGCTGCATCTGTTTGTAAAACCTTCATAATATAATTACCGGGATCAAGTTCAACCTCAACTAATCTATCTTTACCAGAAATAATACCCCGAGTTACTGTCCATGAATATTCACTATCAAGTGGGGCTCCAACTGCAAATGCTGTATCACCGATTCTACTTTCTTCATTGTTACCAATTTCCGCAACTGTATATTCTGCATCTGTTTCAATAGCTAAAACCGCAATATCCGCATATTGATCATAACCGACAATTTCTGTTTCCACAACAGAGCCATCAGTAAATGTAACTGTTACATGGTTACCATCTTCAATAACATGATGATTAGTAAGTAAATAATAAACATCACCTTCATGACGATATACAAAACCCGTACCTGATGCCACATATGTATTATCATTATAAGTTGATACAACTACAACTGCATCATAAACTTTAGCAACTGCCTCAGCTATACCTGTATCAGTAATTGTAACATTTTTTTCTTCTCTTGTAACTGATTCAGTCAAAGTTACTGGAAAAAAATAGACAATAGCATACATTAAAATACAACCAACAAAGAAAACAATAATATAAGGTATTATTTTCTTCGACTTATTTCCGTCATTTTTAACAACTTGTTCTTCATTAAAATTTTCTTCCATATTAATCCATCCTCACAATCTCTTTATAATTATTAGGAAATCCCATAGCATGTAAAACTTTATCGATTCTTATTACTTCTAATTTACCCGCTAAACGATCAATTTCATAGCTTATTTCATTTATAAATAAAGTAAAATCATCTTTATCTAATATAAATTTTAAAATAATAACAATTGCAAATAAATCATTTTTACCATATATGTATTCCCCATCAGCTTTAGTTATATACAGCATATGATGATATTTTGTATCCTCTATTACTTTCTGTGTTCGATTATTATAACAAATATCTTCATGAGCACATAAATTTCGATAATTAGCTAACATAGGTAAGTACTCAATCATGCTATAAACATCTACCCCAAAAGCTGTAGCTATTTCTAACTGGTCTTGATATTGTAAAATCGTATATAATTCCCCAACAATTCCAAACGATAATACTTTAACAACAACCCATAAGGGAATATAGCCATAATTTATTAAATAGTGCGCCGTTGCTGCATGTTGTTTGCCATTAACACTAATTTGTCTTCTCATCTTGCGAATCAAATCATTTATTTGCTTTTTCTTTTTTGAATCTCTAACAAAGTTATTAGGATTTAAATAATTATTTTCCTTAAAACCATGATTTTTACTCATTACATAAGCCAAAATACTTTTCAAATTATTTTCTACTATCAAAATATTTTTAAAAATAATATTCCGTATTTGCCTATCAAAAGTAAACATAGCATAGAGCTCTCTAAATGTTGTTCCTTTTAAAAATGTTCTTCCATCACTATCTAAAAAAAGATGCCTATATCCACTTAAAAAGAAATAGTTTTCTCGAAGCAAAATTGATTTAGTTTCATCAATATCTTCAATAACTAAACCCTTATTTTTAAGTATGTCAATTTGTTCATCTAATGTTTTAAATGTTTTTGATTTCACAGAGCATACCGCCTTTACTTTAAACATTATATCACAAACGACATAATAAATATACTAACTTTTGATGTCTTTCGTGTAAAAAAGTTGTGAAAAGCAAGTGAATTGTTATTTTTTAGTTAATAATAATTGATAATCTTTGGCAATATTTTCTTTATTCATATTAAAATGGGCATAATTATTATTCATTAAATATTATATCCCATTATTTTTTAAATATTCTTCATCAACAACGACAACTCCATCACTAAGTAGTCCATAAGCTTCTAAGCCAAGCATAGCTAAATATTTTCCAAATTTAAAATGAATCTCTGAGTTTTCGGTTTTAGTAATATCGGCATTAGTTATAAATACTTTTTCTTTAATTATTTTATTAACAAAATCATTTAATAATTCGCCATTTTCTTGCATATAACCAAAATTTTGAGTTAAAAAAGCATCTAATCCTCTTAAAAATACTTGGGTAAATAGTGTTGGATTATCTAATCTTTCTAATAAATCCTTTGGATTTACTAAAAAACTACCTTGAATGGATGGATGAACCGATAACACTCTTGCAACACAATCATAATTAGAACATAATAAAGCAATAGTTCCACCATTAGAAAAACCTAAAACATCAATATCATTTAACTTGGCTTCTTGCATACCTCGATAAACTGAAGCCGCGAAGGTTTCATTGGTAGTACCTAAATCATTACCAGTTATATCATAATCATATACCCAAATATATGGAGTATGATAATGTTCATCATAATAAAAGTTTTTACCTTCTTTTTGATTGATACCTAAAGTATTTATTACATATTGAATTTTAGGATCCATTTGGCCATCAATAAAAACAATTGGTCTTTTACCACTAAGTCCAGCTTGATAAAATCTACCAAAATTATCTTGATATATTAAATCTAATTTTTTATTGCTTGTTTGTTCCATAACAATTCCCCTTTGTTGTCAACTATTATAGTACTTTTTTACGGCATCTGCAAGAACTTTAGCTACCTTTTTTTGATAATCATCAGTTACTAACTTATTCCGTTCTGCCGCATTGGATAAAAAACCACATTCAATTAATACCCCCGGTTTATCTAATTTTGAATACATATAGGTAGATGATGGTATTTCCTTTATTTCTCTATCACTATCTAAATTATCATTAATATATTCTTGAATTATCTCTGCTATTTTTTCATTATCTTGATTATAAAAAACTTGGGCCCCATAATATTTAGAATTTGTTAAATAATTTAAATGAATTGATAAATACATATCCGTATATTTATTATTAATTATTTTTATTCTGTTATCAAAATCCGTTTTCTTACGATGCTCTGCCCCATAACTTAAATCAGCATCACTATCTCTTGTCAATATTACTGTAGCTCCATATTCACTTAAGTATTTTTCTAAATATAAACTAATACTTAAATTAATATCTTTTTCATAAATGCTACCATAACTAGTCCCTGGATCTTTTCCCCCATGTCCAGCATCTACAACTATTACTTTTCCTTGTAATGGTAAATCAGCTTTAACAGGTAATTCATATAACAATAAAAAAACAATTATAAATGATAATAATATTTTAAAATAATATTTCATATTAAAAATTATTCATTTATAATTAGTTTTATTAACTATTTATATTATTTGCAAAATCATTTAATATTTTATAACTTATTTTAATTCTTCTTATACTAATAATTATTAATAATAAACCCATTATAACAAAAACAACAGCAAATAAAAGTAAAGTAGTATTATCACTTTGATAATCGCTCTCAACAATTTCTTCGGGATTATCAGGATTATACATAATGTCAACGGATGAACCAATTTCCAGTAATACATCATCATAATTATCTAAATAAGATTCATATGTTACATCATCTACCGTATATTCTAAAATCTCCGAATTTAAATTATAATCATTATAAACATAGTTAATCACTGTTGCAGTTGTATTTATATAATAATCCTCCGGCGAAGAACCGAATAAACAAACAATTAGAGAAAAAACACCTAATAAAAATAATATTATTCCTGCAATAATATTTATAAATGGATTACCAGGATTCTCATATCTAACTCTGTCTTGCACTAAATCACACCCTATTCATAATTAGAATATCATTTTATTTATTAATTGTCTATTAAAAACAATTGTTACCAAAAAAATAATGTTGAAAACTTATAAGTTATCAACATCATTTTTAAATAAACTCCAAGGATATTTATCTAAATTAGGTAAACTAGTAAAATTCATTATTTCCTCTCTCACCGGATGTTTAAACTTTATATTATAAGCCCACAGGGCAATTTGTTCACCAGATTTAGCATTATCATTATATTTTTGATCACCCCACAAAGGATATCCGTGATAGGCAAATTGAGCTCTTATTTGATGTTTTCTGCCAGTTATTAAATTAATTTTAACCAAAGATAGATTTTGAACACTCGCAATTACTTGGTATTTTAGTTTAGCCATCTTCCCAGATGCATCAATACTAACTTTAAATTCATCATTTAAAATATTATCAACAAATTCACCACTACCCTTTAAATTACCACAAACAATTGCTAGATAAGTTTTCTTGAAACTAGAGTTGCGAATCATTTCGCTAAGTCTAGCTGCTGCTTTACTAGTTCTAGCAAAAACCATAACACCTCCGACTGGTCGATCTAAGCGATGCACCAACCCTAAATAAACATTGCCGGGTTTGTTATATTTTTCTTTGAGATATTTTTTTATTAAAGTTAACATATCTATATCTTTTGTAATATCTGCTTGAACTAATATATTTACAGGTTTTTCCACAACAATTATATGATTGTCTTCATATAATATTTTAATCTTGCCATAGTCCATAAATACCACACGGTAAGACTAACCCATTTTTACTTATTGGTAGTCCTATTTCTCCACTATCTACTTTTCCACCATAAACACTCGCAATAGTTAATTTTAAAATATTATATAAAACTGTACTAGATATACCAGTTGTATAAGCATTAATTAAGAAAAACAATGGTTTATCACTTAACAGCTTACTACACTTTTCTACCAACTCCGGCAGATTATGTTCAAGTTTCCAAAGTTCCCCATTAGGTCCTCTTCCATAACTTGGTGGATCCATGACTATAGCATCATATTTATTACCCCTACGAATTTCTCTTTCAACAAATTTTAGACAATCATCAACAAGAAATCTTATGTTATTATCATGTAAGCCACATAAATCTCTATTTTCTTTAGCCCAAGCAACCATCCCCTTGGCGGCATCAACATGAACAACATCAGCACCAGCCTTACTACATACAACAGTTGCTGCTCCCGTATAAGCAAATAAATTTAAAACTTTAATAGGTCTATTAGCGTTTCTTATTTTTTCCATCATAAAATCCCAATTGGTTGCTTGTTCTGGAAATAAACCAGTATGTTTAAAATTAGTAGGACTAACTTTAAAAGTTAAATCTTTATATTTAATGGTCCAATATTCTGGTAATTTATCAATAAACTCCCAGTGACCTCCGCCATCTTTAAAGCGAAAATAAGTACCACTTGCGTTTTCCCAAGCATCACTTTTTTTTACTGGCCACATCGCTGATGGTTCTGGTCTTCTTAATATAATACTACCCCAACGTTCTAATTTTTCTCCATCCCCAGCATCTAAACATTCATAATCTATCCATTCATTACTAAGTCGCATTTTAACCTCCATTTTTTAGTTTAATATTTTAAACATTTTTTAGATTTTATTGTTATCTTTCTTAAAAATTTATATAAATATGAAACATTTGTTGAGTGATATTTTTCACTAAGTTCTTTTATAATATTCATATTTAATTTTTCTAATTCTTCTTCATCAATTCTTAAATCATATAATAACAAATTTTTCATTTGTATTATATTTTTAACAGGACTTAATGTGTATAATTTATCACATAATGCTTTTTCTTTTGTTGCCAAATGAAAAGTATAACCATTTTCTTCTATTAAATCAACATAAAGTGGAAAAACT
>CALVYL010000025.1 GCA_944372215.1 uncultured Bacilli bacterium | reverse complement strand
TCAAGTTTAAAGGACAATAGGTGTAGCAAGTATGTTACATCTATTTTTATGATTTTTAAAAACTGTCCGTAGATGAATCAATTATCATATAACCCAACCTTAGCAGATTTATGTGAAGAATTAACATTATCAGAATGTATAACAACTCAAGTGTATACAGGAGTAGATGGCGACAATGGATTATATTATCATGATGCGGATTTAGCTAATGGAGCAGGAGACAACTCCTATAGATATGCGGGAGCCAATCCAAATAACTATGTATGTTTCGGCTCGGATGCAGCAACATGTCCAAGTGATAATTTATATCGAGTCATCGGAGTATTTGGAGACCAAGTAAAACTAATTATGGCGGATTATCCAACAACAAGCCAAACAGGAACGGGAGGAGCATATTATGGGACATATGGCAGTGGTAGTTCTTATCAGGGAAGCCAAGACCTGTCAACAGTAGGTAGATATTATTGGAATCCAAGTGGAACGAACACATGGAGTAGTAGTACATTAACAACAACAAATCTAAACTCAACATTTTTAAACAGTTTAGGAGCAACATACCGAAATCAAATATCAGATGCAACATGGTATGTCAACGGCTATAGCACATCAAGTGTAACAGCAGCAACATGGCATGATAACGAAAGTACAGGAACAACATGGACAGGAAAAATAGGGTTAATGTACGTATCAGATTATGGATTCGCTGCAAGCAATAGCGCATGGACAACTGACGTGAGTTCTTATAATAGTACATCAATAAGAAATAATAATTGGATGTACATGGGATTAACCGAATGGACTATTTCCCGCGAATCGAGCTATACTAACTATGTGTACCTTGTGAACAGTACTGGCTATGTCACTGACACCTCCGTGAATAACAGCCTCAATGCGACTGCGGTACGCCCTTGTTTTTACCTAACACCAGATGTTACTTATGCTGGAGGTACAGGAACAGAATCTGATCCGCTTCGGGTAAATTAAGTGTAAAATTGTGTAAATGTTTTAAAAAGTAAATATTTGATATTTACTTTTATCTTTATTTTTGGTAACATAATGGTGGACAGTGGTAAACTGTGGAAGAAAGTGGGGGATATTATGTTGCTGGGTGAATATCATCATAATATCGATGATAAAGGCCGACTAGTTATTCCTAGTACATATCGATGTGAATTAGGTGATGAATTTATTATCACTAGGGGAATTGAAAAATGTCTTTATGTCTATTCCAAAGCAGAATGGGAAAAACTAGTTGCTAAATTAAATACTCTACCTTTCACGAAAAAAAATGCCCGTACATTTTCGAGATCCTTCTTTTCTGGTGCTACTGTTTGTGAGTTCGATAAAAATGGTCGAATAAACATTACCTCCCCGTTGGTTAGTTACGCCGGTTTGACCAAAGAATGTGTCATCATCGGCGTGAATGACCGATTAGAAATATGGAGTGAAGATGGCTTTAATTCATTTATGAATGATAATGCTTCCGAACTAGAGGAAATTGCAGAACATTTATTTGAGGGTAACGATGCATTATAGTGTATTAAAAGATGAATTAATCCAATCATTAAATATTAAAGAAGATGGCATATATGTTGATGCTACCTTAGGCTATGCGGGAGATAGTAAAGAAATTTTAAAGAGAATAAAAAGGGGATACCTATTTGCCTTTGATCAAGATATCGAAGCAGTGGAGTATTCAGAAAAAGTTTTAGCAAGTATAAGTGATAATTACAAAATATTTAATACGAACTTTTCCAATATGGTAGAGTGCTTGGAAAAAGTTGGTATTAATAGTGTTGATGGCATAATTTTTGATTTAGGGTTTTCATCACCCCAAATTGATAATGCTAAGAGAGGTTTTTCTTTTATGCAAGATGGTCCTCTTGATATGCGAATGAGTGGTAAAGGTATGAGCGCTAAAGATATTATTGATACTTATAGTGTAATAGAACTTACCAAAATATTTTATGAATATGGGGAAGAAAAAGAATCGAAAATTATTGCTAAAAAAATATTTGCAGAAAAAGAAAATATTAATAGTACTCTGGAATTAGTTGAGGTAATTAAAAGCGCTGTTGGAGCTAATTACTTTTATAAACATCATCCAGAACGAAAAATATTTCAAGCTTTAAGAATTGCCGTAAATGATGAACTTAAGGTACTTGAAGATATTTTACCAAAATGTATTAAATTACTGAAAAAAGGTGGCAGACTTGCAGTTATAACATTTCATTCTAAAGAAGATAGGATTGTTAAAAAAACTTTTAAAAAATTTAGTGAGGTTGATGAAATGCTTAGAGGAGAACGAGATATTCCTCTGGAGTATAGGCCTTTGATTAAACTAGTAAATAAAAAGCCAATTGAAGCAGGTCCCGAAGAACTGGCAATAAATTCGCGGAGTGCCAGTGCAAAACTTAGAATAGTAGAAAGGATATGATAGTGTGGCTAGTAAAAATAAGAAAAGATTAAAGTTACTTAAGGGAGAAAAGTTTATGTATGGTTTACTAATGTGTTTATTATTAGCCATACCAATGTTTAATGTTTATACAAGTTCCCTTTTAAGTGAAACTAATAATGAATTAGAAGAACTTAAGAGTAATATAGAACAACAAGAGTTAACAAATCAAAGTTTGTCAATGCAAATTGATGAGTTAGCTAGTTTAGAAAACATTCAAAAAATAGCTGAAGAATATGGGTTATCCTATATTAATGATAATATTAAAATAGTTTCAAGCGAAGGAGAATAAGATGAAGAGAAAAGCAACTGTTAAAATATCTAAATTCATTATGTTAATTGTTGCTTTTTTATTTGTAGCAGCAATTGGTAAACTTTCTTATGTAGTTTTAAGTGATGAGGTAGATGGGATAAACTTACAAGCAATGTCTGCATCAATTACAACAGTTGAAAGGACGTTACTGGCTAATCGTGGCGAAATATTTGATGTCAATGGCGAAAAACTAGCAACAACGGTTAATTCATATAATGTAATTGCTTATTTAGATCCATCTAGGACAACAGATCCGGAGAATCCGAGACATGTTGTCGATAAAGAAGCTACTGCTAAAGCTTTAGCACCATTACTAGAAATGAGTGAAGAAAGAATTTTAGAACTTTTGAATAAAGATTTATATCAAACCCAATTAGGACCTGGTGGTAATGATATAACTGAGGTTTTAAAAAATGCAATAGAAGCTTTGGAATTACCAGGAATTGATTTTGAAAGTAATTCTAAAAAAAGATATTATCGTAATTCGACATTTGCCTCATATATTATTGGGTATGCTAAGAAAAATGAAGAAAATGAGTTAGTGGGAGAACTAGGAATTGAAGGTTATTTCAATGATGTTTTATCGGGTACTAATGGTTATACTAAATATTTAAAATATACATCTAGTAATTATCAAATTCCTAATACTCCCGAAGATACATTTCCAGCGGTTGATGGTTCGGATATATATTTGACAATCGATTTTGATATTCAAAAACTAGCAGAGAATGCAGTTGCTACTATGGCTAGTGAATATAATACGGAATGGGCAATATTTACAGTAATGGATGCAAGTACAGGAGCGATTGTAGCTAGTGCTACTAGTCCTAATTTCGATCCTAATGATACTAATACAATTACAAGTTATATGAATCCTTTGGTAAGTTATCAATATGAACCGGGTTCAGTTATGAAAATATTTTCGTTTGCAGCAGCAATTGAAGAAGGATTATATGATGGTGATGAAATTTATAAATCGGGTTCTATTCAAGTAGATAGTGATACCATTGTCAATGATGCTGAACGAGGCGGTTGGGGAGAAATTACTTTTGATACAGGCTTTGCTAATTCTTCTAATGTTGCCGCCACAATACTGGCTTTTAGAATGCTCGATGAAGCTGATAAGAAATTGCCGGATTATTATGCCGATTTAGGTTTTGGTAAGCAAACTGGTATTGAACTAGCTAATGAAGCTATCGGCGATATTGAGGTAGTTTATCGTTCAGAATTATCTAATGCCTCATTTGGTCAAGGAATAAGTGTTACTCCAATTCAAATGTTACAAGCATTATCTAGTATGACAAATGATGGTAATATTATCAAACCATATATAGTTGATAAAATAGTTGATAGTGAAGGTAATGTCACTTATGAAGGTAAAAGAGAGGTTGTTAATAACGTTTATAGTAGTTCTACTGTTGAAGAAATGTATGAATTGATGCATAAAGTTATTAGTGAAGGTACTGGTAAAGCATATAGTAATGCTAATGTTAGTTTAATGGGTAAAACAGGAACTGCACAAATAGCTTCAGCAAGTGGGGGATACATGACTGGGGAATACGATACTATTAGATCTTTTGCAGGTATTTTCCCGGAAGAAGATCCCGAATATATAGTTTATGTAGCTGCTAGACACTTTGAAGGAACATCAACTAGATTTGCAGGGGTTGTCACAACTGCTATCGATGAAATAGCTAAATATGCGAAATTAACTAAAGATTCTAGTGAAAATGATTTAAGTAAAGTCTATGGTGTAGATAATTATTTAAGTAAAGATATTAATAATGTAACTAGTATTTTAGAAAATTTACCTATTGATAAAATTGTTATTGGTAATGGTAAATATATAATAAATCAATATCCTGTAAATGGTAGTGTAGTTTTAGAAAATGGTAAATTGTTTTTAGTTACTAATAGTAATGAAATAACTATGCCAGATTTAACGGGTTGGAGTTTAAATGATGTGCAAACATATACTAATTTAATTGGCCTACCTTTAGAATATAGTGGTTATGGATATGTAACTAGTCAAAGTATTGCCGCCGGAGCTATTATCGATTTAAATCAAACACTAAATGTTTGGTTAGAATAAAAGAAGAAATCAATTGATTTCTTCTTTATGTTTTGTAAAATAGGCATTTAAAGCAGTTTTTATTTCAATATCAGTATCTAATCCTACTAGATATTCGGTATTATCTTCAAGTACTACTTTACGTACCATAAAATTTAGAGGATTATCTTCTTCACTTAAATAAACATATCTAATATTATTAATAGTTATTTCATCTAAGATAAGATAATCAATATTATTAATTGTAATATAATCTGGCATTATCTACCTCCGTAAGAATTATCTAAATATACTTGTTGTTCACTAGCCATGTTACTCATTATTCCTTTATATTGAGCAATACTACTATAACCATTGGCCGCTAGATAATCATCAAATGATGGATAATGAATAGTACTAACTAAATTAGGATCATAAGAATTAATATCATAATTCATTGTTTGATATAAATAACCAAATAATAAATTCATATTATCTTTAACCGCCAAAGGATTTTTATTTAATTCTATAAAATAGCTATATATAACAAAATCATAACTTACATTACCCTGGTAATTTAGGATATCATCGGCCATCTCGGCGATTTCATCCGCACTATAGGATATCGTATTTACTTTACCAGTATTAAATGATTGATATCCGACAGTTTCTTCAATTACTGGCTCACTAGGTTGATTATCAATAGGAAATAATATATTAGATGTACCACAGCCAATCATTAGAGTTGCAAATAAACTAGCAATAACTATAGCACTTTTCCTATTGTTAGTTCTTTTTTCTTTTTTAAACTCAATTTTTTCTTTAGTTCTACTTTCATTTATCGCCCTGTTATAGGCGGCATTTAAAATAGCTATTTGTTCTTGATTGCGAAATATATTTAGAGCCTTATCAATATCTTCCGAATCTAATTGATCGCTTCTGGTTTCAATAATTCTTTTGATATATCGATATATTTTATCAGCTTCTTCTCGTTTTGCGATATGTTGTGATAACCTTGGATCATAACTAGTTGTATCAATATTTTTAAAAGCATTAACAATTTCTTCATTTGTAATATCTTTCATACTTACCCTCCATTATAATTTTAGCTTATTTTAAAGATATTTACAATTGCTTTGTAATAAATTTGTAAAGTTTTTAATAAAAAACACTGGTAAAAATTGATAATATAATTTATAATATATAATTACAAGAGTGAGATAAAAGGTGTTTATGAGAAAAATCTAGGGAGCAATACATGAAAAAATTAAACATCTTTATCGACGAATCCGGAGATTTTGGAATTAATGATAACGCATCAGATCTTTATGTTGTATCATTTGTCTTTTTAAGTTCTTTTAATAATATGGAACCTTTTTTAAATGCATTTAAAGAACGATTAAAAAAACTGCAATTTACTAAAATGATTCATACCGCCGACTTAATTAGACATAAAGGTGATTATAAAGATTTATCAATTGAATTAAGACAAAGTATATTTAATTCCCTATTTGTTTTCACAAAAAGATCGCCAGTTAAATTAAAAAGTATTGTAGTAAACAAAAAATATACTGATACCTATAAATTGTTAAAGAAACAATTAACCTCTGAATTAAGAGATTTAGTAACTAGTAATCATAAGTTTTTCCAAAAGTTTGATAAAATAGTTATTTATTATGATAATGGACAATCACAATTAGCAGCAATTTTAGAAGAGGTCTTTAAAGATTTTAATATATCTTTTATTAGTGATTTTGATAAAACTAACGAAAAACTATTTCAAGTAGCAGATATGCTTACCTTTATGGATAAATACTACTATAAATTTAAGCATAAATTATATATTTCTAAAAACGAAAAAATATTTTTTGAAAACATGGAAATGCGTAAGTTACTGAAGGAACTTAAAAACAAACGATTCTAGCATTTAAAAAGCAACCCGAAGGTTACTTTTTAAAGCGGCGCGTGGCGCCTACGCGGGTAGAACCGTTTGCTCATCTAAGAATAAATCTTAGGCCACATGGCTCCAAGTAGATATAATCTACTAATACATTATATCCACTAACAACTAAATTATACCAAATTATTTTCTATTTGTAAATATATTTTGGAAAAATCTATGTGGCATTAAAACTAAAAACCGAACAATTTTCACATTTAAAAAGCAACCCGAAGGTTACTTTTTAAAGCGGCGCCTAGCGCCTACGCGGGTAGAACCGTTTGCTCATCTAAGAATAAATCTTAGGCCACATGGCTCCAAGTAGATATAATCTACTAATATATTATATCCACTAACAAAAAAATTATACCAAACAATTTCCTATTTGTAAATACATTTTGGAAAAATTATATGGCATTGTAATAAATTTTGAAAAAATAGACAATGTTTATTGCAATCTATTTTTTTGTTTGGTATAATTTATTAAGATAGGTTAGGTGACATAGATAGTGAGTTTAAATGTTATCGATAAATATGTAGAAAAGAAGAAAAAGGATTTATTTGAATATGCCAAGATTTTAGAAGAAATTATTAGTGTTGAAGATAATAAGTTGTGGAAGAATAGGGAAGAATTTAAAGGGTTAGCTAAAGGAGTAATAGAAAAATATGCTAATGTGTATTATTTTGAAAATAATGCTAATAGAGATAATCCTATAAAGTATTCTAATGATAACATTAATAATGTTTTACAAGCTATTATTGAATATTGTAAAGATAATAATACTTTAAATATATTAAAAGATAATAAAAATGAAACATTCTTATTGTCGGTCATTATATGTACTGCTTGTTATTTAGATTTTGCTTGTAATGTAGTTGATGGCAATTTTGGAGATACTAAAAATAAATTTAAATATCTTTTACTATATTTAAAGAAGACTAATGTCTTAAAAGTTTATAATAATGATAAAGTTAGTATTAATGCGTTATTTGAACAAATCAAGAAAAATATTAAAGAAGATGAAAAAGCCTTTTTGTATTATAAGGATGAAAATTGTATAAATAAATATTACTTATATACCGGAGAACCAATGTATTATAAATATGAATTTAAATATAATATTCCGGGATTAGCTAGTTATGATGAAGCAATAGTTAAAGATGTTGCTAAAAATTATGAAGCTAAATTTTTGAGTATTTCATATGAATTATTAACGGTCAATATATTAGAAGAATTAATAAGCAATAGAGATATGATTAATTATTTAGTTCCTGTTAATGGGATACTTAAGAAAAAAAGCAGTTTATTAAAAATGTTTAATAATAATTATATTAAAGAATATTTAAAGTTACTGGTTAATATTCAGGAGGAAGCCGAATATAACGATTTATTAAATGAGGCAAGACACTTAGGAATTAATATTATTTATGAATATGATGAGGTAGATAATGTTTCATCAGATATATTTACATATGATATGGAAATAATTGTTAAACAAGAATTTATTGATAACAATGCCGAAAATATGTATGAGTGGCAAAAAAATAATATTAAGTTTGTAATAAAGAATAAGGAGGATTAATTTATGGATGTTTATGGTGAATTTTTTACACAGTTTATGGAACCTTTCTTTGAAGGTTTACTAACTATTTTAAAGGGGATTGGTAATGGTATTTGGCAAATGTTTAATTTTGTCAATTATATTACAGTTATTAATGATTATCGTAGTGATTTAACAGGTATGGGCCTAGTAATCATGATTTTGTCAATTATTCTGTTATTAGGGTTATTTGCATTAATAATATTTTTGATATATAAATCAATTAGAACTTATATTAAATATCGTCGTAATGTTAAAAAAGAAGATAGATTGATTGAAGAAATAGAAAATTTAAATGGAGAAATATTAAAATTAAAGAAACAAAATGAAAAATTTGCCGAAATTACTGATGAAGAAGGTAATATTGAATATGATGAAGAAGGCAATATTAAAAATGAATTAAAAGAAGGTGAAAGTAGATTCTTCAAACTTAGTGGAGTTGATGCTAAATATAAAGATCAACCTTTAGAAGAAATTCATAATGATTACAACTTAAAAGACTTATGTGATATGTTTAGAAATTATTCAGCATCACGTTTACATCTATATTATGATATTCATTTAATTAGATTGTTTATTGCTTCATTTGCTTCTAATAAATTGATTATTTTGGAAGGTATAAGTGGTACTGGTAAAACATCTCTTGCTTATGCGTTTGGTTCATTTGTACAAAATGAAACAACTGTAGCTAGTGTTCAACCATCATGGCGTGATTCAACCGAAATATTTGGTTATTTCAATGAATTTACCAAGAAATTTAATGAAACAGAAATTTTGGAAAAAATGTATGAAGCGCAATATACGGATCAAGTTTATATAACATTACTAGATGAAATGAACATCTCGCGGGTTGAATATTATTTTGCCGAAATGTTATCAATCCTAGAATTACCAAACAAAAAGGACTGGGTGGTTGAATTAGTACCAAATGTATGGCCAAATGACCCAGTAAAACTTGATGGTGGTAAACTTAAAATACCAGAAAATATGTGGTATATTGGAACAATCAATAACGATGACTCAACATTTATGATTACTGATAAAGTGTATGATAGAGCAATGCCTATTGCTATTGATGATAAGTGTGAAGAATTTGAAGCTCCAGATACAGAAAATTTAAAATTAGGTTATAAATATTTTGAAGAACAATTTGCCAAAGCTAGTGAAGAACATCCAGTAACTGATGAAACTTTAGAAAAAGTTGCGCAACTTGATAGATATGTAATTGATCACTTTAGACTAGCATTTGGTAACAGAATTGTTAAACAATTAAAAGAATTCGTGCCAGCTTTTGTTGCCTGCGGTGGTGATGAGGTTGATGCAATTGACTATTTGATTGCTCATAAGATTTTAAGAAAATTTGAACAATTGAATTTAGCATATATCAAAGATCAAATTGATGGTTTGATTCAATATCTTGAAAAATTATTTGGAACAGGTAAAACTCCAGAATGTAAAGCATATTTGCTTCGCTTGAAGAAAACAATTTAGGTGAATTATGGATATAACCGAATATATAAATAGTTTAAATAAAGATAAAATAACTAAATTTATTGAAACTACGAATTCTGATATATTAGTTAAACAAGATATTGAAAAAAAAGTAAGTGATACATCTTGGATGGATATGATCGAAGAATGTATCCCTTACTTAGATAATATAATTCGTAATCCGAGAAGATTTATTGTTCAAGAAGAAAATATTGTACCGATCGAAAAAGCCAAAGTTGTAACTGAAGAATCAATCAGGCATTTGGCGCAGAATACTAATTTGATTCAAGAGGTACATGAAGATGGTACTGTAATTCCTTTGAAACTTTTAAATGTATATCGGGAAGAAACTGTTGATTTATATGAAAATAGATTCATTAAATCATTAGTGGATAATTTATATATGTTTGTTCAAAATAAATTAAATGAATCTGATCAAAAGTCCTATGCAAAAATAAATAATATTGTAACTTATACAGGAGTTGCTAAAACTAAGAATGCTAATTATAAGATTAGTGTTAATTTAGAAAGTAATTTTAATGATGAGGTTAATGAAAAGAAAGATGGACATACTATTGAAGAGCGAATTGAACATATCAGAGATGTTCTAGGAGCTTTTCGTAATTCAACATTTATTAAAAGTTTAAAAGAATCATCTCCGGTACGGAGTCCAATTCGCAAAACTAATGTTATTTTAAAAGAACCAAACTTTATTAAAGCTTTGGAATTATGGGAATATTTGGAAAAAAATAATATTGTTCCTATGACCTCAATGGTTAAAGAAACTAAAGAATTAAAAGATATAGAAATTAAAGAAAAATATGATTTAGCATTTTTTATAGATAGTGATGCTTTGGTAGAAAATAAGAATCGGGAAGATACTGTTTATAATGAAGCTATTATATCAAAATTAATTAATGATTTTGTATTTTCAGGTAATGTTGATATGAAAGAATTTAAAAAATTAGTTAATAAAGAATTTAAGGAAGCTAGTAAGAGAAAAGAAAAGATTGTTAATAGTGTAAATAAAGAATTTAAAGATTTTATTGATAATTTTGATAAGAAAAGTAAAAAAGCATTTGCATTATTAAAATAGGAAGGTGTATTTATGGCGAAAAGAAAAAAAGATGAAGAAATAAATATTACAAAAACTAGTAAAAGAGAAGAATTAAATTTAAAAGAATTTATGCTTTTAGATAGTAAAAAACAAGATAGTATCCTAAAAGAAAAATTGGATAGTATGTATGATGGTAAAATTGAGGTAACTAAAAAGCATATTGATAAAGTTTTAAATATTTGTTTTGATTCTAAAGATAATGAGGTTTATTTACCGGGATCATTACGAGTAGAAAAAATTGGTAGTAGATTAATATTTACTTTTAAGAAAAATAATAATATGTTCTTGTTTGTTCTTTTTGCTTTAGCATTTCTATTTGTTGGTGGTTTTGCAACATATATGGGGGTCCATTATTTGGCGAGACTTGAGTTAAATATCGATATTGATGGTGATGGTATTGCTGATTTAAATATTGATTTAGATGATGATGGCATATGTGATATAAATTGTGATACTGATAAAGATGATTTGCCTGATCGTAATATTGATTATCGCGGCAATAGAAAACCAATATTTAATATTTTATTAGAAGATGGTTCCATCTTTAATCCAATTAATCAAGATACTGATGGTGATGGCGTTTGTGATATAAATTGCGATACTAATGATGATGGTTGGCCGGATTTAAATGTTGATATCGATGGTGATGGCATTGTTGATTTTGATAGGGATATCGATGACGATGGTATCAAAGATTTAGATTTAGATCTTGATGGCGATGGTGTTTGTGATATCAACTGTGATGAAGATAAAGATAATGTTTGTGATAGTAATTGTACTAATGTCAGTGTCGATGGCAATGGTGGCGGCGGAAGCTCGCAGACTGGTGATGGGGCAATGGACTTTACTACAGCTAGTTTAATTGTTATATTTGATAGTACTGATGGTGTAATTGCTGATAATGTTTATCCAGATGATCAAGTAGGTCAAGGGGTAAATACAACTATACCAAGTATAGGCTTTACAGTTCAAAATACAACTAACCAAACAATATATTATAATATTAGTTGGACAGTATTAGAAAATACCTTTACATCTACTAATTTCTGGTATCGGATAACTAGTAATAATGATGGCTTTAATCAAAATTGGACTACAGCTCCAACAAGTGATTATACTTTTGCATCACGTGTAGCTATAGAACCAAATACGACACAAGAATATACAGTTGATTTTACTCTACATGGTACCGGTGAACCGCAAAATTATGATCAAGGCCGAATATTTAGTGGTGAGGTATTTGTTGAAATGATTGAAGAAAACTCTTAGGAGTTTTTTCTTTATTTTTAAAGTTATTTGTGGTATATTCTTTATGGTGATGTTATGAATTGTTTAGTTACTGGTGGGTCTCGAGGTATTGGTAAGTCTACTATTTTAAAGTTTGCGAGCGAAGGCTATAATGTAGTGATTAATTATAATAATAGTCAAAAAGATGCTTTAGAGTTAGAACAATATATTAAAAATAATTATCATGTTGATGTAATATGTATTAAATGTGATGTTAGTCAAGAAGATGAGGTAAAAGCCATGTTTAAAGTAATTAAAGATAAATTTAATACTTTAGATGTTTTAGTAAATAATGCGGGTATCGCTCAAGATGAACCTTTGGAAGATAAAAATAGTAAAAGTTTTTTAGAGGTGTTAAAAGTTAATTTGCTGGGGACTTTTTTAGTTAGTAAATATGCTCTTGAGGTGATGTCTAAAGGGATAATTATTAAT
The DNA here is from genome assembly GCA_944372215.1 of uncultured Bacilli bacterium. Taxonomy (GTDB): domain Bacteria; phylum Bacillota_I; class Bacilli_A; order RF39; family UBA660; genus Onthocola_B. The sequence goes on along the minus strand of CALVYL010000025.1, from coordinate 2,407 downwards.
ATTGCTAGTAATAATGCTTATGGAGGAATTATTGAATCTTGTGATTATGATGCTTCAAAAGCTGGTGTAATTGCTTTAAGTCATGATTTTGCTAAGTTTTTAGCTCCTAATATTCGGGTTAATGTGGTAGCACCAGGATGGATAAATACTGATATGAATAAAGATTTATTTGCGGAATTTAAAAAAGCAGAAGAAGAAAAGATTTTTTTAAAAAGATTTGGTAATGCGGAAGATATAGCAAGTACTGTATTTTTCTTAGCTAATAATAATTATATTAATGATGCAGTTATTAAGGTAGATGGTGGATATGGAAAATAAATTACAAGATATATTTCAAAAAATTGCGGAAATTGAAGAATTTAATAGTAGAAAAGTGCTTGAAGCATTTTGGCAATGTAATGTTAGTGAAGCAGATTTTAATAGTACAACTGGTTATGGCTATGGTGATTTAGGAAGAGATACATTAGAGCGGGTTTATGCCGAGATTTTTAAAAGTGAAGATGCTTTAGTTCGGGTGCAATTTATTTCGGGGACCCATGCCATAAGTACAGCATTATTTGCTCTTTTAAGGCCAGGGGATACTTTACTTTGTATTAGTGGTAAGCCTTATGATACTTTAACATCAGTAATTGGTATGGATAATAATCCTAGTTCTTTAAAAGCTTTTAATATTAATACGGAAATAATAGATTTAAAAGATGATGATTTTGATATACCAGCTATAATTAAATATTTAGAAAATAATCCTGTTAAAGTAATTGAAATTCAAAGATCTAAGGGCTATAGTTTAAGAAAAAGTATTAGTATCGAAAAATTAGAAAAAGTAATTAAAGAAATTAGAAAAGTAAATAAAGATGTCATAATTATGGTTGATAATTGTTATTGTGAGTTCGTTACTAAAAAAGAACCTACTCAAGTTGGAGCTGATATTTGTGTGGGTTCCTTAATAAAGAATCTTGGTGGTGGTATCGCCGAAAACGGCGGCTATATTGTGGGGCGTCGGGATTTAATTAAACTATGTAGTGAAAGACTTAATGTTTGTGGTGAAGCTAAAGAGGTTGGACCAAGTTTAGGAGCTAGTAAAAGGTTATATCAAGGTTTATATATGGCGCCATCTGTAGTAGCAGCTAGTTTAAAAACCGGTGTACTAGCGGCCTTTCTTTTAGAAGAATTGGGCTATCAAGTAGATCCTCGTTGGAATGAAGAACGAGTAGATATTGTAACAGCCATCAAATTTAATGATAAAGATACTTTAATTAAGTTTGTGCAAGGAATTCAAAGTGGTAGTGCAATTGATGCTTTAAGTTTACCAATACCTGCACCAATGCCGGGGTATGCTGAAGATATAATAATGGCTAGTGGTTCATTTGTCCAAGGTTCATCAATTGAACTTTCCTGTGATGGCCCATTAAGAGAACCATATATAGCATATTTGCAAGGAGGCTTAAGCTATGCATATGGTAAAATTGGAGTTTTAAAGGCCATTGAGAACATAAAAAAATAGTGAGGAAACTCACTATTTTACTCTTACCCGAGCTGTACCTTTTTCCATAACAATTTGCTTATCATATTTCATTTGATATAAGGCATCTCCTAAAGACATAAGGAATTCTACTGGTTGAATTAATTTTGTCCATTCTTCACCACTATTAAATACCTTTAATTCTTCAATAGTGGTGGCATTATCCACTAAACGCAGTAACATGATAATTTCATCGCTATATTCAATGATTTTATCTGGTTGAAAAGCAAACTCATTATTAATACCTTTACCCATTACATAATCAGGATTATCCCAATCATGAGGATTAGTAACTATACAATCTCGCCATATAGCATAAACTTTACGACGGACAACAGAAGCAAGTGATGGAGTTTGAGGTTTTGGTTTAACAAATACACTCATTTCTTGATAAATTTCTTCTTCTTGTTTTTCTGTTTTAGTTATTTCTGGTTCTAAATTAACTATTAATGTTTCAGGTTTAACAGTATCTTCTGGTACTTTAGTAGTAATAATAGGCTTTTCTTCAGTATAATCATTAAATGTTGGTTCCCATTTATCATATAAAAACTCAGGTTCATCTTGTAGATCTAAAAGTAAATCCCAATAATCCATATCAACTACTGGTTTGCCATCAACATTTTTAAAAGGTATATCAATCTTTTTTTCTTTTGGTTGTTCAGCCCCATATTCTATAAGTATATCCCATAAATCCATATCAACAGTTTTTTTACCATCAACTGTTTTAAATGGTACATAATTGTTCATTTTCAATTCCCCCTTTTTTACGTCATATATTGTATCATATTTTTTATATTTTGTCAAATTCGTGTCAATAAAAACTTTTTTAGTTTTGTGCAGTTATAATAGATATGTAACATTTATTCCAATTTGCCATCAAAATTT